>CBEUCN010000023.1:0-15977 GCA_965541635.1 uncultured bacterium
AGAGCAATCACAGACAGAGGTGGCAATTATAGACTTGTAATCAGGTATCCCTATCCTTGGGAGCCAATTCCATTAACCCCCTCTGCGGACAGGAAAAAAATATATATCCCCGGCCCTCAGAGAATAAAGCTTACAGCCAGGAAAATTGGATATACCTCGGAGTCTATAACTATAAAGGTTTCTCCTGGAGATAGGAAAAGAATTGATTTTACATTGCAGAGAAAGACTGTAATTGACTTTCCTTCTCCTGATCCTGGTGACCCTATAATACTCGACCCCCCCATGGTGGGGCCAATAATGGGGATTAAAACTCCCTGAGAATAAGTTACACATTATATTTTTTCTCTTTATAAAAATTTTAACTTCAATTTGACAACTTTATTAAAATATGTTTAATTTATAGTAAGAGGCAAAGGGAGGGGGAATGAAAAGAGAAATTGTTAAAGGTAGTATTAAAATTAATTTGAAAAATGTCAAGAAGAAGGAAATCAAGTTACTCACTAACGGGATCCGTGTAGTGGTAGAGAGAAATGGTGCTCCTGGAATATGTCCTTACTGTAAAACTCCTTCCACCAGGGTCTATGAGTATCGCAAACAGATTATATTTGATAAGCCTCACAAGGATAAAAAAATTGAACTAGAATTAAATAAAAGAAGGTTTGTATGTGTTAATCCTTCCTGTCCGGTGAAGACATTCACCGAAGAGTTTCCTGGCCTCAATGATACCAAAAGATGTACAGTAGAATTTGAAAAATTTGTTAAAAAATTGATTCATAAACAGGGTTGTTTCAGAACACACAGGATTCTGAAAAACAAATATAATTTAAAATTAAGTCCTTCCACCCTTTTTTACTGGAAGCATAGGAAATAGTTTTAAAATTCTATATTTTTTTCTTATTGACTATTTCTCCATTATCCAGTATATAATCACTATCATAATCATATTGGAAACTAAGGAAAAGTATCATGGCACAGGTAAGTCTGGTAAATGTAACTAAGATTTATCCTGGTGATGTTGTGGCTGTTAAAGATTTTAATCTTGGGGTAGAACATGGAGAATTTGTGGTTATACTTGGTCCTTCCGGTTGTGGGAAGTCCACCACTTTGAGAATGATAGCGGGGCTGGAAGAAGTTACGAAGGGAGAGATCTATATAGGAGAAAAGCTTGTAAATGATGTCCCTCCCAAAGATAGAAATATTGCTATGGTTTTTCAAAATTATGCCCTTTATCCTCATATGACAGTGTATGAAAATATGGCTTTTGGCCTCAGACTCAGAAAATATCCCAAAGTAGAGATAGATAAGCGGGTCCAGGAGGCGGCAGAAATCCTCGGTATTTCTCATCTCCTCAAAAGACGGCCTAAAGAACTTTCGGGAGGAGAAAAACAGAGAGTGGCTGTGGGAAGAGCAATTGTCAGAAAACCTCTGGTGTTTTTATTTGATGAACCACTTAGTAATCTTGATGCCAAACTTAGAGTCCAGATGCGCACAGAATTGAATAAACTTCATAAACGACTGCAAGCTACGATGATTTATGTTACTCACGACCAGGTGGAAGCCATGACTCTGGGAGAAAAAATTGTGGTTATGAAAGATGGACAGATTCAACAAATAGCAGATCCCCATATCTTATATAACAAACCGGTTAATAAATTTGTAGCGGGATTTATAGGTACTCCACCCATGAATTTTATTGAAGGTAAAATAATAAAGAAAGACAGTAAATTTTATTTTGATTGCGGTGATTTTCAGGTTAAGATAATTGATGATATGATAGTCTATCTTAAGGATTATCTATGGAAGGAAATTATATTTGGTATTCGTCCCGAGGATATATACGATAAACTCTTTGTTTCTGAGGCTCCACCAGATAACATTGTGAATGTTAATGTGGAAGTTGTGGAACCTATGGGTTCTGAAGTCTATTTATACCTGAATTCTGGTAGATACTCATTTATTGCTAAAGTTTCAGGACAGGAGCAGGTTGAGACCGGCCAGGATTTAGAGGTTGTCTTTGATATGAGCAGAGTGCATTTTTTTGATAAGATGACAGAAAAGACAATTGTTTGATAATACAGTCCTTAAAAGAAATGCTTTAATTTCTTTAATATTTATTACTCAGGTTGTTTGCATTTCGATTTTTTTTCTTTTTATCAGGTATATGGAATTAAATTTCTCGGTGTTGATTCTGACTGTAGTTTCGATTTCCTTTCTTATTTCGTTAAGTTATAACTTAGGGTTGTTAGTATTTTTTGCTGAGTTTATTTTTCTTCTTCTTTTTATAACGATGGTCCATTATCCAGCTAAATATATATTTTTTTATCTCTTTGTGGGAGGGCTTTTAGGTTTTAAGGTTGCCAGTGATAAAAGGAATGCTATGAAGAAGGAAAATGCGCTCTCTCTAGAACTGGAAGCGGTTGAGGAACAGATAAACGAGACTCACAATCAATACTTGGGATTGGTGAAGATAAACGAAGCTCTGGAGAAAAAGATTTTTAGATTTACCAGGTTGCGAAAATTTGCAGAGGAGATAATTGCCAATTTAAATTTGGAAGAACTTTTGGAAATAATAAGCTCTAATGCTATTGAGATTATGGAGAAAGGTGATGTTTGTTTGATATATCTTTATGACCGCAATAAGGATAGTCTTTATCTTGCAAAATCCTATCTGGTTTCCCCGCGAGTAAAAGTAAGAGCCAAAACTGGTGATCCCACTGATTACTGGGTGTTTCGTCAGAGGAAAAGATTGCTTATTGTAGATATCCTTCGAGATTTCAGATTTGATGCTGAGGAAGTTTTTTCTTATGGAAGAGAATTTCGTTCCCTGATATCGGCACCCATCACTTCCCGGGGAAGATTTCTGGGATTGATAAGAATAGACAGTATGGGGCCGGAAGAGTTTAATGTTGATGATCTCAGACTTCTGGATTTTATAGCTAATCTTTCGGCAGTAGCAATTGATAACGCTTTCTTATTTAAAAGAATGGAGGAACTTGCTACTCATGATAGTTTAACTGAGCTCTATCTTCGTCGAGAATTTTTGAGAATGGTTGAGGAGCAATTGTCTCGTAGAGAACAGGAATTTTTTGGTGTTATTATGATGGATATTGATGATTTTAAAAATTGTAATGATACTTATGGACATCTGGCAGGAGACCTTGTGCTTAAAAATGTCTCTCGGGTTATAAAGGCTCATCTTGTAGATAATGAATTTGCGGCTAGATATGGAGGAGAAGAATTTCTAATTTTTATAAGGGGTAGGGATAAACAGCAATTGGTTGACAGGGCAGAACTTATTCGAAAAGGAATTCAGCAAAGTAAGGTCAGAGTGCGAAGACAACAAATAAATATTACTGTATCTTTAGGATTAGCAATTTTTCCGGAAGATGGGGAAGATATAACTCAACTTTTGGAACTGGTAGATAATAGATTATATAAGGCAAAAAGTCTGGGGAAAAATAGGTTAATTTATGATTAATATTTTTTATGCTCTCTCTTTATTAGGAATAGCCTTGGTGAAATCAAATATTAAAGTTAAGATTTCTCTTGCTGGTTTGGCTATGATAATAGGAGGTTTTATGCATCCCTCTTTATATCTACTGTTGGAGTGGATAGGGGTGTTTGCAATATATCTGTATTTGGAATTCTTTCAGAAAAACATTTTCCAACAGGAAATAGATGGGCTGGAAATGAAATTGCAGTCTGCTAGGAAAACACTGGAGAGAAATCTTAATCGGCTGGATGAAATGGAGAAATTTAACCGTAGTCTTCAGCAGGAGGTTTCCAGAATTACCCAATTTTTTGAGATGAGCGAGGGGTTTACAAAAGTTATGTATATCGACCAGCTTTTACCTGTTCTCACCAGTGTAGTTAAAAAGGGATTTGATATTGAGTCTCTGAGATTGATTATTCTGGAAGATGGTAAGGCAGATTTGGTATTTATTCAACCGCAAACAAATATTGTAGATTTCAAAAAAGACATCAATTCTCCCTTTATAGATGGAGAAAAGATTTTAAAAGAGGAAGAGGCGGGATTTTATGATGGAGAAACTTTAGAGCCTTTGTTTTTAAAACTAGGATACAAAACTCAGAAATACAGAACCTATGTGATTCCCCTGATATCTGAGGGTAGGGTAAGTAGTTTTGTTATGTTTGAAGACCTTAGGGAGGAAAAAACAGATTTCGCTCATACCCTGGCTGGCTTTTTATCTTTAACTTTGCGCAAGATAAAACTTTATCAACAGATTCAAGAACTGGCTATTACTGATGAATTAACTCAGGTTTTTGTTCGCAGACATTTTCTCAGAGTGTTTCACAATGAATTTGCCAGAGTAAAGAAGAAAAAAGGGCAGGCTTGTTTTTTAATGCTTGATCTTGACAGGTTT
Source organism: uncultured bacterium (assembly GCA_965541635.1). Taxonomy (GTDB): domain Bacteria; phylum Omnitrophota; class Gorgyraeia; order Kaelpiales; family Kaelpiaceae; genus 4484-49. The sequence goes on from CBEUCN010000023.1 coordinate 4,386, forward strand.
AAAAACTGTAATGATACTTTTGGGCATCTGGTGGGAGATGTTATTCTTAGAGACATCGCAGGAATTATAAAACAGAATGTCCGTGAGGTGGATATTGTAGGTAGATATGGCGGGGAAGAATTCTGTGTATTTCTTCCTGATGCCAGTCCTGAAAATGGAATTTATGTGGCTGAAAGAATTCGGCGAGCAGTGGAAAAAAATGTCTTTCATGCTTATGATGAGATGGTAAGAATGACTGTAAGTATTGGAGTATCAGCCTTTCCCTATGATGGAGACGAGCCTACAGATTTGATTGAAAAGGCTGATCTGGCATTGTATTATGCCAAACGGAAAGGAAGAAACAGAGTGGTTTCTTATAGCAGTATTAAATAATGATGAAGTATATTTTAGGTGTAGATCTTGGGGGGACAAATGTAAAAATTGGGATTTCCGACTACAGTTTCAAACTCTATAAGTTTTTTACCGTTTCTGCTCAGGAATTTGCTACTCCCTGTAAAGGGATTTTTTATATTCAAAAACTGTTGCAGGAGTTGGGAAGATATAAATTCTCTGTTTTGGGATTTGGTTTCCCCGGCCTTGTCAACTACAAAAAAGGCTTTATTAATTATCTTGTGAATATTAAGGGCTGGGAAGATGTTGCTTGGGCTAAACAGTTAAAAAGAAAATTGAGAATGCCGGTATTTCTGGATAACGATGTTAATGTGGCTGCACTGGCTGAATATTACCTTGGCAGGGGTAAAGGTAGCAAAAATATGCTTATGGTTACCTTAGGTACAGGGGTGGGAGGAGGACTTATTTTAAATGGTAAAATTTATCGGGGTTCAAGTTTTTCAGCAGGAGAGATAGGGCATTTTCCTTTAGGACTTACTGGTCCTAAGTGTAACTGTGGAGGGATTGCTTGTTTGGAAAGTTATATCGGAAATAAGAAACTAATATCTCAAATAAATTCTCCTTCTTTCTATTCCCGTTCTAAGTTATTGACTGAAATTCATAAGAAAAAAGGAAAACTGAGTCTGGAAGATATCACCTTGGCAGGTAGAAAAGCAGATTCTGTTGCTGTCCAGTTCTGGGAAGAAGTGGCTTTTAAACTGGGACAGATAATTGTTGGAGTTATAAACCTTTTAGATTTGGATCGAGTGATAATTGGAGGTGGGATTGCAAAATCTGGGAAACTTCTTCTGCAGCCGTTAAGAAAGTTTGTTAAGAACCGGGCGATGAAAATTCAGGCAGAAAATGTTAAAATATTTAATGCTGGCTTAGGAAATAAAGCAGGTGTGCAGGGAGCCTCTATTCTGGCATATTTTGGTTTAAGAAATAAACAGATTTAGAAAAGGAGGTTGGAGATGCAATTTTTTCTGGATACTGCCAATCTGGAAGAAATAAGAAAGGCTAAAGAATGGGGACTTCTGGATGGAGTAACTACCAATCCCACGTTAGTCTCCAGAGAAGATATCCCATTTCAGGAACTTGTTACTGAAATTTTAAAAACAGTGAATGGTCCTGTAAGTTTGGAGGTTGTCAGTGAAGATAGTGAAGGGATGGTGGCTGAAGCCCGGAATTTGAATGCTCTTGGGGATAATGTGGTAATAAAAATTCCTTTGACTCCTGAAGGGCTAAAGACGGTAAGGATTTTAAGTAAAGAAGGTATAAAAACCAATGTTACTTTATGTTTTTCTCCTACCCAGGCTCTTATTGCTGCTAAGGCAGGAGCAGATTATATAAGCCCTTTTATTGGCAGGCTGGATGATATCAGTTCTTATGGAATGAGACTGGTTGAAGATATTAAGGAAATCTATACTAATTATGGATTTAAGACCCAGATAATCGTTGCCAGTATCAGGCATCCTATGCATGTGCTGGAGGCAGCCTTGATTGGAGCTGATATTGCTACCATGCCGTTTCCGGTTCTGGAAAAACTTTTTAAACATCCCCTTACTGATGTTGGAATCCAGAGATTCCTTAAAGACTGGGAAAGGGTAAAAGCAAGAATATAATGAGATACAAAATCATTTCAATTTTTGTGTTAATTATTATAACCTGGGTGTCTTCATTTGCTCAGGAACAGGGAAGGGAACTTAAGGAGCCACTGACTGTAAATGGTGATAAGGTGGAGTATATTCCTGAAAAGAATGTAATGGTTGCCGAGGGAAATGTGGAAGTTGTGTATGAAGGGATGTTTCTGTACGCTGATAAACTTACAGTTTGGATGGATAAAAATGAGGCTCTGGCAGAGGGAAATGTTAAATTAATCAAAGACGAAGCTACATTTTATGGAGACAAGGTCAGTTATTATTTTAAAGAGAATAAAGGTAAAATTATAAGTCCCAGATTTGAAAAATACGGTCCTTGGTATGGTAAAGGTTTGGAAGCTGAGGAATATGGAAAAGGTAAGTATCTTCTTAAAAAGGCATACATCACCACTTGTGATCTGGAAAAGCCTCATTATAGATTTCAGGCGAAATTGGTGAAAGTCATTCCCGGTGAGAAAATTATAGCCCGCAATGTTGTTTTTTATATAAAAAACACCCCGGTATTTTATCTTCCTTATTTTTCTCGTTCTCTTAAGGATAGAAAAACACCTTTTATGTTAATCCCTGGTAAAAACGATGACTGGGGCTGGTATTTGCTTACTGCCTATAGATATTATTTAAATAAAAATAATTCTGGAAGATTAAAACTTGATTATCGCGAGAAGAAAGGATGGGCTTATGGATTTGATCATAATTATAATTTTTTAGGACAGGGACTGGCTAAAGTTTATTATATGAATGAGAAAAATTCTGAACTTGCAGAAAATGACCGTTATAGGATAAGTTTGCGTCACAGTTGGCAGCCGGATAGATTTACCTCGGTATTTGCAGAATTCAATAAATTAAGTGACATTGATTTTCTCAAAGATTATTTTTATGAAGAGGAATATGAACGGGATTACCAGCCGTCCAGTTATCTGTATTTTTTACATCGTTTCCCGTATTTTACATTCAGTTTAAATATTAAAGGACGAGTAAATAAGTTTTATACTGAAACTGAGAAATTACCAGAACTGGGAATAGATTTTAATGATCTTAGGATAAAAAATAGTAATTTCTATTACAATTCCAGTTTTTACTTTGCCAATCTCAGTAACAAAACAGCTAATTCTGATATTGATGACGATGTCTGGAGAATAGATACTTATAATGAAATTTCACATATTAAAAAGTATTTTGGATTTTTGAATTTCAGCCCTTATATGGGAGTAAGAGAAACTTTTTATTCTAAAAATAAGTTTGGTGAAGAACACAAAATTAGAGGAACATTATATACAGGATTTGATGCTTCTACCAAGTTTTATAAAATATTTTCTCCTCGGTCTGGAAGTTACTTGTTTTCTCCTGCTACTGCGGTTAGACATACTGTAAGACCAGTATTCAGTTATTCTTATATAACCGAGCCTACAATTTCCAAAAATTTACTTATGCAGTTTGATGATGTTGATGCTATTGAAAGAAAAAGCAGGTTAAAAATCAGTCTGGAAAATCTCTGGGAGACTAAATACCAGGAGGGTGAGAGAGAAAAGAAAAGAGAATTGTTAAGGTTAATATTATCAGCGACTTATGATTTTCGTATCGAAGGTGGTAGCAGGTGGCAGACAGCAGAACTGGAGATGGAATACACTCCTTATGACTGGTTAAGAATTGACTCGGATGCTGAATATGAATTGAAGCCCGGGCATATAAACACGGCCAATTTTGATATGGTGATAAATAAGGAAAAATGGCAGCTGGGTATAGGACAGAGATATGAACAGGATACAGCCAGTCAGTTGACCACAGAGTTAAAATATAAGATAAATTCCAAGTGGAGTGCCAGGGTATATCAGAGGTATGATTTTGAAGATATGGGTCCTGAAAGACAGGAATTCAGTATTTATAGAGACCTTCATTGCTGGCTGGGAGAATTTACATTTGTCAATAATCGTCTGGATGGGAATAAGGAGTTCTTTGTGATATTTACCATTAAAGCGTTTCCTAGTTATCCATTTAAATTCTCTCAGTCCTATCATCCTCCGCATTAATTAGTTGGTTAGTTGGCTAGTTGGTTTAGTTTGTTAGAGGATATTTTGTAACTATTTAATTTTCAAAACCTTCCACTGTCCACCTCGTAGGTGGAAAAGAGGTTGGTGGAAAAGAGGTTGGGAAGGAAGTTTATTTGGTTTTACTCAGAATTGGTAAAAAAGAGAAACTCGGTAGGGAATGACTTGACAGTTGGAATTGGGGAGAGTAAAATTCAGAAAAATCAGGATCAACATATGGAATGTAAGAAAGAAACTAATATGTGTTTTTGTAACTGTTCTTATCCTGGTTGTGATAAGAAAGGGATATGCTGTGAATGCTTAAAATACCATCGTCAACGAGGGGAACTTCCTGCCTGTTATTTTCCTCCTGATGCCGAAAAAACCTATGACCGTTCTATAGAATATTTTATAAAGGTCTGGAGAGAGAAAAATGTCTAAATTGATAGAAGTGGAACTTGTAAGAATAAGGATAGACGAAAAGAGAGGGGATCAGGTAATAGTTTTAAAAGAAAAAAAAGGAGAAAGATATTTGCCAATAGTAATTGGAATAATAGAAGCCACGGCAATAAAAATGAAGGTTAGTGGATTTGAACCTCCCCGTCCTCTTACACATGACCTCCTTAATAATTTAATTATCCAAATGGGGGCTAAATTGGAAAAAGTAGTGGTTACAAAATTAGAAAACAATATTTTTTATGCCAAGCTTGTGGTTAGAAAAAGTGATGGAGAATTAATAGAAGTAGATGCCCGTCCTTCTGACTCTATTGCCCTTGCTCTGAGAGCAGGTGCTCCTATTTTTGTAGAAGAAGAAGTTCTGGAACAGGCAGAAATGAAGGGCTGATTACAAAATTGAATCCTTTTGTTACTACTGCTATTGGAAGTTTACCATTTACAGACCCTGATCAGGCAGTAGAATTAAATCTTCAATATTTGGATATTCCCTGCTGGCCACAACTTCCAAGGTTGAGTTTTCTGGAGAATATGTATGCTCAATTTTGCGAGGGATTCCCTGGAATAGTTATTGATGAATTTCGGAAGAAAATATATGTAAATGAGGATTTTTCGCAACAGGAGAAGTTTTTTCAGGCAGTAGTGGATAATGATTATGAATACTTTAAAATTTCTGAAAATTATGCCCGTGGCCTTTATGCTTTTGTTAAGAAAGTAAAAAGAAAAAAAATAATAAAAGGTCAGATTACTGGCCCGGTAAGTTTTGGTCTTAGCATTACTCAAGAAAACGGTAAAGCAATTTTTTATAACGAGCAGTTGCGGGAAATAGTGATAAAGCATTTAAGTATGAAGGCTATATGGCAATATAGATTTTTAAAACAGATAGCTCCTGAGGTTGTAATTTTTATAGATGAGCCCTATCTTTCTTCCATAGGTTCTGGTTTTCTTACAATTTCAGAAACCGATATCCAGAATTCTTTAAGTGAAGTTGTAAATATCCTTAAAAATGAAGAGGCGATTGTGGGAATTCATTGCTGCGGTAATACTGACTGGGTAAAACTTTCTAATCTGAATCTGGATATAATAAATTATGATACTTTTAATTATCCTTACTCGCTTCTTCTTCATCCCCAGGTTGTCCTCTCTCATATAAATAAAGGAGGATACATTGCCTGGGGAATTGTCCCCAGCAGCAAAGAAATAGAAGGTGTTAATTTTGAAGATTTGATGGGAAGGATGAAAGAGGTTTTTCAGAAAGCCGAAAGCAAAAAAATAGATATCAATCTCTTGAAAGAGAAAAGCCTTCTTACTCCCAGCTGTGGAACGGGAACACTTGGTGAGAAGGAGGCTTTAAAGGTTTACGATAAACTTAGGGAGTTGCAGAGAAGTTTAAAGGAGGTGATTTGAGATGGCGAAAGCGGTTGTCATTTACTATTCCAGAACAGGTAATACTAAACACATGGCAGAAATAATTGCAGATGAAATTCAGAAAGAGGGAGTAGAATGTGACTTGAAGTCCATTTCTGAAATTGATGCCAGTAAACTTTTGAATTACGATGCTATCATAATTGGTTCTCCTACGTATTACGGAACAATGGCAGGGGAAATAAAGGCATTGCTTGATGAAAGTGTTAATTTTCATGGTAGACTGGATGGAAAAATTGGAGGGGCTTTTTCCTCTTCTGCTAATGTAGGAGGAGGTAATGAGACTACAGTTCTGGATATAATAAATGCTATGCTCATTCATGGGATGATAATTCAGGGAGATCCTGAAGGAGATCATTATGGGCCAGTAAGTATTGGTTTCCCTGATGGTCGAGCAATTTCTAATTGTAAGAGATTCGGGAAAAGGATGGCACAATTGATTAAGAAGATTAAGGGATGAGAACTGGTATAGCAAACTTACCATTACATACTGGTAAAGCACCACAGTGGCTTTTAAATAAAATGTCTAAACTTGCAGGTTTGATAATAGAACTTGTTATTCGGGAATATGGCGTTAATACCTTGATAGATAAACTTTCTGATCCTTTCTGGTTTCAGGCTCTGGGTTGCTTTTTAGGGTTCGACTGGCATTCTTCAGGATTGACCACCACTTTATGTTTTGCAATCAAAAAGGGTATAAGAGATAGAGAGGAGGAATTTGGAATTTTCATTGCTGGCGGGAAAGGTAAATATGCGCTTTCTACCCCGGATGAGATAAAAAAGTATGGTTTTAAATATGGCTTTGACCCTTCATTTTTTATTTACGCCAGCAGGATGAGTGCCAAGGTGGATACTATTTGCCTCCAGGATGGATTTTCACTCTATCAACATATGATAATATTTACACCTTATGGGGAGTGGGCTGTCATTCAACAGGGAATGAATCCCGAAGTTAAACTTGCCAGAAGATACCACTGGCGAGGAGATAAGAATAAAGATTTTATAATCGAGCCTCATTCCGGCATAGTTTGTCCTAAGAGAATGCAGACGTTAAACCTCACAGCCCGAGAAAGTGAGCCTTCACGGTCTGCAATTACAGCAATTGCTTCTGAAAAAATATCGGGTTTAATTTCAGAATATAAAAAAGCAAAGCAACTTCAGATGGATTTAAAATTCAATTATAATCCCAATCTCAGTTTGAAGAGGTTTGAGGATGCAGTTTTGAGAATACAGGACAATAATCCCACAAGTTTTGCAAAAATTATAGAGACTCAAGGAGTAGGTCCAGCTACTGTGAGAGCACTGGCATTACTCGCTCACTTGATATATGGAGCAGAACCCAGTTTCCGTGATCCCGCAGTCTACAGTTATGCCCATGGGGGCAAAGATGGAGTGCCTTATCCAGTGAATAAAAGTTATTATGATAGGACAACAAAAATTTTAAGAGATTTTTTAAATAAAGCCCGGCCGGAAAACAAAATAGACATTAAGGAATTCTTAAAAATTACAATATGAAAGGAAAAATTATAGTTACGGGAGGAGCAGGATTTATTGGAAGTGCAATTATCTGGGGACTGAATAAATTAGGTATAGATAATATCCTTATTGTTGACCATATGGACGAAAGTCTAAAATGGAAAAACCTTGTAGGATTAAAATTTATGGATTACATGGATAAAGATGATTTTCTCACAGCAATTTTAGATGGTAAGTTCAATCAGGAGAATATACATTGTATATTTCACATGGGAGCTTGCTCCTCCACTATTGAGAGAAACGCTGGATTTATGTTTAAAAATAACTTTGAATACTCCAAACATTTAGCAGTTTTCGCTATCCGGAAAGGAATAAGATTCATATACGCTTCCAGTGCTGCTACTTATGGAGATGGTTCTCAGGGTTTTAGTGACGATCACGAAATTTTAGAGAAGTTAAAGCCATTAAATATCTACGGCTATTCCAAGCATCTGTTTGACCTCTGGTTGAAAAGGAACGGGTTGTTAGAAAAGGTTGTGGGATTGAAATATTTCAATGTTTATGGTCCCAATGAGTATCATAAAGGCCAGATGTGCAGTTTCGTTATTAAGGCATATGAGCAGATAATTCAAACCGGTGAGGTAAAACTTTTTAAATCCTATAACCCAGAATATAAACATGGAGAGCAAAAGCGTGATTTTATCTATATTAAAGATGCTGTTGATATGACTTTATTCTTTTTTCAAAATAGAAAACCTTGGGGAATTTTTAATATTGGAACAGGCAAAGCTCATACCTGGAATGAACTTGTTGATGCTGTATTTAAGGCTCTGGGGAAACAGACAAGGATAAAATATATAGATATGCCTGTGGAATTAAGGAATCAATATCAGTACTTCACAGAGGCTGATATTTCCAAATTGCTAAAATCTGGATATAACAAACCTGTAACTTCTTTTGAAGATGCTATAATGGATTATGTCTGTAACTATCTTATGTCTGACAAATATCTTGCACAATGATAACCGAAATAGGGAAAATTAAAATAAAATGGAATATCAAATCTGGTTTGGAGACGGTAAGAAAAAGACTCATCAATCATTATAAAAATTTCCTGACAGACAAGTCCCGTAGGATAGATGTAAATATCACAGTAGAAATACAAGGTGGTAAATTACCAGAAAATGGTGTTCCTGTATTACATACCCGAAGCTGGGAATATTTTAAATATGACGGAAGGCTATTTTTCAGATTTAGTTCAGGTGATCTTGCTGAGGTAGGAGAGGATTTTAGGAAAATCAGAGTTTATATACAGAATAAATCTGGGCAGGTACTTTTTTATTTATTCCCTGAGATTTTATATAGTTTTATTCTTCCTAAATTTAGTGGGGTTTTACTGCATGCTTGTGGAGTAAAGATGGATAATAGAATTTTTGTATTTATTGCGCCTTCTGAAGGAGGTAAATCCACAATTGCCAAACTGGCGTTGAAAAAGGGATTAATTTTATTGAATGACGACAGAATTATTGTGAGAAAAATTAGAAATAAATTCTATGCATTTGGCAATCCCTGGCATGGAGAGGTAGAGGTTACATCTTCAGAATGGGGAGAGGTGAAAGAATTATTTTTTCTGAAGAAAGCCAGAAGAAACTTTGTAAAAGAAATGGACAAAAAGAAAATGTTTACTGAAATGTTAAAAAATAGTTTCTATGTGAAGGAGGATAAAGAAAATTTTAGAAAAGTGATTGAAGTTATAGGGAATATAGTGAATAATATAAAAGGATATGAATTAAGTTTTAGGCCAGATGAAAATATATGGAGGTATTTAAAGAAATTTAATTAAGAACTGTCATGATAAAGAATAGAAAACTTTATGAGCAGTTTAACAGGGAGTATTTAAAGAGAAGAAAGCTGACTTACAGGCAAGCAATAAAAATTTATGAAAGTCTGTGGGAAGAAGCATGTAAATTAGGGGTTCTATCTAAAAGAGATATTTTTTCCAATATAGAATCTCGTGTAAGGATTGCACGGGTTTTAAACTGGAAAAGAAATAATGTTTGAAAAACTTCTGGTTAAAATAGCCCAATCTCTGGATAAAAATAAGATTCCTTATATGGTTATTGGGTTGAAGGAATTTTCTGTTTTGCCTGAGCAGAGAGAAGCACTTAAAATATTTGAGAGCCTGCTTTCTGAAATAAAAGGGAGGAAAAGAAAATGTTAGATAAAATTCCCCAAAAGAATACAGAACTTGCCTGGAGGGTAATAGATAATGAGACGGTAATTATTCCTTTAGATGAACAGACTTCAGATTCTGAGAAGGTAAATTTTTTAAATGAAACAGGCACAAGGATATGGGAACTTATAGATGGTAAAAGGAGTGTGGGAGAAATAATTGCTAAGATTCTGGAGGAATATGAGATAGGAGAAAAGGAGGCGGAAAAGGAGGTGGTGAGTTTTATAAATAAACTGAGCAGGAAGAATTTAATTAAAGTATGACACCTTGAATGAGGAATGGATTTTGCTTGATCAAATGAGAAGAGATTAAAAATTCAGGAGGTGAGGAGCATGAAGAGAAAGAAAAAGAGATGGAAAAAACCTCAGATAGAAGTAATAAAATCTGCGTCAGAAAGAATCTTTTTAGATTGTGCCAAAGCCGATTATGCAAATGCTACTTCAGGGAATCCACTGTGTACCGAACCTACTATGTGTGTAAGTAATCATTTCAGTTGATTTTGAGAAAAATTCCAATTTATACAGATGCATATTTATAAAAAGATATGGAGGAAAGTAGTAGATAAAAACATTCCTGTTCGTTGTTTATTAGAAATAACCCATAAGTGTAATCTTGAATGCATCCATTGTTATGTGGTTAGAAATAGAAAGAAAGAATTAACCACCAGGCAGTTTTTTAATATATTAGAACAGATTAAAGACTTAGACACATTGCATTTAATTATTTCTGGAGGGGAACCATTAGTAAGAGAGGATTTTTTTGAAATAGCAGAATATGCAAAGAGGAATAACTTCGCTCTTAGAATATTCACCAATGCAACTCTAATAAATTCTAAAATTGCAGAGGGGATTAAAAAATTGAAACCCTTAGGAGTAGAAGTTAGTTTGTATGGTCTGGAGAAAACACATGACGAGATAACGCAGGTGAAGGGTTCGTTTAAAAGGGCTATAAATGGAATAAAATTGCTTTCCAAAAGGGAAGTGAACGTTCTGGTTAAATGTACAATTTTAAGGCAGAATATCTATGAAATATGGGAGTTAAGGAAATATGTGGAGAGGGATTTGAAGGTCAGGATGCGTAGTATAGGGGGAAGTCTTACGCTTTCTCCCTGTGATGACGGGAATCTAAAGCCCTTGAATTATCTTCCCACCGAGGAGCAGCTTAAATGGTATATAGAAAAGAAGAAGGGGTTCCTTAAGAGAGAAACGAAAAAGAAGAAACCTTCATTTAAAACCCCGGATAGAAATTCTAATCTTTGTGGTGCAGGAATCACCTTCATGAACATAACTCCTTATGGTGAAGTAAATCCCTGCGTGCAGATAAGGACCAAAAATAAAATAACTAAAAATAGAACTATAAGAGATATCTGGGAAAATGGGAGAGAATTTAAACTGTTGAGAAATACAAAAGTTAAGGATTTGAAGGAATGTATAAATTGTGAATATGAAAAATATTGTTTCCGGTGTCCTGGAATTGCCTATCTTCTTACAGGCTCTTTCACCAAGCCCTATCCTGAGGCCTGCAGGCAGGCAAGAATAAGAAAACAAGTATATCTTTCTCGGTAGTGTGTATTGTGAAAAAATTTGTGTGGTAAAGTTAGGTAAATACTTCCTTCAATTTATTTAAACCTTGATTATAGAAAAAAGATTGTGTAAGGTAGGTGAGAAATTTTTATTTGCTTATTTTGGTTATTAAATTTTAGATTTCTGCCTTTATTGTCTTTTTATCTTGTCTCGTTTTCTTGACAAAATGGAATTATTGGGTTAATATTTTGACAACTCTCAAAATCTAAATATCAGGAGGATGGTTATGGAAACCAAGGATATCAGGAATGTGGCTTTAATTGGACATTCTGGTTCTGGGAAAACATCACTGGCAGAAGCATTGCTTTACAAGACAGAAATGGTTAATCGTTTGGGTAAGGTAGAGGAAGGCAATACTGTCAGTGATT
>CBEUCN010000024.1:0-15744 GCA_965541635.1 uncultured bacterium
AAAGCAATCTTATTTTCTCCATCGCCTTTATATCTCCCACGCCAGAAAAATGTTCCAGCGTGGAAATAGCTGTGATAAAATCAAAATAATTTAACGGTAAATCTACATCTGAAAAATCTCCTTTTAATATTTTTAATCTATCAATTGCCTGAGGAAATTTATCTCTTGCTAACTGAGTGTAAAATTCCTGAAAATTAGAATAAAACGCACCATTATCAACTATCCAGGTCTCCCAGTTTTTGCTGAGATAAAAAAACGGGAGAAAACTATTTCCGCTTCCGACATCTAAAATTTTTACATTTTCTCCACACAGTTCAGAAGCAATTATAGTATATTCTAAAAGTTTATAGTAATAAATTCCCTCTTGAAAAAAATGAGTTCCTAATTGTTTTAATAACCATAAAAATCTTGCGGAAAAAATAAACTGAGTTAATACACCACTTTCCATAAGAATAATCCCTGAGGAGGTGCTACTGGTCCTGGTTTATAATCTTTGTTAGCCTTAAGCAAATATTTTATCCAACCAGGGAAAAATTTTCCTCTCCCAATTTCAACCAGTGTGCCTACAATTAATCTTACCATTTTGTATAGAAAACCATCTGCCCCAATCTCAAAAATTATGTAATTGCCTCTTGTAATCAATCTGGCTTTATATACATTACGAACAGTATTTTTCACACTGCTTCCCCCAGCCTGAAAACACTTAAAATCTTTTTTGCCAATTAGATACTTACATTCATTTTCCATAATTTTAAAATTTAATTTCCTGGGGATATGCCAGATATAACGATATTGGAAAGGAGATAGTACTTTACCATTATATATAAAATAGCGATAAATTTTAAATTTAACATCAAACCGAGCATGAAATTTTTTATCCACCTGTTTTACCGAAGTAATTCTTATATCCGGAGGCAAAAGAGAATTAATTCCAGACTTCACCTCTGAAAGGGAAATTTTATTATTGGTTGTAAAAAAATTAGCCACCTGCTGGCGAGCGTGAACCCCAGCATCTGTTCTTCCAGCAGAAATCAACCTAATCTCTTGATTTAAAATCCTACTTACTGCTGACTCTATAACTTCCTGGACACTGATACCGTTTTTCTGTCTTTGCCAGCCTACAAAATTGGTGCCATCATATTGTATGTTGAGTCTGATATTTCTCATTGCAGGATGGTCTCTATTACATTTGGGAGTGGATTTTTCCTCTCCAAGGACGCATCGCTATTATAAAGGCTGCAAAAAGTGTGTAGATAAGCCAATCCCTCCCAATAAGAATTATTGCTGTCCAAGGGTAGTCTCTATAGGGATGCATAACTTCATGAACAACATCGTTGACTAAAAGAACTAGCAAAACTCCCGGGACTACATACTTTACTGAAATATCCCACCATCCTCCTATCTTCCACTGAGATATATGATTAATATGATGACGGATTTTTTCTGCTTTAAACACCCAAGCAACCAGTACCGCCTCCAGAATGCCTACAGTAACCAATCCATAATGGGATAGAAAATGGTCAACAATATCTATCCAGTATAATCCACCTCCGGTAGCAAAAATAATCGAACCTGAAAATCCAATGATTGAGAGTATAGTAACAATATTTTTTCTATCCCAGTGAAACTTATCAATTACTGCCGAAGTAAAGGCTTCAATAATAGATATTGAAGATGAAAGGCCAGCAACAAATAAAGTAGAAAAAAATAATATTCCAAATAATTGAGGAAGAAATGGAAGAAGGCTTATGGCTTTGGGATAAGCAACAAATGCCAGACCAATAGATTCTTGAATTACCTCTCCAAATTCTACCTGTGTTTGGTAAGCCATATATCCAATGGTGGAAAATACTGCAAATCCTGCAAAGAAAGAATAAAAACAATTAAGCAAAGAAACGCCATAGGAATTCAATACTATATCTGATTTTCGAGGCAAATAGGAAGCATAAGCAATCATTATCCCAAAACCTAAACTGAGTGTAAAAAATATCTGAGAAAAAGCATCTATCCATACCCCCGGGCGAGATAGAATAGAAAAATCAGGTTTAAGATAGGCCTTGATACCCTCTATTGCTCCTGGTAGACGAATACTCCAGAAGACCAGAATTGCTGTAAGAAAAAATAAAAGAGGCATAAAAATTTTATTTGCTCTCTCTATACCTTTTTCTATTCCTCGAAATACGATAAACCAGTTAAGAAACCATACCAACCCTAAGGATAAAAAGATATTAAAACGAATATTACCTATTTCACTGGGACCAGAAGTCAATCCCAGAAAATTTTTAAAAAAGAAATTATTAGGATCATCCCCCCAGACTAGATTAATGGAATACAGAAGATAATTAAAACACCAGGAGATAATAACAGAATAATACAGAACAATTCCAAACATTACAAATATCACAGCCCACCATCCTACCCATTCCCAGTGAGGATTTATTTTAGCCAAACTCATAGGAGCAGAACCTCTCATTTTATGCCCAATACTTAATTCCAATATCATTAATGGAATGCCCGCAATTAATAATGCAATGAAATAGGGAATTAAAAATGCTCCTCCCCCATTTTTATAACAGAGATAAGAAAATCTCCAGATATTTCCCAATCCAATTGCTGACCCTAAGGTGGCTAAAAGAAAGCCAATCCTAGTCTTCCATTGTGGTCGATGAGATTCCGTTACTCCTTCCTGCATAATTAAAGTCTCTGTTCCTGAATCAAAAGTTCGGCTATCTGAACAGCATTTAATGCTGCCCCTTTTCTGAGATTATCAGCCACCACCCATAACCAGTAACTGTTATTTAGAGTGTTATCCTTCCTGATTCTACCCACAAATACCTCATCTTTACCAGCGGCATAAACTGGCATAGGGTAAATATTATTGAAAACATCATCTTCCACTGCTATCCCCGGAGAATTAGCAAGCAATTTTCTAATCTCTTCCAACGTAGGATTTGTTTTCAACTGTACATTAATTGCTTCACTGTGAGAAACTAATATTGGAACCCGCACACAGGTAGCAGTGACTTTAATATCAGCATGCATAATTTTTCTGGTTTCATTCACCATCTTCCATTCTTCTTTAGTGTATCCATCATCCATGAATACATCTATATGAGGAAATAAATTAAAAGCAATCTGATACGGTAGGACTTTATTTATTTCTTTTTCTACAATCACCTCTCGCCTTGATAATATCTCCTCCAGTTCCTCCCATAACTGGTCTACTGCTCCTTTTCCCCATCCGGAAACAGATTGATAAGTGGCTACCGCAACTCGCTCCACCCCAAAAGCATCATGAAGTGGCCTCAGTACCACCACCATCTGAATCGTGGAACAATTAGGATTAGCTATTATCCCTTTATGCTGGAATGCATCTTCAGGATTAACTTCAGGAACCACCAACGGAACATCAGGATCCATTCTGAAAGCAGAAGAATTATCAATAACAACTGCTCCTGACTTTACTGCATAAGGAGCAATCTCTTTACTTATACTGGCACCCGCTGAAAATAAAGCGATATCTATATCCTTGAAAGAACCAGGACTAAGAAGTTCTACTTTAATTTTTCTTCCCTGAAATTCCACCTCTTTACCTACTGATCGCTGGGAGGCAAGAGGTAAGAGCCTGTTTACAGGAAATTTTCTCTGCTCCAGTACCTTTATCATCTCCTGACCTACAACTCCAGTTGCTCCTGCAACCGCAACATTAAATTCCCTCATATCTTATTCTCCTTTTATGGGATAGAAATACTGTCTTTGGCGGTAAATTCTGCCACCATATCTCCCACCTCAGTAGTAGAGTATCCCATTTTCCCTGCTGCCAAACTTTTAAGTCTTTTCCCTGTTACTTCTATAATTGCTGATTCAATTTTTCTGGCTGCTTCTTCTTCGCCAAGATATTCCAACATCATCATCCCTGCTGAGATTGCTGCCAGAGGATTGATTACATTCTTTCCTGTGTATTTAGGAGCAGAACCTCCAATGGGTTCAAACATTGATACTCCCTGAGGGTTTATATTGCCACCAGCAGCAATTCCCATACCTCCCTGAATCATAGCTCCCAAATCAGTGATTATATCCCCAAACATATTATCAGTGACAATTACATCAAACCATTCAGGATTTTTTACCATCCACATACAGGTGGCATCAACATGAGCATAATCAGTGGTAATCTCAGGATAGTCCTTGGCTACTTCCTGAAATACTCTTTCCCAGAGGTTAAAAGCATAAGTTAAAACATTAGTTTTCCCGCAAAGAGTTAGCTTCTTTTTCTTATTTCTTTTTTTAGTATATTCAAATGCAAATCTTACACATCTTTCTACTCCATATCTAGTATTTATAGATTCCTGAATTGCTACCTCCTGAGGTGTTCCCTTCCTCAAAAATCCTCCTGCTCCGCAATAAAGTCCTTCAGTATTTTCTCTCACTACTACAAAATCTATATCTTCAGGTCCCTTATCTTTTAATGGTGTCCATACACCGGGGTAAAGTTTTACTGGTCTCAGATTTATATACTGGTCAAGTTCAAATCTAATCTTAAGAAGAATACCCCTTTCTAAAATACCTGGAGCAACATCAGGATGTCCTATTGCTCCCAGATATATGGCATCAAATGTCTTCAATTCCTCAAGAGCAGAATCAGGCAAAGTTTCACCGGTCCTAAGATAGCGTTCTCCCCCAAAATCATATTCCACAAATTCCAACTTGAATCCATACCTACAACTGGCAGCATTAAGAACTTTAATCCCTTCTGTTATAACTTCCGGTCCAGTACCATCTCCAGGGATTACTGCTATCTTATAATCCCTTGTTTTTGTTTCTGAATCCATTTCATTAAACCTCCTGATTTGATTATTTGCTGAAGAAATTCAGGATATTTGGGGAAAATATACTCTCTGCCTGTGGTGATATTTTTTATTTTCCCTTTATTAAAATCTATTTCTACAACATCTCCATCAGTAAAACTTTTTATATCCTGAAATTCAATTATTGCTAAACCAATATTAATAGCATTTCGGAAAAATATCCTAGCAAATGATTGGGCAATTACACAAGAAATGCCCGTACCTTTTATTGCTAACGGAGCATGTTCACGAGAAGAACCAGAGCCAAAATTTCTCCCTGCCACAATAACATCTCCTTTATTTACTTGTTGAGGAAAACCAACCTTTAAACCTTCCAGACAATGACTTCCCAACTCCTTAGGATCCGTAGTAACTAAATAGCGGGCAGGAATTATCAAATCAGTATCAATATTGTCTCCAAATTTCCATACTCTTCCTTTTATCTTCATAGTTGTGCATATTGTAAACAAAAAAAATATCCTTTTCAACCAATAATACCCGGTATAGAATTTTAAAAATGGTAGAGAAAAAACTTGCTACAGTGATGATAAAAAGAGGACTTACCCTAAGTAGTGCTGAATCCTGCACAGGAGGCTTGTTTGCTCATAGAATCACAAATATTTCTGGAAGTTCAAAATTTTTCCGGGGAGGAATAGTTGCTTATTCTTCTAATGCCAAACACAAAATTTTAAAAATAGATGAAATATTACTAAAAAAATTTGGAACTGTAAGTAAAGAATGTGCACAGGCCATGGCTACAAATTGCAGAAAATTATTCGATTCTCATATCGCAATAGGAATTACTGGGGTTGCCGGCCCTGACAGTTTGGAAGAAAAGCCTGTAGGACTAGTATATATTGCAATAGCAACTTCCAAAAATAGTTATGTTAAGGAATATAAATTCCAGGGAACAAGAATTGCAATTAAAAAACAAACAGTTGAGAAAACTTGTAAATTACTGCTGAAATTAATTACAAAATGGAAAGTATAAGAAGTTTTATTGGAATAGAAATTAGTCCTGAAAATATAACAAAATTAATAGAAATCCAGAAGCAGTTATCTAAAACAAATGCTGATTTAAAACTGGTGGAACCCCAAAATCTCCATATTACATTACATTTTTTAGGGAACCACAGCCGGGAAAACTTAAATAGAATAATTACTGCACTTACTCCTGTTATTGTTCGGTATTCGGTGTTTAATTTTCGTCCTCAAAGTTTAGGTGCTTTCCCCACAATTAACAATCCCAAAGTAATATGGGTAGGAATTAGTGAAGGTAAAGACAAAATCGAAGAAATTCATACCACAACAAGTAATATCTTAAACCAGATTGGAATTAAACTGGAAGATAGGAAATATCATCCTCACATTACCTTAGCCAGAGTGAAATCAGGTAAAAATAAATATTTGGTCACTCAATTTATTAATTCCTGTAAATTGTCCGAATTTATAACTGACAGAGCAAAACAGATAATACTATTTAAAAGTACCTTGACTCCTCAAGGAGCAATTTATGAGAAATTGCACATCTGGAATCTTAAAGAAATTTAAGCCAGATACTCTAATACAAGGGATAAGGTATCTTTGAGTCTTTTTCTATGAACAATCATATCAATCAATCCGTGTTGAAGTAGAAACTCTGAGGTCTGAAAACCTTCTGGAAGTTTCTGTCTTATTGTCTGTTCTATCACACGGGGACCGGTAAATCCAATTAAAGCCCGAGGTTCAGCAATTAACACATCACCCAAAGAGGCAAAACTGGCAAGTACTCCTGCCATAGTAGGATTAGTAAGAACAGAAATATAGAGCAATCCTGCTTTATGATGTCTGGATAAAGCCCCTGATGTCTTTGCCATCTGCATCAATGACAGCATTCCTTCCTGCATCCTTGCTCCTCCACCAGAACCCGAAATTACAACTAAAGGAAGTCTCTCTTCAATTGAACGTTCAATTGCTCTGGTAATTTTTTCACCCAAAACGCATCCCATTGATCCCATCATAAATCTGGAATCAGTGACTCCGATTATTACCTCTATACTGTTTATTCTGCCCTTGCCAGTAATAACAGCATCAAGCATCTCAGTCTTTTCCTGTTCTTCCTTTAACTTCTGTTTATAAGATTTAGGTCCTTCAAATTGTAAAGGATCAGGTGAGACTAAAAATCTATCCATTTCTTCAAAACTCTGGGGATCAACGAGCATATTAATTCGTTCTTCAGCAGAAAGTGTAAAATGATAATCACATTTGGGACAAACTCTAAGATTTTCTTCCAGTTTTTTCTTAAAAATAATTTCTCCACATGCTGGACATTTTGTCCATAATCCATCAGGAATCTCTTTCTTCTTAGCAATTCTAATCAGAGTATACTTTGGTTTATTCCAGATAGCCATTTTTCACCCCCTTCAGTTATAGAACATTTCAATTTATGATGTCAATTAAAATTTATAAAATGTAATACCAGTTAAAATTTTGGGATAAAAATAAGTGGACTTATAAGGCATTCTCATATTCTGCTTAGCAATATCTATCACTTCATTTACCGAAGTAGGATTGAGGAAAAAAACTCCGGAATATTTTCCCTCATCTACCAACTTTATAGCCTGATTGTAATCCTCAATATAAGAAATTTCACCATCATAGTTCATCGTTTCTCCTAACAGAAATCTATGTAATATAGTTACGTCCAATGAGGCCAAAGGATCATTCTTTTGCAATATATCTTTCTTTTTAAACTCCAAAAGATAAAATCTACGGTTGTAAAATCCTAATCTCATTTTTCTCTTAGCCATGGCATCAAACAACTGAATGTAAGATTCCATCTCAGTCAATGAAAATAAACTTTTTATCTTCTCATGATAATTTTCCCAAGGCATAGGTAACTTAACAAGACGGTGGGTGGGTAATATCAAAAGTCCATCCTGTTCTATAGGAGCAAAATAGCACATACAATAGTTAAAGGTCTCCATTTGAGGAAAATCTTCTTGCGACCTCATCAAGTTACGATAATGTAGAGCCACTTCATACCGATGATGTCCGTCAGCAATCAAAATTGATTTATCCTGAAATGCAGTTTTTATCTTCTCAACGACTTTAGGAGAAGATATTCTCCATACCGTATTAGTAATACCTTCAAATTCAAAATCAAATAGTGGTGGAGAATGCTGTGTTTCTTTTAAAATAATATTTAAAATATATCTCTGAGGGTCAGAAAAAATTGTAAATACTGGAGAAAGATTGGCTTTAACTGCTTTCAGTAATCTAAATCTGTCTTCTTTAGGAGCAGCATATGTTCTTTCATGGAGAAATACATTACTCCCGGGTTCCTCCAATTTTAAAAGTCCAATAAATCCATACCGGATGTATTCCTGAAGATTATATTGAAATTTCTGAGCATAAATGTAAAAAGATTCACACTCATCCCATATTAAAATTTTTTTTTCAAGCCACTGCAAAAATAAACAAGCAGCCTGTTCATAAGGATTTTGGGAAGAATCATTTAAAATTACTCTTACCACATTATATGGGGAAAGTGACTTCAGATACTCCCTTTTGTTATTATCAATTACATCATAAGGAGGTGCTACAACCTTAGAGATAGAAACAATCTCCGGATTATAATGGATCACTTTAAACTCTTTTATCTCCGCCATTTTACCACCAAATATAACCCTACAATAATTCCAATACAATCAGCCACTACATCTTTAATACTAGCATTTCTTCCAGGGATAAATAGTTGATGAATTTCATCACTTATAGCATATAACAGCGAAAAAATAAATGAAAAAAGAAAAGGATTTTTAAAACGCTTCTCTTTAAACCACAATAGAGATAAAATTCCTAAAGGAATATATTCTATAATATGGATGGGGAAATCAAAACCTCCCACTTTTACTTTGGGAGGCAAAGAGGAAAGATAAAATATAACAGCCATATAACAAACCAGCATTATAGAATATAAAAAACTGCGGGTCACAGATTTCTCAATTCCTGTAAAAATTTCCTCTTTTCAGAATATGCCTGATCGGAAATATTCTTAATTACTGCCTCCAGCATCCTCTTTTCCTCACGGCTGAGATGGGAGGGGATTTCCACAAATACCTCCACCAGTTGATCTCCTCGAGAACCATGAGAAGTAGATACTCCCTTTCCTCGTAAACGAAAAATCTTCCCAGTTTGAGTTCCCGGAGGAACTTTCATCCTCACTTTCCCATCTATAGTAGGAACTTCAACCTCTCCTCCCAGTATAGCCTCTGCTAATGTTAGAGGTACTCGACAATAAATATCTTTACCTCTTCTTTGAAAGAAGTGATGAGGCTTTACAGTTATCACCAGATAGAGATCTCCTGGGGCTCCTCCGTTACTACCTGGCTCTCCTTTTCCTGCTATCCGTAATACAGTACCATCATCTACTCCAGGTGGAATCTTAACTTCAATTTTTTTCTGCTCTCTTATACGGCCACTACCAGCACAGTTACTGCAGGGATGAAGAATTACTTTGCCAGTTCCCCGGCATCGGGAACAGGTTGTGGTTAATGAAAAAAAACCCTTATGCATATTTATTGTTCCGCGGCCGCCACATTGAGGACAGACTTCTAATTTCCCAAAACGAGCACCAGTCCCTGAACACTGAGGACAGATTTCATAAGAAGGGAATGTAACAGTTTTGGTGGTTCCTTTAACTGCTTCCTCAAAATCTATCTCTAACCTGAATTCTAAATCCCGCCCCCTTTTTCCGCGAGTAGTTCGGGTGCGAGTCCCGAAGAAACCAAAATCAGAAAATAGATCTTCAAAAATTGATGTTCCAAATCCTAAATCTTCAAATATACTTGAAAAATCAACCCCTCGAAACAGATCCTCATAGGTATATTGAGAATCTATACCAGCGTGCCCAAATTTATCATATTGAGCGCGCTTGTGATCGTCAGATAATACAGCATAGGCCTCGGATATTTCTTTGAATTTCTCTTCGGCTTCCTTCTTCTTTTCTGGGGATACGCGGTCAGGATGATACTGCATAGCCAATCTACGATATGCTTGTTTAATTTCTTCTTTAGAAGCATTCCGCGGTACCCCCAAGATTTCGTAATAATCTCTTTTCATTCAGTTTATTCCTCTTTGTATTCAGCATCTATCACATTGTCTCCACCCTTATTTTCTTTTTTCTCTTCTCCTCCAGACTGTTGTTGCTGTGATGCTTGAGCAGAACCTGCCTGTTGTTGGGCAGTCTTTTTATATAGCTCTTCTGCAAGTTTATGTGAAGCTCTTAAAAGTTCATCCTTGGCATTTCTTATTTCCTGAATATTTTCAGAGGCAAGTTTCTGCTTGGCTTTATTCAAAGCCTCTTCAATTTCTTTCTTTTCAGATTCTGAAACTTTATCCCCAAATTCCCGTAGAGATTTTTCGGTACTGTAAATTACCCCATCCAATTCATTCCTGGCTTCCACCAGCTCCTTCTTTCTTCTATCTTCCTCAGCATGAGCCTCAGCCTCTCTTACTAGTTTCTCCACCTCTTCTTTACTTAATCCTGAAGATGACTCAATCCTTATTTTCTTCTCCTTACCAGTAGCTTTATCTTTTGCTGATACATGAAGAATACCATTGGCATCAATATCAAATGTAACCTCAATCTGAGGGACTCCTCGAGGAGCAGGAGGAATTCCTTCCAAAATAAATCGCCCCAATGTGCGATTATCCTTAGCCATTGGTCTTTCACCCTGGAGAACATGTATTTCAACGTTGGTCTGATTATCTGCTGCTGTTGTAAATATTTCACTTTTTTTGGTAGGAATAGTCGTATTTCTGGGTATAAGTATAGTCATAACTCCTCCCAAAGTTTCTACTCCTAAAGAAAGTGGTGTAACATCCAGAAGTAAAATATCTTTTACATCTCCCAGAATAACCCCTGCTTGAATAGCAGCACCCAGAGCAACAACTTCATCAGGATTTATCCCTTTGTGGGGCTCCTTTCCAAATATTTCCTTGACTATCTCTTGAACCTTAGGCATTCTGGTCTGACCTCCAACCAGTATCACTTCATCTATATCTTCAGGTTTCAACTTGGCATCCTTGAGAGCCTGACGACAGGGTTCTATCGTTCTTTCCAGAAGGTCAAGGCATAGCGATTCTAATTTTGCCCGAGTAAGAGTCATGCTAAGATGCTTGGGACCTGATTGATCAGCAGTAATAAATGGCAGGTTTATTTCTGTCTGAACACTAAAAGAAAGTTCACACTTTGCTTTTTCAGCCGCTTCTTTCAACCTCTGGAGAGCCATCCTGTCCTGTCTGAGGTCAATACCATGTTCTTTTTGGAACTCATCTGCAATCCAGTCTATTATTCTCTGATCAATATTATCTCCTCCCAGATGAGTATCTCCACAGGTAGCTTTGACCTCAAATACTCCCTCTCCTATCTCTAGAATTGAAATATCAAAAGTGCCTCCTCCCAAATCATAAACTGCAACTTTTCCTCCTTTTTTCTTATCCAGTCCATAAGCGAGAGCAGCAGCGGTAGGTTCATTAACAATTCTCAATACTTCCAGCCCGGCGATTGTTCCAGCATCCTTCGTTGCCTGACGCTGACTATCATTGAAATATGCCGGAACAGTTATAACTGCTTTGGTAATCTTTTCGCCGAGATATTCCTCAGCATCTTCTTTTAACTTTCTAAGAATCATGGCTGAGATTTCGGGAGGAGAATACACCTTATCTTGGATCTGGACACGAGCATCCCCATTAGGAGCTTTTATCACCTTATAGGGAACCATCTTCATTTCTTCAGTAACCTCATCATACCTCCGACCCATAAACCTCTTAATGGAGAATACTGTATTTTCCGCATTTGTTATTGCCTGCCTTTTGGCCGGCCCTCCCACCAGTATTTCTCCGGTTTTGGTAAATGCTACTACAGAAGGAGTAAGTCGTGAACCTTCCTTATTAGGTATTACCTTGGGTTCACCTCCTTCAAACACTGCAATTACTGAGTTAGTGGTTCCCAAATCAATTCCTATTGCTTTCGCCATCTTTCTCACCTCCTTGTTGATTATCTAATTGTGTATCTTGCTTAGCCTCTTCTTTTTTCCCTTTAGAAACCTTAACCAAGGCAGGACGTAAGAGTCTGTTCTGAAATCTATATCCTGGTCTCATCACCTCTATCACCTTACCTTCAGGCATTTCATCATTTTCTTCATAACTTATAGCCTCGTGTTCAAAAGGATCAAAATCTTTACCTTCTAGATCTGCTATCTTTTCCAATCCAAACTTACTTAAAATAGTAATCAATTCTTTATAAATCAATTCTACCCCTTGCTCAAATTCGTTTTTCTCCTCTGAAAGTTCCTGAATAGCATGACCAAAATGGTCAAGCACTGGAAGTAAAGCAGAAATAATCTGGCTATTTCCATAAGTTAAAATTTCCTCCTTTTCTTTCTGCCACCGTTTTTTAGCATTTTCCAGTTCTGCTGCTGCCCGCAACCATTTTTCCTTTAAATCCTGAATCTCAGCAACCATTTTTTCGTATTCCTCCTGTGATAATATAACCTCTTTTTTCTTCTCCTGTTCTTTTACCTGGGCGTTTTGTTGAAGTTGATTGTTATTTTGTCTTTCTTCTTTTTTCTTCATTTTTCAAAAAATAATGCTTTCAATTGCTTGAGATAAAACATCTGCTACATATTTAACTACTGACACCATTCGAGCATAAGGAATCCTCTTGGGTCCTAAAATACCAATTGTTCCCAGAGGCTTACCATGAAGTTTATATCTGGCAGTAATTATACTACATTCAGAAATATAATCACACAAATTTTCTTCTCCAATATGAATATTCACATCACCTTTCTTTAAATCCTGCTCCAAAAGTTTTATTAATCCTACCTTTTCTTCCAAAGCAGTAATAATTGAACTCAAATCTTCAATATCTCCCGAAAATCCGAAATCGAGCAAATTTCTTGCCCCCTGATAGAATAACCGTTTCCCCTCAATGGAGTCCAAAATTTTGTAAAACAGTTTCAGATAGGAAGAAAACATACTGTAAAGAGGATCAGGCGAAGAGATAAGTTTGGTTCTAATTTTATTTTTTATATGAGTAATAGAAAGTCCCTTAAATTCTGCATTTAAAAAATTGGCAAACTTATCCAGTTTTTCATGAAGAGGTAATTCCTCTCCTTCTAAAAAGAAATGAAGAATATCACCGGATTCAGTTATAATCACTACCAGAATTTTATTTTTAGTAATGGGAATTAAATTTACCTTCTCAACATAGATATTATTTTCCCGATTATAAAATAGAATTGCAAGTTGATGTGTGAGATCTGAAACTATTCCCAGAGCCTGATGCATTAAATTCTCTATTTCTTCATACTGAGAATTTATTAACTGCATCAAAATTTTTTTCTTTTCCCAGGGAGTAAGTTGCTCTTCCTCCATAAGCGCATCCACATAATATCTGTATCCCTTATTAGTCGGTATTCTCCCTGCTGAAGTATGGGGATGGGTAATATAACCCAGTTTTTCCAATTCAGCCATTATATTCCTTACTGTAGCCGGGCTCAATCCCAATCGGTATTTAGAAACTAAAAACCTAGAAGCTACTGGTGTCCCCGTCTCTATATATGTTCTGATAATACCTTTTAAAATCCTCTTTCTCCTTTCCTCAACCTCCTTAGGATCCAACATCATCTAACACCTCCATTAGCACTCTTTAAATTAGAGTGCTAAAACTATTATATAAAACCCACCTCTGCTGTCAAGACTATTTGTTAGGTTACATAAAAAAGAACTTTTGACTCCTCTATCTACCTATGTCCCATCACAATCCATACTATCTTATTTTCTTAGCCCGGATTACTACAAATCCGCCTTCCCCATATCCTTTCACTACAGGGTGGGGCTGGGTAAGATTTTGAGGGAGGTCAAATAAGGTTTGATAAAAAAGAAACTTGCTAAATCCTGAATCTTTTAAAAGCTTTGCTATTTCTGGAATAGAATAAAATATCGCCTCTTTATAAAAAACACTTTTATGCTTTCTCCTCAAATAGTATTTGCCCAGAAAACTCCCCTTATCTATGAAAGCGAGGATTATATAGCCTTTTGTCTTCAAAACTCTATTTGCCTCATTTAACGCCAATAATGGCCTTTTCAAAAAACAAATTGTAAATGCCATCAATGCAAAATCAAAACTTTCATCCTTGAAGGGAAGATTACAGGCGTCTCCACAGATTACTTTTAAATCTCTCTCCTTGGCTATCTTAAGCAAAGAGAGAGAAATATCCACCCCATATTCTATCTTCAAAGGAAGTGCAAATCTTCCACTCCCCACCCCAACTTCCAGACCTCTCCCTGAAGGTAAGACTTTTTTTATCGCTTCTACTTCTGAGATATAGGCATTGTAATTTTTCTGATACCAGTTATCATACTCCTCAGGATATTTATCAAATACAGTGTTAGATCTCAATCTCCATTCCTTCTTGTAAATGTAGGAAATTATTCCCCCATAATTTTTGGAAATATTCTATTGCAATTTCACCTGTGCAATGAGTGGGAGCAACTTTATTTATATTTTTATCCCTGAGTTTATTAACAATTTTCACAATTTCATATTTATTTTTATCCTTAAGATGGAATCCCCCTATTAAAAAGATAATCTCTTTCCCAAATTTTCTCCTTATACTGTTTACCATTTTAACTATACCAGGATGAGCACAACCTGTAATTACAGTTAATCCCTGTTTCTTTTCTATCACTAGTGCCTGCTCAGGAATAGCAGTAAAATTAATTTTACCAGTGGTATAAATATTGGGTTTTATTCTTAAGGATTTATTTTCTTCGATAACATCTAAATTTTGAAATTTTTTAATTCTGGATTTAAATTCGGAACCAAAATCCTTCAATATGTAAGTTTTAAATTTTAAATGGGAATAATTATGAGCAAGATAAAACAGCCCTCGGGTATGATCCCAATGGGAATGGGAAATTATAATATGTTTTATTTCAGTAACATCTATACCAAATTTTTTTATATTGGCAGCAAAAACATCTTCCCTGCCAAAGGTATCAAATAGAATATCTTTTCCTACTAAAAAAGAAAGCCCCCATCTAAAAATTTTCCTTTCCCAGGGCTGAGAACCCAAAGCTATTACTTTTAATTTCATCCTAAAACATTTGTTATCTTTTGCCAGATGTTCTTAATCTCTTCTGTTATCTCATCATCATAAAGTTCAGGATATGGTTTAGATTGAGTTATGGCATTTACCACATTTCTGGAAAATGGAATCTTCCCCAGAAAAAGAAATCCTCTATATCTGGAATAATTCTGAATTTCTTCTGTCCTTTTAAGATTTAAATCATACTTATTTATTACAATTCCAACTCTCACCCCGAAATGTAAAGCTACTTCTATCACTCTCTGCATATCACTCATTCCGGAATATGTGGGTTCAGTTACAACTAAAGCAAAATCTGCCCCTGTCAAACTGGCAATTAAAGGACACCCTATTCCTGGAGGGCCATCAGTTAAAACCCAGCCTCTATTTTTCTCAAATGCCAGATGGCGGCCAATCTCTCTAACGATTGTAACCAGTTTACCAGAATTCTCAGCCCCAATACCTAAACGAGCATAGATAAATTCTCCATACCTAGACTCTCCAGAATAAATTCTGCCATTAATTTCATTTTCCATCTTTATCGCATTCTGAGAACAAGCCAAAGCACACACACCACATCCCTCGCATAACTCATCTTTTATTGTAATTGTTTCATCTATGGCATTAAACCGGCATAACTTTCTACATAAACCACACTTAATACACTTACTGTAATCTATAATTGGCTTTTGAGAACCTGAAAATTTTTCTTCTTTTATCAATTGATGTTCTAAAATCAGATATAAATTGGCAGCATC
>CBEUCN010000025.1:0-15687 GCA_965541635.1 uncultured bacterium
TGAATCTTTATCGCCAGAATTACTGCGGGTGTATTTTCAGTGAGTGGGAAAGATATCGGAAACTGAGTAGATAGCAGATAGCAAATAGCAAATAGTAGATAGGTAAATGTAGGTTAATTCAGGAATTTCCATTTGTTGTTGGTTCTCTTTTCTTGATTTTTAGTGTTTGATGTTTTACTATTTAAATTATGAATTATTTTTCCTATTTAGCAAAATTTCTAATTTTAGTGGGATTGATTATAGTCGCGTTAGGAGTTCTGCTTTTATTGTTTGAGAAAGTTCCTTATTTAGGAAAACTGCCGGGAGATATTTTGATTAAAAGAAAAAATTTCACATTTTATTTCCCTCTTACCACTTCCATAATTTTAAGTATAATCCTAACTATCCTTTTCACATTGATTTTCAGGAAATGAGGAAAATAATCTTTATTTTTTTCTCTTTACTTTTAATCCCTGGTCGATTTTGTTCTGGAGTTGATGATAGTTTAAGAGTAGCGCTGGCAATAGAGATTTCAGAATGCCGGATAAAGGTTAAAGGGGATTTTCAGGTAATTCTTCCTTATACCAATCAGGTTTTATTACAGGAAAAAAATTTAAATGCCACAATTAAACCAACTGCCGTTAGTATCCAGATGGGAGACAGAAATTTTAAGGTTTTTGCAATAGAAATTATACCTCAGCATGATGGTTATATTTATTTAAATTCTAGGCCATATCGGGGGAAAATGAGATTCATAAATGAAAATGGCAAACTTACAGTAGTAAATGTAATTTCTATAGAGGATTATCTAAAAGGTGTTTTAAATTATGAAGTAGCTCACTGGTGGCCTATTCAGGCTTTGATGGCTCAGGCAGTGGCTTCCCGAAGTTATGCTTTATATATGAAAAAGATAAATCACGATAAGAATTATGACCTGCGGGCAGATATTTATTCTCAAGTTTATGGCGGAAGATTAGGGGAGAAGTGGAAGATTAAAAGAGCGATCAGAAAAACTGAAGGATTGGTTCTTTTTTATAAAGGAGAAATATTACCTGCGTTTTACCATTCTACTTGTGGGGGCCATACTGACTCTGCCAGTCATCTCTGGAATATAGACATTCCTCCCCTTAAGGGAGTTTCTTGTAATTTTTGCCGTTTTTCACCTCATTATCGCTGGAGAAAAAAGATAAGTTTAAAGAAATTTAAGGAAATTTTCTCTCATGCTGGTTATTCATTGGAAGAAGTTCAGAATGTTATCGTTAAGGAAAGATATCACACGGGATTTGTTAAAAGTATAGAAATTACTGCTGATGGTAGAAAGTATATATTATCCTCTAAGGAGTTTAGAAAAATACTGGGAGTAGATTTGCTTCGTAGTCGGCGATTTTTGTTAAAAGTGAAAGGAAAATGGCTTTACATTACAGGGTATGGTTGGGGACATGGCGTGGGTTTATGCCAGTGGGGAGCGTATGGAATGGCATTGAGAGGATATAATTTCAAACAGATTTTAAAATATTATTATCCGGGATGTGAAATTAAAAAAATTGTCTGGAATTAAAAAGTGAACAGAATTAAATTACAGGAATACGATTTTTATCTTCCTCGAGAATTAATTGCTTTTTATCCTGCTTCTAAAAGGGAACAGTCACGGTTAATGGTCATAAATAGAAAAACAAAGGAAATTTCTCATCGTTACTTTTATGAAATAATTGATTATTTGAATCCTCAAGATTTAATAGTTAGAAATGTATCCCGCGTTGTCCCAGCCAGGATATATGGTTATCGTCACAATACTGGAGGTAAGGTGGAATTGTTACTTCTGGAAATTTTTTGTGACCACAGTTGTGAACTTCCTGCTCTTGTAAAATGCAGAGGGAAATTGCAGCCAGGAGAAAAGATTTTGCTTCCTCAGAATAAGTGTGCATTTTATCTGGGGAAGGAGGGAGATGTTCATAAGATAAAAATTGAAGTTTCGGATTTATTAACCTATCTATATAAATATGGGAAAGTTCCACTTCCTCCCTATATTAAAAGAGAAGTTGTTTTTGAGGATCAAGAAAGATATCAGACAGTTTATGCCCAAATACCAGGTTCTATAGCGGCACCAACTGCAGGATTGCATTTCAGTCAGGAATTGATTGAGAAGCTGAAAACCAAAGGAGTGGAATTTGCTGATGTAGTATTACATGTGAGTTATGCCACTTTTAAGCCTATTAGTGAGAAGGAACTTGTTACTGGTAAGTTATATCGGGAATATTTTGAAATTCCAGAAAAGTCGGCATTCAAGATAAATGAAGTTAAAAAAAGAAGGGGGAGGATAGTAGCAATAGGGACGACAACTGTAAGGGTTCTGGAATCGCAGGCAATAAGAACATCCTGTGGTTATAGGGTGATTGCCAGTAAAGGAATGACTGAGTTATTTATCTATCCCGGATATAAATTTAAAATAGTAGATGCCTTAATTACCAATTTTCATCTTCCCAGAACAAGCCTTCTTCTTTTAGTATCTGCATTTTGCGGAAGAGAATTTTTATTATCTGCTTATAAACAAGCAATAGAAAAAAGATATAGATTTTTTTCTTATGGAGATTGCATGCTTATTCTATGAGAAGGAAGTCCCATTAATTTTTTAATCCTGCGAATAAACTTCTTTTCACTACCAGGAAAATTAGTTTGCAGAAAGTCAATCATTGTGTTTATAAGAGGAAGATATTTGTTTCGTAAACTTTCTATAAGATTATTAAAGGAAGGAGTATTTTCTAAAGAGATAATGATTCCTTTTACTTCTATATATGCCAAGTAAGCATTGTTAACTTCATTTGCTTTCTGGAAACATTCTCCTGCTTCTAAAAAATTGACTGCAGCACGTTCAGGCTCTTTATTTTTGATTTTCTCTCCTGCAGTTTTAAAATTTTCTCCAGCATTATGAAAATCTCCTATTTCTCTGTATCCCAGGCCCATGAAGAAATATATTCTATTCAGGAAATCTTCAGGTTGTTCTATCCTTAATTCTTGAGAATGTTCTTCTATCAATGGAAGAGTTTTCTCAATAAATGATATCCCTGCTTGTAAGTATTTCTGTGATTTTTTTTCTTTTAACCATATGGTATAGAGGGATTGATATTCCTGGAAGATATCAAAAGCACTTTGATATTGTCCAATTTGTATATAACCATCGATTGCTTTATAAAGATCATCTATTGCTTGGCTGAACTGTTCCAGTTCCCATTTGCATCTACCCCTTCCCTCATAACTGCGGGCTAAGAGTTCATCAATGTAATAATGTCGTTCTTTAATCTGGTCTGCAATTTCAATTGCTTGGGAGTAAAATTCAATTGCCTGTTGATATTTTCCACAATTTTGTAATATTCTGGCGATACTTAGCCGAAGAAGGATTTTCATATCCCGCGGTGCTTCGGAATCAAACTCAGTGATCAGTTTTTCAGGAGATATTTTTATTGTTTCTGTAGGAAGAAATTTCACTCTGCGAGCATAGACAGTGGGCATAAGCATCATAAAGAATAAAATTACAATTATGGTAAACCGCATTTACTTACACCCTCCCTTAAAAATTATAACAGAATTTTAATAATATCCCAAGAATATTCGTTAAATAACATTTCTCATTCAGAGATAGAAATATCTTTTGGCCCTTCTCCTGGTACTCATGTGTGATAATATACATTTCTCACTCCACTGGGATAATTAATTGCTTGCTCGGGAGAGAAAAGTTGACATCAGATATAAGAAAGGTTAAAATTCAAAAGATTTAAAATGTTAGATGAATTAAGAGAGAACAGAATAAAAAAAATTGAGGAACTTCGTAATCAAAATATTAATCCCTATCCTCACCGGTATTTACCTATAGATAGTATAGGAACTCTCTTAGCTGACTGGCAGGAAAATAGAGGAGTCAAAATTGCTGGTAGAATCATGGCAAAAAGGGAGCACGGGAAAAGTGCATTTATTGATATAAAAGATCACAGCGGTAAAATTCAGGTTTATTTCAAAAAGGATATTATTGGCGATGATAATTTTAAATTATTTACAGATTATATAGATATTGGAGACATTATTGGAGTGGAGGGAGAAACTTTTAAAACCAGGACCGGTGAGCCCACTATTCTGGCTAAAAAACTGAAACTTCTTTCTAAAAGTTTACTTCCCTTGCCTGAAAAATGGCATGGACTGAAGGATACCGAATTAAGGTATCGCAAGAGATATCTCGATCTTATAATGAATGACGAGGTAAAGAGGATATTTTTAATCCGCAGTAGGATTATAAATCTTATTCGGAATTTTTTGGATCAGAGAGGCTTTATAGAAGTTGAAACTCCCATGCTTCATAAAGTTCCGGGAGGTGCAGCAGGAAAGCCATTCAAAACTTATCTGGAAGTTTATGATTTAGAACTTTATCTTCGGATCGCCCCTGAACTTTATCTTAAAAGACTTCTAGTTGGTGGTTTGGAAAAGGTATATGAGATAAATCGGAGTTTTCGGAACGAAGGAATATCCACTCGTCATAATCCCGAGTTTACTATGCTGGAACTTTACTGGGCATATGCTGATTATAGAGATATGATGAATCTGTGTGAGGAACTTATTTGTTTCGTGCTTGAAAATATAAAGGGACATTTAGAGATTGAATATCAGGGAGAAATCCTGAATTTTAAAACTCCATGGCAAAGAATAAGTTTCTCAGAAATTTTAGGGGAGAAGGATTTGACTGTTGAGAAGTTGAAAGATATTCTTGAGAAAAAGTTAGAGAAAAAACTGGATAAACTTTCTCGTTCTCAGGTTTTGAAGTTATGTGAAGAATATATTGAAACTCAGATAGGATATAATCCTGTTTTTGTGATTGACCATCTTAAAGCACTTTCTCCCCTGGCTAAAGGAAGTCAGAATAATCCTAATCTCGTGGAAAGGTTTGAATTGTTTGTATCTGGGATTGAGATTGCCAATGCTTATAGTGAGCTCAATGACCCTATAGAACAAAGAAAAAGATTAGAGGAGAAGGTAAAAATAGAGGAAGAGTCTAAACTCATAGATTATGATTTTCTGGAGGCACTGGAGTACGGAATGCCACCGGCAGGAGGATTGGGTATTGGAATTGATCGTTTGGTTATGCTAGTTACTAATTCCGCTTCCATAAGAGAAGTTCTTCTTTTCCCTCTTCTGAAGCCCGAGGCTAATCAATGATTCTGGAATTTTACCTGGCAAGAAAAATTCTGGCCAGAAAACAGGCTCGGTTCTTTAAACTTATTTCCCTAATTACAATTCTGGGAGTAGCAATTGGTGTTATGGCTCTGTTGGTAGTGATTGCAGTTATGAATGGGTTTGATAAAGAATTGGAAGAAAAGATATTTGGAATAAATTCTGGATTGTTAATAAAAAAAGACCCTTATATTTACGATAAGGATTATTCTTATCTTAGAGATAAACTTGCTGCAGTTGAGGAAATTAAAGGTTATACTCCGATAATTATGGGCAACGCCACAATAATAGCTGGAGAAAATGTTATAAATATTTTTTTAAAAGGGGTTGACTTAAAAACAGAGGTTAAGGTAACCAGATTTGGCAGTTATTTGAAAACGCAACTGAATTCATTATCGGATAACGAAATAATTGTGGGAAATGTGCTCGCTGATAATTTGAATTTAAGAATTGGTTCTGAACTTGTGGTTTTAATTCCTTATAGTCTCAAAACTTATAGTTTTAAAGTTAGGGGAATTTTTGAGTCTGGAATGTATGACTATGATCTCTCCTTGGCCTATATAAATCTTAACACCGCCAGGAAGATATTTGATATTAATGGGTTTACCGCAGTGGAGGCAAAAATATCTAACCCTTATAAGGCGAAGTTTGTTAAAAAAAAGTTAATTCCTTATTTAGTAGGTAGAGATTATTATATTCTTACTTGGATGGATCTTAATAAGAATTTATTTCAGGCACTTAAACTGGAAAAAACTGCCATGTTTATTATTTTATCTCTTATTGTATTGGTAGCCTCTTTTAACATTTCCAGTATTCTGATAATGTCGGTGGTGGAAAAGATGAAAGACATAGGTATTTTAAGAGCAATAGGAATGCGGGCAAAAGATATTCGTAGATTATTTGTATTTCAGGGATTAATAATTGGGGGATTGGGTATATTTTTGGGGGCGGTTTTAGGCTGGTTTTTAATTTATATTCTTAAAACATATCCCATTGTGAAATTGCCATCAGATATATATTATATTGATAGATTACCGATTGCTTCTGGCATAAAGGATTTTATAATAATAATGGGATCAGCATTTATAATTACTCTTATCTCCACAATTTACCCAGCATTACGGGCTTCCAAGTTTGATCCTGTTATTGCCTTGCGCTACGAATGATTTTAGAAGTCATAAATTTACATAAATATTATCAGGTTGGAAATGTAAGATTGCATGTTTTAAAGGGTGTTTCATTTACAGTCGCTCATGGTGAATTTTTGGCTATCAGAGGACCTTCAGGGGCTGGTAAATCAACTTTGCTTCACATAATAGGAGGGTTGGAGAGACCAGATGAGGGTAAGGTATTGTTGGAAGGAGAAAACATATATTCTCTCAACGATAGCAAACTTTCGCGGTTAAGAAATGAAAGTATAGGGTTTGTCTTTCAGTTTTACCATCTTATTCCTGAACTTACAATAATAGAAAATGTTAGTCTACCTCTTTTGATTCAGGGTATATCTAAAAAAGAGGCGTTTAAAAAAGGATACGAACTTCTTAATTATTTTGATATAGGAAAGCGCGCCTTTCATTATCCCTCTCAAGTCTCAGGAGGGGAACAACAACGAGCAGCCATTGCCCGGGCAATGGCTGTCAATCCTAAATTACTTTTGTGTGATGAACCTACTGGAAATTTGGATTCTCAAAATGGGGAAGAAGTGTTAAAATTATTGCAGGATATCAATAGTAAAAAGAAAACTACAATAATAGTTGTAACGCATGATCCGGAAATTGCCAGCTGGGCGGAGCGGGAGTTTTATATCCGAGATGGAATTTTGAATGAAAAAGGAGGCAAGGTATGAAGGTATATTTAAATGGCGAACTTGTAGATAAAGAACAAGCTAAGATATCTGTCTTTGATCATGGCTATCTTTATGGTGATGGGGTGTTTGAAGGTATTCGGGCCTATGATGGAGTAATTTTTAAGTTAAAGGAACATTTAGATAGGCTTTATCGCTCTGCTCACATGATTATGCTTGAAATCCCGTTGACCAAAGAAGAAATGCAGGAAGCGATTATTATGACCATGAAAGCAAATAATCTTAAGGATGCTTATATTAGAGTGGTGGTTTCCCGGGGAGAAGGAGATTTGGGGCTTGATCCCAGAAAATGCACTAATCCTAATGTGGTGATAATTACTGATAAAATTGTGCTTTATCCTGAGGAACTTTATGAGAAAGGCATGGAGATTATAACTGTTCCAACTAGAAGAAACATTCCGGAAGCAATTAATCCTCAGATAAAGTCTCTGAATTACCTCAATAATATCCTGGCAAAGATTGAAGCCATAAATTCTGGCTATCAGGAGGCAATTATGCTAAATCATGATGGACTGGTTGTGGAATGTACCGGAGATAATATATTTATAATAAAAGAAGGCATTTTAATTACACCCCCGGCTTATCTTGGGGCTTTAAAGGGAATTACTCGGGATACAGTTATAGACCTCGCTGGCAAGAGGGGAATTGAAGTGAGAGAAGAGGTGGTGACAAGATATGACCTTTACAACGCTCAGGAATGTTTTCTTACTGGGACGGCCGCAGAAATTGTGCCTATAGTTAAGATAGATGGTAGAACCATTGGGGATGGTAAACCAGGCAAAATAACGCTGGAGCTTATAAAAGATTTTCGTACTATAACGGCAAAAGAGGGAGTAATAGTGTATTAAAAGGAGGTTGTGCTATGATTTGTGATATCTGTGGTAAGAGAGAGGCTACAGTTCATCTTACGGAAATTATAAATGGTAAGGTGACTGAACTTCATTTATGTGAGGAATGTGCTCGAAAAAAAGGAGCACAGATGGAACAGCATTTTGGTATTGCTGATCTTCTAGCAGGACTTGCTGATCTGAGTTCGGGATTAGAGATTAAAGAGGAGACGGGATTAAAATGTGAAAATTGTGGAATGACTTATCACGATTTTAAACGAGTTGGGAAATTTGGCTGTAGTGAATGTTATGAGGCGTTTAGAAAAAATGTCCCTTCCCTTCTTAAAAGAATTCATGGTTCTGCTAAATATGTGGGAGAAGCCCCTCGAACTCAGGAGTATGAACGGGTCAGGGACGAAGTGCAGGAGTTGAAAAGGCAACTTCAACAGGCAATAGAGAGGGAAGAATATGAAAAGGCCGCAGAGATAAGGGATAGGATAAAAGAAATAGAAAAAGCCAGAACTAAGGAGAAAAAAGATGAAAAAGAACAATAAAATAGACCAACTTTTAAATCAACTTGGAGCCTGGCTTCAAGGAACCGGGCAGGATTCTGATGTTGTGGTATCTAGCAGAGTAAGATTGGCCAGGAATTTGAAAGGCCTGCCTTTTTATCACTGGGCAGATGATGAAAGAAGAAAAGAAGTGTATGAAATAGTAAAGGAAGCATTGCTGGATATTCCAGAGTTAAAAAATGGTATCTGGGTTGATATATCAGAATTACCTGATGTGGATAAGTATTTTTTACTGGAAAGACATCTGGTGAGCAGGGAACTGGTGGAGAAAGGGCATTATAAAGCTTGTATTATCAGTGAACAGGAGATAGTATCTATTATGGTTAATGAAGAAGATCATATTCGGCTTCAGGTTTTGCAATCTGGCCTCTCTTTACTTTCAGCAATAGATATTGCCAGAAGAATCGATAGCCAACTGGCTTCCAGATTAAATTATGCTTTTTCTTATGATTGGGGTTATCTTACTGCCTGTCCTACCAATACTGGAACTGGATTGAGGGCATCAGTTATGCTTCACCTTCCCCTTTTGGTATTTACTAAGCAAATTGCTAATGTTGTCAATACTATAGCCAAGTTGAGTTTTACTACTAGAGGATTTTATGGTGAAGGTACAGAAGCCAGCGGAAATTTTTTTCAGATTTCTAATCAGGTAACCTTGGGGAGATCGGAGGAAGAAATTGTAGAGAATCTCCTTAAAGTTGTAGATCAGGTTATCAGTTATGAACGGCAGGCGAGAGAAAAAGTCTATGCTCAGGATAGAAATACTATAGAAGACCAGGTATATCGCTCATATGGAATGCTTAAATATGCTAGGATAATGAATAGTAAGGAAGCAATTGAACTTCTTTCCAACTTGAGATTGGGTAGAGAACTTGGTATCATTGATATTGATATTAAAAGAATAAATGAATTACTCCTGATAATTCAACCTGCTCATCTTCAGAAAATGGAAGGAAAAAAATTAACAACCAGAGAGCGAGATATAAAGAGAGCAGATTTAATAAGAGAAAGGTTAGGACAGGAGGTGTAAGGAATGTTCAATAGATTTACTGAAAGAGCAAGAAAGGTGATAATTCTGGCTAAAGAAGAAGCCAAGAGATTTAATCATGACTATATAGGTACTGAACATCTTCTTTTGGGATTAATCAGAGAAGGAGAAGGAGTAGCCGCCACAGTATTAAGAAGTATGGGAGTAGATTTGAGTCAGGTGAGAGTGGAAATAGAAAAACTTGTTCAACCTGGGCCGGCTAGCATAATGTCTGGAGACATTCCATTTACTCCTCAGGCAAAGAAAGCAATAGAACTGGCTATGGATGAGGCTAATGCCATGGGGCATAATTATATTGGCACTGAACATCTCTTGTTAGGACTGATACGAGAAGGAGAAGGCGTTGCTTATCAAGTTTTGTCAAATCTGGGATTGGATCTTAATCGGGTACGGGAAGCAATAATGGATATTCTGGGTGCTCCTTCCAATCCCATGGGAGGAATAGGAACTGTGGGTGGAAGAAGTAAGACCCCAGCCCTTGATGCTTTTGGTAGAGATTTAACATCTTTAGCCCGAGAAGGCAAATTGGATCCTGTGATAGGCCGCAGGAACGAAATTGAAAGGGTGATGCAGATTCTATGTAGAAGGACTAAAAATAATCCTGTGCTTCTGGGAGAAGCAGGAGTTGGAAAAACAGCAATTGTGGAAGGACTTGCTCAGAAAATAGTTAGAGGAGAAGTTCCTGAAATTTTGAGAAATAAAAGAATTGTAGCACTGGATCTGGCTTTGATGGTTGCAGGGACTAAATATCGGGGACAATTCGAAGAGAGAATAAAGGCAGTGATGAACGAAATAAAAAAGTCAGAAAATGTAATTTTATTCATAGATGAACTTCATACTTTGGTGGGAGCAGGAGGAGCAGAAGGAGCAATTGATGCTTCCAACATTTTAAAGCCAGCACTAGCACGGGGGGAAGTTCAATGTATTGGGGCTACAACTCTGGATGAATATCGTAAACATATAGAAAAGGATGCGGCTCTGGAGAGAAGGTTTCAAACCATAATGGTTGACCCTCCTACAGTGGAGGAAACCATAGAGATACTTAAAGGGCTGCGGGATAAATATGAGGCTCATCATCGGGTTAAGTTTACAGATGAAGCACTAATTGCGGCTGTAAAATTATCCGATCGCTATATAACCGGCAGATTTCTACCTGATAAAGCCATTGATTTAATTGATGAAGCAGGAGCCAAAGCACGACTTTCAGTTCTTACCATGCCTCCTGAACTTAAAGAACTGGAAGAACAGGTAGAGAATATTCGTAAGGAAAAAGAAGCAGCGATAAAAGGACAGGATTTTGAACGTGCAGCCAAACTTAGAGATCAGGAGAGAGATTTGAAAAGACAACTGGAGGAAAAAAAGAAGCAGTGGGAAAGACAAAAAGTGGAAGAGCAACCGGTAGTAACTCCTGAGGATATAGCGGTGATTGTATCTAAATGGACTGGCATTCCTCTTACTAAACTGGAGGAGACCGAAAGTGAAAAGTTGTTGCGTATAGAGGAGGAGTTAAAAAGAAGAGTGGTTGGTCAGGATGAGGCAATTCAGGCAATAAGTAGGGCGATAAGACGTTCCCGTGCAGGATTGAAAGATCCCCGGAGACCTATTGGAACTTTTATATTTCTGGGGCCAACTGGAGTGGGTAAGACACTCCTGGCTCGGGTTCTGGCTGAATATCTATTTGGAGATGAAGATGCTTTGGTGCAATTAGATATGTCAGAATATATGGAAAAATTTAATGTTTCTCGATTAGTAGGGGCTCCTCCGGGATATGTGGGATATGAAGAAGGTGGGCAACTTACAGAGAAAATAAGAAGGAGACCTTATTCTGTTGTTCTTCTGGATGAGATAGAAAAGGCCCATCCTGATGTTTTTAATATTCTTCTTCAGGTAATGGAGGATGGAAGGTTGACAGACAGTTTTGGTCGCAGGGTTGATTTTAGGAATACAGTACTGATAATGACTTCCAATGTTGGTGCTTCTCTTCTTAGAAAGCAGGGTTCCATAGGATTTAAGGTAGAAAAGGACGGCCACATGATGGATTATCAGACTATGAAAGAAAGGCTTTTGGAAGAAGTTAAAAAAACATTTAAACCTGAATTTTTAAACCGAGTGGATGAGATTATAGTTTTTAAGCCATTAGAAAAAGAGCACTTAGCAAAGATAGTAGATATAGAATTTTCTGAAGTTCAGAAAAGGGTGAAGGAACAAGGACTGGATTTGGAACTTAGTCCTGAGGCTAAAGAGTTTTTAATTGAGAAGGGATTTGACCCTGTATTTGGCGCTCGACCTTTGAAGAGGACCATTCAAAGGTTTGTGGAGGATCCTCTAGCAGAGGAGGTAATTGCAGGAACATTCAAGCCTGGAGATGTAGTAGTTGTAAAAAAGAGAGAGAATAAAGAAGAATTATATTTTGAAAAAAAGTCTTAATATCTTGTTTTGTTTAAATGCGTATTTCTTATTGTATCCGGAGAGTTAAGTTTTTTTTACTCTTTATTGGAATTATTATTATAGTTATTTTATTACTAGAATTTTTTTCTCTTCTTTCTGCTTATCTGATAGAAAAATTTTTAAGTTATAAATATCAGGGATATCGCTTTCAGATTAAAGGATGCAAATATTTTCCATTTCAAGGAATAACTTTAGTGGGTGTTAATATTGTTAAAAATGGTAACAAGATATTAAAAGCAGAGAAAGTAATCATTGGTAATTTTGAAGGCAATATTCAGTTAATATTAACCTCTGCTTATTTTAGTCCCAGAATTTTTAAACTTCTCTCTTCCGATTCTGGCAAGGAAAAAGTTAAATCATTAAATGTGGTTATAAATAATAGTTATATCGGAAGAGATTTCAAAATTACAAATGGTTTTATTTTTATAGAACCTAAAAGAGTTAATTTCTTTATTCTTGCAAGTTATAAAATGTTTGATTTTAATTTTAAAGGATTATTTTCCAAGGAGGAGGGATTCTTATGGCTGGATTCTCCGAGTTTAAACATAAAAACTTTTGGAGTCTATTTCCCCAACCAAGGTAATTTTAATGGTAGAGTAATTTTCAAACAAAGACTTTATCCTTTAAGTTTTGCTGTTACAACTTCTCCTAATATTGTTATCCGAGATATTACAATTGATGGACTAAAGATTAAGGGACCGCTGAAATTGAAGGATGTAAATAACATAACTTCTAGCTGGCAGTTTAACTCTGGGAGATTAAACTTACAGGGAGAATTAAGTTTTCAAAATTCTCCCCAGCAAGCTAAATTGTATCTAAAATTAGATAAGACCAATATCTTGGGAATTGAGCTTCTGACCAATATTGCCTGTCAGTATCTTAAATCTGATAAGGTTCTGGAATTGGAAACCGTGGGGAGTGTAGTAAATGCCAGACCGTTTCCCGAGCTGTGTATGAGGTTGAAATTTTTATCATCAGGAATTTCAATTGAAAATCTGAAATACCAGGCTGGTTTTACCCTTACCGGATTTTGGCATTACAGTAGTGGTTTAAATTTTAAAGGTAAATTTGATAATTTTTCACTTTCAGAATTATTGAATATATTTTTCCCTCAGTATCAAAGAGTTTTATCACTGACCGGAATAAATGGTCGACTTTTATATTTTGCCTTTCAGGATTCAAGGTTTACAGAACTCTACTGGGAAATTCCTAGTGGGAAAATAGGAGATATAAATTTCACTGCAGGCAGGCTCCATCTTATAGGAAATACCAAGATTCTGGAATTTATTAATTCTCAGTTAATAGTTAATAATACACCTTATGCTTTAGAAGGTAAGGTCGATTTTTCTCAATTTCCCAGCAGTGAGATGTGGAAAGATGTATATTTAGTCAGTGTTTCTCCCACAATTGCCTGGGGTAAATTTGGTCTCGAGAAAAATTTGGAGGAAAAAAGAATCTCTTTGGGAACAAAATTGAGTGATATTGTTAGGCTTGATTATAATGTAGAATTTTCTGATGAGGGTGAGTACAATAAAAATGAGGTCAGTTTAGAGATTAAGGGAACCCCCAATCTCAAGTTGAGGCTGAGAGGAAACGAAGAAATAATGGGTGTAGAAAAGAAGGTAGAGTTTTAATATGATTTACAAGTTAAACAGTTTTTTCTGTTATATTGGTCATTTAGTTATGCTTTTTGGTCACACCATATTTTCTCTTTTTACTAAAAAACCTCGCTTCTTGTTAATTTATAAACAACTAGTAAAAATTGGTCTTGAGAGTCTTCCTCTAGTTTTTTTAACTTCATTTTTCACCGGGATAGTCCTTGCACTTCAGAGTGCTTATCAGATGGAGAAATTGTCAGCAGAAATTTATATTGCCGCATTGGTAGCACTATCAATGGTACGAGAACTGGGACCAGTTATTACTGGACTTGTAGTTGCTGGTAGAGTTGGTGCTTCCATTTCTGCTGAACTGGGAACGATGAAAGTAACCGAACAGATAGATGCTCTTGAGAGCATGGCTGTTGACCCTGTGCATTATCTGGTAGTTCCTAGGTTTCTGGGATTATTATTTATGCTTCCACTTCTTACAGTGTATGCTGATGTGATGGGGATCTTTGGGGGGTTTCTTATTGGAGTTACCAAATTGGGTATAACTCCCAATTATTACATACGGTTGACATTTGAAGCCCTGACCATGCGCGATCTCTGTAGTGGTTTTACAAAACCAGTTATATTTGCATTTATAATCGCACTTATTTCCTGTCAGGAAGGATTTTTTACTAAAGGAGGAGCAGAAGGTGTAGGGAGGGCAACTACCAGGACCGTTGTTAATACCTTTGTGTTGATTATTGCTGCTGATTGTTTGATAACAGCACTTTACTATTTTCTGTTGCGATGATTAAGGTAATTGATGTCTGGAAAAGATTTGATGAGCTGGAAGTATTAAAGGGAATAGATATTGATATTCAGGATGGCGAAACTTTTGTAATAATCGGACAGAGTGGAAGCGGCAAAAGTGTTTTCCTTAAATTACTTATAGGTTTGCTAAAGCCAGATAGAGGAAAAATTTTTATTCAGGGTAAAGATATAACCGAAATGAACAACCGTCAGCTTAATAAATTACGGACAGAATTTGGAATGGTATTTCAATATGCAGCTTTGTTTGATTCTTTAAATGTATTTGAAAATGTAGCTTTTAGTTTAATGGAACATACAGACCTTGATGATGAGAATATAAGACAACGAGTTCAGGAATGTTTGAAACTAGTGGGGTTAGAAGGCATTGAAGAGAAGATGCCTGCAGAGTTAAGTGGAGGGATGAAAAAAAGAGTGGCCATTGCCAGAGCAATTGCTTTAAATCCCAAAATAATTTTATATGATGAGCCCACAGCTGGACTTGACCCTGTAGTTGCTTCTTCCATCAATAAATTAATAAAAGAATTAAAACATAAGACCAGAACTACTTCAGTAGTTGTCACTCATGATATGAAAAGTGCCTATGAGGTTGGAGATAGAATTGCAATGCTTTATCAGGGTAAACTGATAGAAATTGGCACTCCCCAGGAGATTCAGAGTACTTCTAATTCTGTTGTCAGGCAGTTTATAAATGGTGAGTCAGAAGGCCCAATTACTGCCATAAGTTGATTTATATAAATTTAAGGAGGTCACACAATGGAATATTGGAAAGGAACAGAATGGAGGTTGGGTTTATTCATATCAGGAGGGATTGTGTTGTTCAGTATTTTTATTCTGGCAATCACTAATCTCAATATCTTTAGCAACACTTATGAGGTTAGAGTTCTGTTCAGATATGCTAGTGGAATAGATGTTGGTGCCCCTGTTAGACTTGCTGGTGTTCAGGTGGGCGAGGTAAAAAGAGTAAAAATTATCTATGATCCCCAGGATGAAAGGCCAATTGTTGAAGTTGATTTAGACATCCACCAGGATGTGAGAATCAGACAGAATGCAGTTGTTCTGATAAATACTCTCGGGATTTTAGGTGAAAAATATGTTGAGATACTGCCCGGAACTAAAGATACTCCTCTTGTGCATAATGGTGATGTTCTGATAGGTAGAGATTCAATTCCTCTTGCTCAACTGGCAGATCTTGGTTATCAGATAGCAAAAAAACTGAATAACACCATTGATGGTTTGAGAGAGATATTTGTAAGCGAAGAGTCTAGAAAGAGTTTAAAAATAACTCTTAAAAACTTAAGAGAGTTGAGTGAAAATCTGA
>CBEUCN010000026.1:0-14638 GCA_965541635.1 uncultured bacterium
TAATAGAGGTTCAGGGAACTTTGGTAAAGGTCAAGATGACCAATTTCGACTGGAATCCTTGGGAAGAATATGCTCTTAAAGATGAAGATGGCAATCTTACAATTCTCATCGGCAGCAAGGCAGAGTTGCTTAAGGACTATCTGGGGAGGGAGCTGGTTGTAAAAGGTTTGGTTAAGCCCCCTCTCAGTTGTAAGGGAAAGAAGACGACCACGGTTGAAATAAAGGATTTCACCGTGATTGAAAATACGGACCGGGGGGATTGAAATAATTCTAAAGATCCCCCTTAAGGCGAAATGCCGGTGTCCTGGCGAGCCCTCTTCTGAGTAACCCTCAGGAGGGGGCTTATCTTTTATTTATGACAGTTGCAGTGTTGGGGAAGAGAATCTAAAATTTTATCCTTATCTTTAAGAATATCGGCTATAATTGCTCAATTACTTTTCTCAATTCCTCTGCAGGTTCATTTCCACTACTTCTGGTTTCGTTTTTCTTATAACTCCGTTTCATTTTTGCAGTTTCAGTATAACTAGCCATTTCTTTTTGAGTTTCAGGATCAAGAAATATTAGAAGGGCAAGAAACATCACTATTTGGGGTCTGGTTGCTGCACATCCGGTTATAAAAAAGCTTAATAAGATTGTCTTATTCAATTGATTCAGATTATAATAGGAGAGCAAAACTATCCTTGAAAATAATCTCCGAAAAAGTAGAATATATATACTGTTTCCAATGAAAGAAAAGCTTACCCCAATGCTCAATCAATATCTGAGAATAAAAAGAGAGTATCCTGATGTAATTTTGTTTTTCCGGCTAGGGGATTTTTACGAGATGTTCTTTGAAGATGCCAAACTGGCTTCCTCTGTTCTCCATATTACCTTAACCTCCCGGGAAGCAGGTAAAGGTAAAAGAATTCCAATGTGTGGCATTCCTTATCATGCTGCTGAAAATTATATTGCCAGGTTATTGAAAGAAGGATTTAAGGTCGCTATATGTGAGCAGGTGGAAGATCCCAGACTTGCCAAGGAAGTGGTGAAGAGAGAAGTAATAAGAGTTATTACTCCCGGAACTTTAATTGGAGAAAATCTTATTAGTGAGAGAAATAATTATATTGCCTGCGTAAATAAGAACGAGACCAAATTTGGCATTTCTTTCTGTGATCTCTCAACTGGGGAATTCAAAACTACAGAGGTAGACTCTCAGGAAAAATTTTTAGCTGAGATAAGCAGGATAAATCCTGCGGAATGCCTCCTTCCGGAAGGAAGAAAGGATTTAAAACAAATGCTGGATATAAAAACAATTACCGAATATCCAGAATTTTATTTTTTCCCAGAGAATGCTTGTGAGGTTTTACTTTCCCATTTTAAAGTTCAGACCCTTGCTGGATATGAACTTGATGGGAAGGAAATGGCAGTCTCTTGTGCAGGGGCATTGCTTAAATATCTTGAGGAAACCCAGAAAAGGATATTACACCATATCGGGAAGATAGAGGTTTATTCTGTGGAAAATTATATGATTCTGGATTCCTTTACTCAAAAAAATTTAGAACTTGTAAAGAGTTTAGAGTGGGAAAGCAAACAGGGTTCGCTATTCTCTGTTTTGGATAGGACATT
The DNA here is from genome assembly GCA_965541635.1 of uncultured bacterium. Classification (GTDB taxonomy): domain Bacteria; phylum Omnitrophota; class Gorgyraeia; order Kaelpiales; family Kaelpiaceae; genus 4484-49. The sequence continues at coordinate 1,606 of CBEUCN010000026.1, forward strand.
AACTCCCATGGGCAAGCGACTTTTAGAGAAATGGATACTACAGCCATTGCTGAATATAAATGAGATTAATAATAGACAGGAGGCAGTGGAATTTTTCTATCAGGATAAATTTTTAAGAGCAAGAATTCGAGAAATATTAAAGGGTTTTCAGGATTTAGAAAGAATTGCCAGCAAAATTGGTCTCGATATGGCCAATCCCAGAGATATGGTTAATTTGTCTTCTGCTCTTGAGAAAATTGTAACCCTTAAGGAAGAATTGCCTGAGAGCCTGCCCCAGATAATCACAGATTGTAAAGGAGGACTTGATCCCCTCCAGGAGATAAAAGAGGAAATTAAGAGGGCAATAGTGGATGAGGCTCCTGTTCACATAAATGAAGGAGGAATTATAAAAGAGGGTTATTCTCAAGAACTGGATGAGTTGAGGAAAATTTCCTTCTCTGGGAAAAACTGGATTGCCCAGCTTCAAGAGAGAGAAATAAAGAGGACAGGGATCAATTCTTTAAAAATTGGGTATAATAAGGTCTTTGGTTATTATATTGAAGTAACAAAACCCAATTTAAAATTTATCCCCCCGGATTATATCCGTAAGCAAACTTTGGTTAATGCGGAAAGATTTATAACTCCGGAGTTGAAGGAATATGAAGAAAAAGTTCTGGGAGCAGAAGAAAAGATAAAAGAACTGGAGAGAGATTTATTTATTAAGTTGCGGGAGAAAATTAAAAAATTTATTCCCGAGATTCAACTTAATGCGTGTAAGATAGCAATCATTGATGTTTTACAATCGCTGGCTGAAGTTGCTGAGCATAATAAATATGTTCGTCCCAGGTTACATACTGATTATGATATTTTAATAAAAGAGGGAAGACATCCGGTGCTGGAAAAAATATTGCCAGAAGGTAAATTTATTCCTAATGATGTGATTTTAAATGACGAGGCTAAAATTCTTATAATTACAGGACCAAATATGGCTGGAAAATCAACATATATCAGGCAAACAGCATTGCTTATAATTATGGCTCAGATGGGAAGTTTTATACCTGCTAGTTATGCAGAAATAGGGATTGTAAATAGAGTATTTACGCGGATCGGAGCACGGGATGCTTTGGTTTCTGGGATGAGTACATTTATGGTAGAAATGGTTGAGGTGGCTCGCATACTTAACAATGCAAACAGTAAAAGTTTAATAATTCTAGATGAGGTTGGTAGAGGTACATCTACCTATGATGGTCTCTCAATTGCCTGGGCAGTTGTAGAGTATATCCATAAAAATATAAAAGCTAAGACTCTTTTCGCTACCCATTATCATGAACTCACCCAGATAGCCAGATACTTGCCTGGAGTTAAAAACTTAAATGTCGCTGTGCGGGAATACAAGGACCAGGTTATTTTTCTGTATAAAGTCGAGGAGGGGAGTTGTGATCGCAGTTTTGGGATTCATGTTGCTAAACTTGCTGGGATTTGTGATGAGGTAGTGAAAAGAGCTAAAGAAATTCTTTATCAATTGGAGCAGAAGCGCAAGAACATCACTCCTAAATTTCCGCAGATTCAGTATCAGCTGTTTGTTCCTCAAGATAGCCAAAATCCAATTTTAGAAGAAATAAAAAGTTTAGATATAAATAAAATGTCAGGAATTGATGCTTTGAATTTTCTTAACGAGTTAAAAAAGCGTCTGGAGAAAAAATTATGAGGTTAAGCACAAATGGGGTTTTCTTTTCCCTATTGGTTTTATTTGCAGTTTTGATTTCTCTCCCTGCTTTGAGAGGAAATTACTTTTACGATGATAAGATTCTTTTTGTAGAACATTTGAATTTCAAAAATGGGAACTTGTTTCAGAAGTTGATTGATATAGGATCACCTTGGGGAAGGAAAGACATGTTCCGCCCTTTGGGGATGCTCACTCTTTACTTAAACTGGCTTCTGGCTCCGGATAAACCCTGGGTGTTACGATTGGGAAATGTATTTTTAGCAGCTGTAATTGCCTTTTTATTTTGGCGATTGCTCGTTTATCATTTTCCTCAAGTTGATGAAAATCTTCTATTTCTTTTTTCTCTATTATTTCTTGTGCTTCCTCACAATAATCAGGTGTTTTTTTACATTACAGCTCGTTTTACCTTGCTTTTTTCCTTCTTTTATCTTTTGGCTTTTTTTCTTTATATCAAAAAAAAGACAGTGCTTTGCTCGTTGATGTTTTTTCTCGGACTTATTTCTAAAGAAGAGATGATCAGTTTGCCTATAGTGCTTTTTCTTTATGAACTACTTACTTTCAGAAATTTCAAATATTATCTAAAAACCCTTATTTCTTTTTTACCGCCTATCGCTTTCTATGGCCTACTTCGCTTTTGGGTTTTGGGTACACTTTTTTGGGAAAAGAGATTTCTTGGAGGATTTCAGTTTCTACTGCAGCAGATGGGTTTTTTCTGGACTAATTTTTGGCTTTCATTATCAGAGCCTGTAGTTTTTCATGATCTCAGAGTTTTTCCTTGGGTTATTATTTATCCTTTCCTATTGATAAGTTTTGCAATAGGAGTTTACTGCCTTTGGCAAAGAAAGCCATTAGGCTTCATTTTTCTTTATCCTTACATTTTGATTTTAAGTTTTGCTCCTGTGCTTAATAAACATTTTTTAGGAATGGAATATAGACTGTTTTTGTCTAACAGTTTTTTTATTTTGCTGCTCTTTTTAAGCCTTCAGAAATTTGCGTTGGATATCCGGTTGCAGAGGTTCTTGCTTCTGATAATTATCTTGGGAGCGAGCCTGGTTTCAATTTATCGTGCTTGTATTTATGCCAATACTCTTTCTCTCTGGGAAAATACAGTAACGCGTTACCCTAATGTTTCTTGGGCAAGGGTAAACTATGGTAAGGAATTAGAAGAAAGAGGTTTGTATCAAAAGGCTATAGAGGAGTGGGAACAGGCATTAAGAATGAATCCTCAGGACTTCTTAGCACATTATAATTTAGGAGTTGCTCTGGGAACAGTGGGTAAATTTACAGAGGCTTTAGATGAATTTAAGAAGGCAGCAAAATTAACTCCATCTTTTGCTCCCGCTCATTATAATCTCGGGCTGACTTATTTAATTCTGGGAGATAAAATCAAAGCCCAGGAGGAATTTGATAAAGCCAGAGAGTTGGGATGGGAAGTCAAAGTTCCGGAGATTAAGGATGGGAAAAATTAAAATATTGGATGACCATACGAGATCAAAAATTTCAGCCGGAGAGGTTGTGGAAAGGCCGGCATCAGTGGTTAAAGAACTGGTGGAGAATTCTATAGATGCCGGAAGCAGTGAGGTTCTGATAGAAATAAAAAAAGCGGGCAAAAATTATATTCGGGTTGTGGATAATGGTCAGGGTATGGATGAAGAGGATTTAGTGATGGCTATTCGCAGGTATGCCACCAGCAAAATCCAGAATTTTGAAGATATATTTAGAATAAAAACTCTGGGTTTTCGAGGAGAGGCTTTATCGGCAATTGCCAGTGTCTCTGAGATAAAAATCAGTTCCCGGACAAAGCAGGATGAAATTGGAAATTATGTAAAATTAGAGGCAGGTATTATAAAGGATAAAGGGAAAATTCCAATGCCTTATGGCACGGAAGTTATTGTTCGCAATCTGTTTTTCAATACTCCTGCCAGAAGGAAATTTTTAAAGACAGACTCCACTGAATATAATCACATTCTGGATATGGTTATTAAATTTGGACTTGCCTTTCCCGAGGTTGAGTTTCAATTTATCTCTGGAGCCAAAAATGTATTAAATCTTAAAAAAGCCAGTTTCCAGCAGAGAATTGAGCAACTGTTCCCGGAACTCAAGAATAAGTTAATTCCGGTTGAGGTTCAGACACCATTATTTAACTTATTGGGATTTTTATCCTCACCCAAGGTTAACTATCCTCGTAGGATAAAACAATATATATTTGTGAATAGAAGAGCAGTAATTACCCCTCTGATTTACAGTGTTATAGATAAAGTCTATCAGGGATTGATTACAGGCAGGGCTTATCCCGCAGTATTTTTATTTTTGGATATTAATCCTCAATTTATAGATGTGAATGTTCATCCTACAAAACGAGAGGTAAAGTTTAAAAATGAACATGAGTTGTATGAACTTCTGTTGAATATTTTGAAGGAAGAACTTTCAGGAGAAAAAATAATTACAACTATAAATCCTCCATCAGCACCCCTTATGTCGGATGAGAGAAAAATTTATGGCTCTGAGATCTCTACTCAGGCTGTGGAATTAACTGCTCATGAAATTAAGGAGATTCAGGAAAGTTTTCTGGAGGCAAGGAGAGAAGAGTTTCTAATTTATAAGAATAAATACACAATCTGGATAGATGAGGAAGGAATAAATATAGTTGATAACCATGCTGCCTGGGAGAGGGTTTTGTTTGAAAAGATAAAAAAAGTAATTGATCACGGGAAAGTAGAGATTCAAAGATTACTGTTGCCAGAAGTAATAAATTTAAACCCTAAATCAGCAGAGATTTTGAGGCAGAATGTTGATTTGTTTTTAAAATTGGGATTTGAGATTAAGGAATTTGGAGAGAATTCATTTGTGGTTCACACCCGGCCTCAGTTTTTGAATGTTTCGGTAGTAAAGTTAATAGAGGAGGTTATTGCTGATATTATAGCCGAGGAGAAGGTAGAGGATAAGACGTATAAAATAATTACCTCTCTTGCCTGCCATTCAGCAGTAAAAGCAGGAGATAGTTTGGCGACTGAAGAGATAAAAAATTTAATTTCCGAGGTTAAAAAATTAAATACTCCTTACTGTCCTCATGGTCGACCTGCCTTGATAAAAATTAGATGGCAGGATGTAGAAAAAGAGTTCCGTAGAAGATAACTTTGTCTTCCTTTATTATTTAGGTATAATCTATTTATGATTTCATTGCCGAAGCCCGAGATTGAGAGTGGGATTCTTCTGAATCAGGCGATTTATAATAGATATTCATGTAGAAAATTTTCTTCCCGCAACCTCACCCTTAATCACGTATCTACCCTTCTTTGGGCAGCAGGGGGCAGGACGCGATCTCAGCGGACGATTCCTTCGGCAGGAGCAACTTATCCCTTGGAGATTTATCTTGTAGTCGGTAAAGATTGTGTGGAAAATCTAGCAGCAGGATTTTACTGGTATATCTGGGAGCAACATGCACTGGAATTGAAGATAGAAAAAGATTTAAGAAAAGAGATTGCAGTTGCCTGTTTGGGACAGGATTTTATATCTTTTGCTCCAGTTTCAGTTTTAATCTCTGCTCAATATGAGAAAACCACTGCCCGTTATGGTCACAGAGGTATAAGGTATGTCCATATGGAAGCAGGGTGTGTCTGTCAGAATATACATCTGGAAGCAATTTCTTTGGGATTGGGGACAGTTGTGATAGGGGCATTTTATGATCAGGAGTTGAGAGCCGTGACAAAGATTGATTATCAGCCATTGGCAGTAATGCCAGTTGGCTACCCCAGATGATAAAAAATCTTGCACAATTAATTGAAAAAACTGGGAAATTAGCGAGCAAGACGGCTATAATTTTTGAAAATAAAAAGTTTGATTATTACTACCTCAAAAATAATTCCGACAAATTTGCTCAGGCATTAATTACACTGGGGATTTCCAAGGGAGAGCGAGTGGGCATTCTGTTACGGAATTGTCCAGAATTTGTAATCTCTCTGTTTGGGGTAATAAAAGCAGGAGCAATAGCAGTCCCTTTGAATTTTATGCTTACGGAAGAGGAATTAAAGCCAATTATAGAAGAAGCTGGGATAAAAGTAATAATAAGTTGTAGAAAATATTTTGATATTCTGCAAAGGCTGCGGCTGAGAATTGAATTTTTTCAGGATATAATTTTAATTGATGATCAGCAGAAAAAAGGGTTCTATTCCATTATAAATAAGGTTTATCCAGGAATAAATTTACCTCAACTTTTACCTGATGAAGTGGCGGTGATAATTTACACTTCAGGCACAACTGGTAAGCCAAAAGGAGTGATGCTTTCTCATCAGAATTTTTTAGCCAATATTAAATCCGCCTTGAAAGTGGTAAGTTTTTCCCATCGAGAAAGAGTAATATGTCTGCTTCCTCTTTTTCATTCTTTTGCCCTTACAGTATGTCTATTTCTTCCATTATATATTTCTGCGCCTGTAATTTTAATTTCCCGTCTGGGGCCTTTTCGAAGAGTTTTTACTTCCATGATAAAACACAGAGTAACGATCTTTGTAGGGGTGCCTCCAATTTTTAAATTAATTGCGGATATGAAAATGCCCTGGTATATGAAAATTCCTGTAGTGAAAAAAATGATCTTGCCCTTAAAAATTTGTATTTCGGGAGCAGCCCCCTTGCCATTAGAGGTATGGCACAGGTTTGAAAGAAATTTTGGTATTCCATTATTGGAAGGGTATGGATTAACCGAGGCTTCTCCTGTGGTTTCGATTAATCCTCCCTATAGAGTCAAGCCAGGCTCAGTTGGTTTACCACTTCCAGGAATCGAGGTTAGAGTAGTTAATGAAGATGGGACTTTTCTTCCACCCGGTAAAGAAGGAGAGCTTATTGTTAAGGGAGAAAATATTATGAAAGGCTATTATAAAAAAGAGGAAGAAACAGCAGCAGTAATAAAGGATGGCTGGCTTTATACTGGAGATATTGCTAGATTAGATGAGGAAGGGTATATTTACATTCTGGATAGGAAGAAAGATTTGATAATTGTTCGGGGGTTAAATGTATATCCCCGGGAGATAGAGGAAGTAATTTATTACCATCCCAAAGTGAAAGAAGTATGCGTTGTCGGCGTTGAGGATAAGTCACGAGGAGAAGTCCCTAAGGCTTTTGTGGTTGTGAAAGAAGGGGAAGAGTTAACTGCGAAAGAACTTTTGGAATTTTTACGTCTCCGACTGGCGAGATATAAAATCCCCAGGTATATAGAATTCCGGGATGAATTGCCTAAAAGCCCCAGTGGAAAAATTCTCAGGAAAGAACTTAAAGACAAGATTTGAAGATTAAATTTATATTCCTCTCGGTTCTGTCAGCAGTTTTAAATCCGGCTGGTAATTTTTTAAATGTTCAGAATGTAGAGTATTATAAGGCTAAAGTAATTGCAGAATATCCCCATGATTCCACTCTGTTTACTGAAGGACTATTTTTTACCTTTGATCTTGAATACGGAGAAATTTTATGTGAGAGCAGCGGATTATATGGGGAATCAAAAATTGTAAAGATTAATTTTAGAACCGGGAAAATTATTGACTGCTATGAATTATCTTCCCAGTATTTTGGAGAAGGAATTACCCTCTGGAAGGATAAAATTATTCAACTGAGTTATAAAGCAGGGCAGGGTTTTGTATATGACTACAGGAGTTTCAAACAGGTAGGGAGTTTTAATTTTAAAACTAAAAGTGGAGAAGGCTGGGGCTTAACTACTGATGGAGAGAATTTAATTATGAGTGATGGTAGTGATGTTCTTTATTTCTTTAAACTGAAATTTTCCCGGGAGGAGATAGAATTTATACCGGTTAAGGAGCTAAAAGTCCATTACAATGGTAAGGCAGTTTACTATTTGAACGAACTGGAATATATAAATGGAGAAATCTGGGCTTGCCTTTATAATCCTCAGGGCTATATTGTCAGAATTGACCCGCACACTGGAGAAGTAATTGCCAGAATTGATCTTAGAGATATATTTCCTGGTGATGGCAGTAATGGAATATTGAATGGCATCGCCTGGGATGAGAAATCCAGAAGAATTTTTGTCACCGGCAAATGGTGTCCTGCAATTTATGAAATAAAAATATATGGGGTAAGGTGATTTTTATTTGCTTTTTATATAAAAAGAGGAGTAAACTAATTTCAGAGGTGGTGGGATATGGTGAGAAGATGTCAGATAGTTATTGGTATCCTGTCTTTCACTATTTCCAGTATTGCCCTCAATGCTCAAGATGATCTGTTTATGCATCTTTACTTTGGGGTTGAAAACAGTGAAGATTTAAGTTCCTGGACAGATCCTGACCTCATTGCCCAGTTAGAAAAGATGGAGTTTGGAGACCGCCAGTTTCAGGTCCTATACAGGGAATTTAGACAGCTTCTTAACTCACAAAAAGAAGCAAGAGAGAAACTCCGGGAGGTTGTTGCTCTTGGTAAGCGAGTGCATAATCTGCTGCTAGTTTTATCTGATGAGAAAGTAAACCGTTATGGTGATTTGCTGGGGATGATGCGAGACATACTTCGTATGGAAAGTCAAAGGTTGGCAGAATTGATAAATCAGGATGCTCAGGCAGTATATCTTCATACTGTGGACCAGGAATGGCTGGATTATCTGGATAAAGAATGCAGTAAAAAATTTGCTCCTCAGGGTGAAAACTAAAGTCTATTTCATCAGGGCAGTTGAGGGAAGAAGAGACGAGGTAAAAAGAAAATTATTTTCTCTTATACAACAATCGCAAATCCTTAATTTCATTCCGGTTAAAAGCAGTGCGGTGATAAAAATGCATTTTGGAGAGGAGGGCAATACCGGTTTTGTTAAGCCGCAATATGTAAAAGTGATTGTGGATGAGATAAAGAAAAGGGAGTCTACAGTTCTGCTTGCAGATACAAATACCCTTTATAAGGGAAGAAGAACGAATTCTAAAGATCATATGGAATTGGCAGAAGAACATGGGTTTACTCCTGAAATAGCAGGGGCAGAGGTTTTTATTCCCGATGATAGAAAAGAAGAGAATTTTAAAGAAGTTGTGGTAGATGGAGAATATATTAAAAAAGCAAAGGTGGCAAAGATATTTCTGGATTGCGACGTATTGATAAGTGTGGCTCATTTTAAGGGCCATCTTATGACTTCTTTTGGGGGAGCCTTGAAAAATATTGGCATGGGTTGTGCAAGTAGAGAGGGTAAACTTGCTCAGCATTCGGATGTTGCCCCATTTGTTAAAATTGAGGAATGTATAGGGTGTGGACAGTGCAAAACTGTATGCTCTGCAGGTGCTATTTCGATAATCGATAACCGGGCTTATATTTCTGAAGAAGAGTGTATTGGCTGTGCCAACTGTATCGCGGTCTGTCCTCAGAAGGCAATTGATGTTGATTGGGAAAGTGGGCAAGATACCATTCAGGAGAAAATGGCAGAATATGCTCTGGCAGTTTTAAAAAATAGAAAAGGCAGAATTGTGTTTTTTAATTTTTTGCTCAAGATAACCCAAGAGTGTGATTGTCTGGCAAAGGATGATCCCAGAGTTGTTCCTGATATTGGAATATTGGCTTCTTATGATCCAGTAAGTATTGATAAGGCAAGCTATGACCTGGTGGTTGAAACTGCTGGCTATGATATATTCCGTGAACTCCATCCTTTAAGAAATGGATTTAAGCAATTGCGGCATGCTTACAGGATTGGGTTGGGTAACCTTGATTATGAATTGATAGAAATAAAATAATTACTCCTTGATTCCTCTCATTCAAAATTGTAAAAATACCTATTTTGTGGTATAAATATCTAAAGGGCTTGGATAAAAAGGGATATACAAGAATGAAGAGAATAGGTGTAAGTTTTATTTTTATTATAGTAGTTTTATCTGGTAGTTTTCATCGTATTTCTCATAACAGGACATTTAGACGTTGTCGAGCGATAAGTTTCTATTACCTCATCCAAGAGTTGAAATCTGGAGACCGTGAAGAGATCAGACAGGTCTTCCACGATGGAGATTATGAAATCCAAGTTTGGGGGAAGCATCTCCCTCCGATATCACCAACATACGGATTCGCTTATCCTACCGCATTTCTTAGTATTAGGGTATATGCTAAAGGAAATCCTATAGGTTATTTTGCTATATTCCCTACCCCGAAGGGAAGTTCTTGGACTGAGTGTTTTCGAAAAAAGAATGGTAAAGAAGTAGATATAGGAGATGTTGCTACTGAGTTAATATCTGTTGCTAAGGAATCTTTTATACTCGAAGGAGTTTATAGAGGAGGTCAGTTTGATACTATTTACAAATATAAGAAGTTTGATATCAGAACCTTTGAACAACTGGAAGCAATGCTTGTCTATTATTACTATGAAAAAAATAAAGAAGAAAATCCTAACGGTTCTAGACTAGAGTGGTTTATTAAGACAGTAGATGATATGGCATCATTTACAACAGCTGGTTTTGATAAACTCGCAAGGTTACTCTCTTTAAATTTTGGGAATTTTGCTGGTTTTTGGAAATATGCTGAGATTGTAAGAGAATATTCCCGTAAGGGAGGAGATTTCTTTTCAGAAATGAGAAAAATAAAGATGCGGGCTTGGAAGGAAGGGTGGGATAGAAAAGAATATTTGATAAAAGCCCAGGTTCAGATAGTTGGAGTTATTGGTCAGTGGTTACCTCTGGAAACAGTTAAGGAACTACTTTATGCTTCGGGACTCCTCTCCGCGTCTGATTTTCTTAGATAAAATTATATGGGTTATGGTATTAGATTTAAGAGGGCTTGGAGATGAGAAGAGATAAATTTATAATTGGGATAGTATTTTTTATCTATCTTGGACTACAGAATTTTCTCTTCTCTGAAGTAGACTACTCCCACAGGAGAGTTCGCAATCCCTCTCAAGATATTCTTCTCTCTCCGGAAAGAATACTTTCCTTAGAAGAGGCAGAGGAAGAAATCAGAAGTCGCTGGGCAGAAGGAGGTTGGGTTGGGGTTGTAGATATAGATCAGTTAAATTTGATCAACAGAATCTATTATCAACTTTATAGTAAGGCCATTGTGGATGTCATCTTGGGGGATATAAAAAGAATATTCGCAAAACATGTTCAGGAAAAAGGTGGATTTATTTTCACCTATCGCAAGGGAGATGAGATAGGGATTTATCTGCCTTCACTTTCTAAAGAAGAGGTAGAGTTACTCTTTGAGGAAATTTCTGAGGAGATAAGTTTGTTAAATTATCAGGTCTTTATACTTCCTCAAATGCTTACCCCTGAGGAGCTGAACATGGTAAAAGATATTCTCGATGTGTATAAGGCTCATATTCCCGTCGTGGCTTACGACGGTTTCCAGTTGGGAATTATCAAATGTCAAGAAGGTCAGGACAGAGAAGTTCTAGAGGAAATGTTTTCTCTACTGAAAAATCGTCTGGGACACAGGGTAAATTATGAAATATTTCTGGAGGGGAAGTTGCAGAGTGCGATTGTGCCCACCTTCTCCGCTGGAATTGTCTCTCTAGCCCGGATTCCTCCGGGAGAAGGGGCTCTGGAAGAAGCTTTTTACCGGGCTCAGGATACAGAATTTCAGGCCAAGCAAAAGGGACGAGATGAGGTTATTGTAGGTTATGCCCCTGAATACCGCCATGAGTACAGTGGAAAAGGTCTCCTCCCTCAGGAGTTGCGAGCTCCAGCCAGAAAGGTAATGGCTACGCTTTGGGATGAAAAGAGGTTCCGAAGTGAAGTCTATGCTCAAGTCCAGGAAGGCCAAGGACTGCTTCTGATCATCAATCCCAGATATTGTGGTCAGGAGGGACTGCATTACATCAATGCTGTCTACACTTATCAGGGAGGAGATGATGTCATTTCCTTTCTTTCCTATCTTTTGGTCAGGGGGTTCCGGGAAGTCTATCCTCAGGTTCTATTGGGAAGGCGAATTGATAGAATACTGGTCTTCCTTCCCCATGTCTCCAATTTGGAGGATGTTCTAAGTGAAGTTTTGAGAATAGTGGAGACAGCACAGGTAAGATTTCAGGAAGAGATGGGAATTCAAGTAAGGTTTGATATTGGGGCCTCTGAGGTAGATGAGGAGGCAAGGACAGTTCCCGGCTTCCTCTTTCAGAAAGCAGACTTTGCCCTACTGGAGGTGACTCCTCAGAGAAGCGATTCTTCCAAAAACAGGATATTTCTTTATGACTCTCAAAAAAGAACAGATATTCAGGATGCAATTGCTGCTTTGGGAGAGGAATCTTTGGAGGATCTGGTTGTAAATATACTTCAGGAGAGAATATTGCCCAGGGCTCGGAGTTTAGAGGAAGTGCGAGAGCTGGCAGTTGAGGATAGAATTCTGAGAAAGGTAGATTGGGACTACATCCTCACTCTTCTGGAAGCCCGGGACCTCTGGCCCTAAATTATATTTGCAGTTTCTTCTTCTGCTGGTAAAATAACTTTCCATGAAAAAGATTGAGATAGCCTTGGCTCGGGCAAATCGCCTTCTGAACCACGGCTGTGTTATCTTGGTTACCTCTAGTTATAAACAGCATAAGAATATAATTGCTCTTGCCTGGCAGATGCCGGTTTCTCATCGGCCAATGCTGATCGCTATTGCTGTCCATAAACATCATTTTTCTCATGAGTTAATAACAAAATCCAAGGAGTTTGGTATCAATGTTCCTCATAGAAATTTAATTCGTGAGGTTCACATCTGCGGGACAATATCAGGCAGGGAGGTAGATAAGTTTCAGTATGCAAATCTGACCCCCCAACCGGCTAAGTATATAAAAGCCCCCCTGATAAAAGAATGTATTGCCCATTTAGAATGTAAGGTTAAGAAAATTTATCCTGGAGGTGACCATTCAATTTTTGTGGGAAGAGTGTTAAGGGCTTTGGCCACGAGGGAAATATTCAATGGCAAGTTCTTAATGCTGGATAAAACAAAATATCAAACCTTACATCATCTGGGAGAAGACAGGTATATGGTTTCTGGTGAGATAATCAGAGCAGTAATATGAATAAGGTGAGGGATATAAAAGTTGTGATGTTTGACCTTGGAAATGTGATCATCTGTTTTGACCATATGATTGCTGCTGAAAAAATTGCTAAATATTGTGATAGAAGGCCTCGGGAGATATATGATTTGTTTTTTTATTCTGACCTTACGGAAAAGTTTGACTCTGGGAAGATAGATGAGGGTGAGTTTTTTAATGAGGTAAAGAAACTTCTTAATCTTAATGGATTGGATAAGCCAGGATTCTATAAAATCTGGAATGATATATTCTGGGAAAATCCCGGGATAGCAGAAGTGATAACAGAGGTAAAAAGACATTATGATAAATTTTTTATAATCTCCAATGTTAATAAACCTCACTTTGAATACATCTGGAGG
>CBEUCN010000027.1:0-14582 GCA_965541635.1 uncultured bacterium
GTTTGTTCTTAAACTATAATTGCTATTATCACAAAAAGTTATTTACCTGCCCCACTAGCTCAGTAAGGAAGAGCAGCGGTTTCCTAAACCGCGTGTCGCAGGTTCGAGTCCTGCGTGGGGCAGAGTAGATAGAAGGTATAATTAAAATGATAGATTTACATACTCATACATTACTCAGTGACGGAGCACTTATTCCCTCAGAACTTGTACGCCGGGCAATGGTAAAGGGATATGAAATTATAGGTCTTACTGACCATGTTGATTCTTCTAATATAGATTTCGTGCTTCCTCGGCTTATTAAAGTTGCCAGTGACCTTAATAAAGTTTGGGGAGAGAAAATTAAAGTAATCCCGGGTGTTGAGCTTACTCATGTTCCTTTACAACTTGTTCCCGAGTTAATAACTTATGCTCGCAATCAGGGTAATGTACTGGTGATAGTTCATGGCGAGTCTCCAGTAGAGCCAGTGATAGAAGGAACTAATAAAGTAGCAATAGAATCAGGTGCCGATATTCTTGCCCATCCTGGCTGGATAGATGAGAACCTTGCCAGGCTGGCCAAAAGAAATGGTGTATATTTAGAACTTACTGCCCGCAACGGACATAATAAAGCCAATAAACATGTCTTGGAAATAGCCCGATGCACTGAGGCTCCATTAGTATTCAATACCGATGCTCATGAGCCTGACGATTTGATGCCCGAAAGACAATTTAAGATGATTCTGGAAGAAGATCTTAACATGACACAGAAGGAGATTGAACAATTAAAAATGAATGCCTATAATTTAGCCGCCAGATTTATTAAATGAAAGTCAGATTCCTTCATGCTGCTGATTTCCATTTAGATAGTAAGTTCCTATCACTGGGTGAACCTGAGAAGGTCAGTATTCGGAGAAAGGAGTTAGCGGAAACATTTAAGAAATTTATTCAGTTTGCTACCATCCTTAAAGACCAGCAGAGTCTGGATTTTATTGTAATTGCTGGTGATCTGTTTGAACACGATTGTTATTCTCCTCACACCTTAAAGACTCTTCTTTTCTATGGTCTCGAAAATTTAAAGCCAGTTCCAGTTTTTATTGCTGCTGGAAATCACGATCTTTTAGTCAGCGATTCTCCTTATACTATCTATGATTGGCCATCAAATGTCCACATATTTCCTGACCATTTCCAAAAAATAGAGGTGCGTCCTGATGTTCATATTTACGGGATTTCAGTTACTCCTGAAAATGCAAGCAAAAATGTTCTTTCAGAGTTAAGAATTTCAAATCCTGAAGTTTTAAATATTGTTGTATTCCATGGTGCAGAAAAAGGTGACGAAAGTGATTTGTTTGGAGACTGTCTTCCTTTTTCCAGCGAGGATATATTATCTTTACCCTGTGATTACATTGCTTTGGGGCATTATCACAATTTCAGGAAAGTCCCCCGTCAGGGAAATGAAATTAAGGGTTATTACTCTGGCTCTCCTGAACCATTAAATTTTAAAGAACCCGGAGAACATTTTATCCTCAAAGTGGAACTGGATAAAAATACTGGGATGCGGGTAGAACCAATTTCATTTCAGCACAGAGTATATAGGCAGATTGAGATAGACTGTTCAGGAGTATCTTCCATAGAGGAAATAAAATCTCTCATAAAAGAACATAGAGACCAGTCAGCAGTGGTCAATGTGGTGCTTAAGGGTGAAATTGACCCTGATATTAGAATAGACCTTGAGGAGCTCATTGACTTTATTCGGGAGGAAAATATCTTCTTCTCCGCCCGTTGTAAGAATGCTCTACGTGCAGAATATACCCCGGAGATGATTGCTTCTTCACCACTGGCAAAAAGCTTTTTGGAGATCGTAGAGCAGAAAAAAGATGAACATCCTCCGGAATTAATTTCAGCAATAATCAAACTTGGTCTGGATGGAATATTTATAAAAGAAATTAGGAACTGGGATGAAATTTGAAGAATTAGAGATATTGGGATTTGGAAGGTTAAAGCCAGGTATGAAAATACCATTTTCCTCCCGACTGAATGTTATTCTGGCTCCCAATGATAAGGGTAAGTCCACATTACAGCAGGCACTGTTTGCTTTTCTGTATCCTTTTGGAGACTCCAAAACTGATAACGGTAGAAAATTAAGGGCAAGATATCGGCCATGGAGAGGAGACAATTATGGAGGAGCCGTGGTATTCAGCCTTGACTCTGGTAAAAAATTTCGCCTGGAAAAGATAATTGGAGATTCTCCTCGTGAGGATAAGATAGGAGTATTTGAATCTTGTAATGGCTACTGGAAACCAGTAAAAATTAAAACACAGGATAGACATCTTGGCCTTTTAACTGGACGCCATTTTCTGGGGATAGGGAGGGAGGCATTTGAAGGATTAAGTATTGTAAAACAGTTTGATGTTGCCAGTCTGGGAGAGAAAGGGAAAATTCTTGACGAACTGCGGGCAATAATTGAGATGGGGAAAACTGGACAGGGATTAACTTCTGCAATTAAAAAATTGGAAGATAAAAAGAGTAAAATCGGTATGCCAGATAAAAGAGGGAGACGAACAATAGCCGGGAATAAACAGATTAGATTGGATGAGATAAATCATGAGATTCACAATCTGGAAGAACAACTCAAAAAAGTAAAACAGTTATTCCTGGAACAGAAAAAAATTCAGGATAATTTGAATCGTGAAAAAAGAAAACTTCAGGAAGTTATTCTCCCCAAGATTGAACTATTAACTCAGACCTTGGGTGCTGGCCTTTCAGTGTTAAAAACAGAACTTAATTCTATTCCTCAGGAATTGCGAAATCTTAGTTTTAAAGATATTCAGAATTTGCGGAATTATTACAATTTCCTTCAGGAAATTATAATTCGCCTTGAGGCTAAAGATGAAAACATAAGCAAAATATTGCGTTCTTTAAAAACTAACTTCTATCTCACCATTTTCTTCTCGTTATCTGCAGTATTGTTTTTATTTTTAAGTTTTCTGTTTACAATAAGCCAGGGGGGTATGATTTTCCTCTCTCTATTTTTATTCCTTATCACAGGGATAATTGCTTTGGTAGTTATCCATCACAGGGAGAAAAAGAGTTTGTCGAAAGAAATGAGATACCGTCATAATCTAATTCAGGATTTTGTTACCTACAGTAAGGAACTGAAAATAATAGAGAATGTTGCTGAAAATGTAGAGGATATTGGCATTTATCTTAAATTATGGGAAGACTTACTTTCTGAGTTGGGTGTTAAGGATATTGGGCAACTTGAGGAGAAATGGCAACGATCCTGCCAACTTACAGAAATTTTAAACAAGGCAGAAAAATTCAATATGCCGATTAGGGAGACAACATCTATTCAGGATATAGATTTGAAGGAAATAGAAGAAGAACTGGAAACTTATAGTTCTCTTGTTGCTGAACGCAAGATATGTGAGGAAAAAATTCAGAGTCTGCAGAGCCAGCTTGATTCTTATGAATCTACCATTACCAATTACGCCATAGATAATGACCTTGCTGTTCTTTACTTCCAGAAAGAAATTCTGGAAGAAGATTTACACAAACTTTCCATATATCGTCAGGCACTGGAATTAAGCATAGAATTTTTAAAACAGGCAGGCAAAACCCTTTATGCTCAGATTAGTCCCTACCTTAATCAATTTGTAAACAGATACTTTAAACATTTGAGTCAAGAATATGAATTTGTGGAGATAACTCCGGAATTAGAGTTGAGGGTAAAACCATTAGGGCACACAGAGGTGGTAGATGTGGATAATCTTGGGAAAGGTATGCAGACCAGTCTTTATTTATTTTTACGACTGGCAATTATTTCATTGTTTGTTCAGACCAGAGGAGAGTCTTTACCATTTATACTTGATGAGACTTTTAATGTTCTTGATGATTTTTGCGAGAATCGTCAGAGGAAATTCTTAGAACTTTTACTGGAAGTAAGTAAAGACTACAATATACAGTGGATTTACTTCACATGCCAGAAGCATGGGCAGTATTTGCCAATAAAGAAATTTTTGCAGGAGAAAGGTTATATAATTAAAGAACAGGGGATAGAGGATTTTCTGATATTGCAGGGGGATGAATATGAAAGTGAACTTAGTGGATAAGGTGGAATTGCCTCAATTGCCACTATTTAAAAGAGGTAAAGTGCGGGATATTTATGAGATTGAGGATAAGTTATTATTTGTGGCTACTGACAGGGTATCGTGTTTTGATGTTGTACTTGAAGATCCCATTCCTTATAAAGGTATTGTTCTTACCCAGCTTTCTATATTTTGGTTTGAATTGACCAGGGATATAATTCCTAGTCATTTTATAACTTCAAGTATTAAAAAAATTTCTCAATTAGAGCCATATTCTGAAATTCTGGAAGGTAGAAGTATGGTGGTTAGAAAAACTCAGCCAGTTCCATTTGAGTGTGTGGTTAGGGGATACCTTGCTGGTTCTGGTTGGAGAGATTATAAAAAAACTGGCAAGGTTTCAGGGATAGCACTTCCAGCCGGACTTAGAGAAGCAGAGAAACTTAAAGAGCCAATATTTACTCCCTCCACCAAGGAGGAAACAGGACATGATATACCAGTTACATTTGAGTATATGGTAGAAAAAATTGGTGAGGATTTGGCAGTTAAAATAAAAGAAAAAAGCATCGAACTCTATCAGTTTGGTTCTCAATATGCTGAACAAAGAGGAATTATAATTGCCGATACCAAGTTTGAATTTGGTCTTCTAAATGGGGAACTCATTCTGATTGATGAACTATTTACACCTGACTCTTCCCGTTTCTGGCCTAAGGACGAATATCAACCTGGTAAATCACAGGTTAGTTTTGATAAGCAGTATCTTCGTGACTGGCTGGAGTCTACTGGATGGGATAAAACTCCTCCCCCTCCCCGACTTCCTCAGGATGTTATTCAAAAAACCAGCGAGAAATATCTTTTGGTGTTTAAAATGTTGACCGGCAGAGATATTGTATGACTGCGAATTTATAGATATTTCGTTTCTATGATTATCTGTGTTGGGAGTCTGAATTCTAATTATTTTTTCTCATTTTTATGTCCTGAAAATCTGAAGAAATAATTTATTATTTTTATCTCCAAATTTAAAACTTGCCTGTTTAAATTTTTACATGTATAATTTTTCCATGGCGATAGGAATGGAAGAAAAGGAAAGAATCAGACAAGAGATGCTGGAACAGTTAAAAAATGTGGATAAAGAAGAAAAAGAAAGGAGGAATGCCAGGATACGGGAGAAACTTTTCTCGTATGATAGGTTTAAAAGGGCCAGTGTTGTAATGTCTTATGTATCAAAGGGTTATGAAGTGGATACCTGGGAGATAATAAAACGCTCTCTGGAAATGGGCAAAAAGGTAGCGGTGCCTTTTATTCTAAAAGAGGAGAGGCTGATTTTACCTTCTTTAATTCTCGACCCCAAAGAGTTAATTCCAGGTCCATTTGGAGTCTGTCAGCCTCATCCTGATAATTTAAGACAGTTAAATTTAAACCAGATTGAAATAATTTTAGTCCCTGGTCTGGCTTTTGATAGGCAGGGTAATCGTCTTGGCCATGGTCAGGGATATTTTGACAGATTTTTGAAAAAAATACCTCCCAATATACATACCATAGGCTTGGCCTATGAGTTCCAGATTTTAAATACCCTACCTTTTGGCCCTGACGATATCCCGGTATCTGCTCTTATCTACGGGTGAAATTTTTTCAGCAAAGGGGGTGAAGGTATGAACGCAGTATTTCAACTTATAGGATTTGTGGCACTGTTAATTATAGCTGGCGTTGTGGGATATTTGATACGGTCTGTTCAGGGTAAGAAAAGTGTAAAAACTGCAGAATATCAAGCAAAAACTTTATTACAACAAGCTCAAAAGGATGCCGAGGAGAGAAAAAGAAAAGCCGAAGTTGAAGCCAAAGAACTTTTATACAAATTAAGAACAGATTTTGAAAAAGAAACTAAAGAAAGAAGACAAGAACTGGCTGAATTAGAACGAAGATTAATGCAGCGCGAGGAAAATCTGGAGAGGAAACTGGAGCTTCTTGATCAGAAAGAAAAGGAGATAAAGCAATATGCCCAGGAGTTAGAGAAAAAAGAGCATAAACTTCAGGAACGAGAAAAGGAACTTCATGACCTCATTATGGAGGAAAAGTTCAGATTACAGCAAATATCTGGGATGTCTCCGGAAGAAGCAAAGCAACAGTTATTGAAGATAATGGAGACTGAGGTCAGAAATGAAGCCAATATATTGCTCAAGCAAATAGAGGAAGAAACTCGTGCCAAGGCTGAAGAAAAAGCAAGAGAGATAATCACCCAGGCGATCCAGAGATGCGCAATTGACCATACCACTGAATCCACAGTAGCAGTTGTGAATCTGCCCAGTGACGAAATGAAAGGAAGAATTATTGGAAGAGAGGGAAGAAATATTCGAGCATTTGAAATGGCTACGGGCGTAGATGTAATAATTGATGATACTCCGGAAGCAGTCTCTCTCTCTTGTTTTGACCCCTATCGCAGAGAGATAGCCAAGATTGCCATGGAGCGCCTTGTGGAGGATGGAAGAATTCATCCTGCCAGAATTGAAGAGGTAGTAGAGAAGGTAAAGGCGGAGATGGATAAAAGACTGATTGAAGAGGGAGAACGCACAGCACTTGATCTTGGAGTCCATAATCTCCATCCGGAGTTGATTAAGTTGATTGGTAAACTTAAATATCGTAAGAGTTATGGACAGAATGTACTTCAGCATGCTAAAGAAGTTGCCTATCTTATGGGAATAATGGCAGGAGAACTGGGACTTGATGTTCAGTTGGCAAAAAGAGTAGGCTTGCTTCATGATATAGGTAAGGCGGTTGACCAGGAGCAAGAAGGCACTCATACTCAAATTGGTGCTGACCTCGCCAAGAAATATGGAGAGAATGAGATTGTTGTTAATTCTATAGCCGCTCATCATGAAGATGTTGAACAGAAAACTATCTATGCTGTTCTGGTACAGGCAGCAGATGCTATAAGCGGAGCCCGACCTGGTGCCCGCAGAGAAACACTGGAAAGTTACATAAAACGCCTGGAAAAACTTGAGAATATTGCCAATTCCTTCCCGGGGGTAGAAAAGTCATTTGCTATTCAGGCTGGAAGGGAAATCAGAGTAATGGTTTATCCTGATAAAGTGGGAGACCAGCAGACATATGTTCTTGCTCGTGAGATTAAGAAAAAAATAGAGGAAGAACTGGAATACCCCGGCCAGATAAAAGTTACTGTGATTCGAGAAACTCGGGCAGTAGAGTATGCCAAATAGGAAATGAAGATACTTTTTATCGGAGATATTGTAGGTAGACCGGGAAGAGAGATAATTAAAGATTTGCTTCCCGGCGTAAGAAAGAAAGAGAATCTGGATTTTGTAATTGCCAATGCTGAAAATGCTGCCGGCGGCTCTGGACTTACAGTAAAAGTAGTAGAAGAGTTACTCTCCTATCAAATAGATTGTCTGACAACAGGCGACCATATCTGGGCTAAGAAAGAGGTTTTAAAAATTCTTGATACCGAACCCCGGTTATTAAGGCCAGCAAATTATCCTTCTGGTGTGGTTGGGTGTGGAAGTGTTATTCTTAAAGCCAGGAATCAAAACCCTGTAGGTGTATTAAACCTCCAGGGCAGGGTGTTTATGCAGCCTATAGAATGTCCTTTCCGTGTTGCTCAAAAAGAGATAGAGGCTATGGAGGGCAAGACCAGCATAATAATTGTGGATTTTCACGCTGAAGCCACAAGTGAAAAACAGGCTCTAAGTTATTTTCTTGATGGTAAAGTAAGCGCAGTTCTCGGCACTCATACCCACGTTCAGACAGCAGATGAGACGATTCTCACCAATGGCACTGCTTACATCTCTGATGTGGGGATGACCGGCCCTTTTCGTTCTGTGCTGGGAAGAAGTATAGATGCGGTCCTGAAGAGATTTTTAACTTCCACTCCTACCAGGATGGAAGTGGCTCAGGAAGATGTGAGAATTCAGGGTGTTATTCTGGATGTTGATGACAATAACGGTCGGGCAAGAAGTATAACCCGAGTGGAGTATCGCAGGGATGTTTGAGGACGAACAGGAACGCCATATCTATACAGTATCAGAACTTACCCAGAATATAAAATTTGTGCTTGAGGATACATTCGGTTATGTCTGGGTAGAAGGGGAAATCTCCAACTTGCGCTCACCAGGTTCAGGGCATCTCTATTTTACGCTAAAAGACCAGTTCAGCGAACTGCGGGCAGTAATGTTTAAAAATTCCAATACTCAGTTGAAATTTGACCTTGAGGATGGGCTTCATGTTTTATGTTATGGGAAAATTACGGTCTATGAGAAGAGGGGAGAATATCAGATAAAGGTAGAATATATTGAACCCAAGGGATATGGAGCATTGATGCTGGCACTGGAACAATTGAAGAAAAAACTTGCCTCCGAGGGATTATTTGATGCTCGTTATAAAAAACAGATTCCATTTCTTCCTCAAAAAATCGGAATAGTAACTTCAATTACAGGAGCAGCGATAAGGGATATCCTGCGGGTTCTTAAAAGAAGATTTTATAATCTTCATATTTTTATATATCCTGTAAGAGTGCAGGGAGAATATGCCGCTTCTGAAATTGCTCAGGCAATTAGAGATTTTAATGCCCTGGATGAGAAAATGGATGTTTTAATTGTGGGTAGGGGTGGAGGAAGTATCGAGGATCTGTGGGCTTTTAATGAGGAGATAGTTGCTCGGGCAATATTTGATTCTGAGATACCTATAATTTCAGCAGTGGGACATGAGCGTGACTGGACGATATCTGATTTTGTTGCTGATTTGAGGGCCCCCACTCCATCTGCTGCTGCTGAGATGGTGGTCAGAAAGAAAGCAGAATTGGAAGATATAGTTGTTCAACTCTCACGGAGGTTAAAACTTGCAATCCAGGGGGTAGTGGATAAAAAAAGAAAAATTGTGGAAATGTATGCTGGACACTATGGTCTTAAAAGAATTCAGGATTTAATTCCCGAGAAAATGCAGAGAATAGATGAGTTGCAAATGAGAATGAAGAATAGAGTCACAGACCTTGTGAATTCTCGAAAAGAGGTTCTTAAAACACTTGCTGGCAGTTATGGTTTGAAAAGGATAAAAGAATTGATTCCCAATAAAAAGCAGAGAATAGGGGAATTACAGGCACGCACAATAATGAAGATGACGGATTTGATATCTAACCGTAGAGAAAGATTGAAATATTTTATCCAGCACCTTAATAATCTTAATCCCCTTTCTATACTTTCCCGGGGATACAGTTTGAGCATTGATGTTGAAACTGGTAAAATATTGAAGGATTCAGCCCAGGTAAAAGTTGGAGATAAAATCAGGACAAAATTGTTTAAAGGTGGGTTTATTTCCCGGGTGGAGAAAATAGAAAAAGAGGGTGAATCCAGGAGGTTATTATGAAGTTTGACCAGGCATTACAGAGGTTGGAAGAAATAGTGAAGGAATTGGAAAGCCCTGATGTGCCTCTGGAGAAGGCATTGAGTCTGTTTGAGGAAGGGATCAAACTCGTTAAGTTTTGCACCAAAAAACTTTCTGAGGTAGAGAGGAAAATAGAGGTAATAATGAAAGACGAACAGACTCAAGAGTTAACCACTGAGGAAATATCAGAAGAAGAGTTGCTCAAAGAGGAAAATTATGGTGAAAACTCCCAGTAAGTCCTCAAAAATTCTTGATAAAATTAATTCTCCCCATGATTTGAAATCTTTGACAATTTCCCAGTTGAAACAACTGGCTTCTGAAATTAGGGAATTGATAATTAACACTGTATCTCAGACTGGAGGGCATCTCTCTACCAATCTGGGAGCAGTGGAATTTACCCTTGCCCTTCATTACGTATTTGATTCCCCACAGGATTTATTTATCTGGGATGTTGGCCATCAGTGTTATACCCACAAAATTATAACCGGCAGAAAAAACAGGTTTCATACTTTAAGGCAGTTAAATGGAATAAGTGGTTTCCCTAATCCTGCAGAGAGTGAACATGACCATTTTGTCGTGGGACACGGCTCTACGGCTATTTCTCAGGCATTGGGATTGGTTACTGCCAAGGACATGTTAAGACAGGACAGGAAGGTAGTTGCAATCGTAGGAGACGGTTCACTTGCCGGAGGAATGGCATTTGAAGCCCTGAATTATTTAGGACATATCCAAAAAGACCTGATTATAGTTCTTAACGATAATGAATGGGCAATTGCCAGAACAGTAGGAGCGATGAGCAGATATCTCAACAGGATAATAGTCAATCCCTTATATAACAAAGTTAGAGAGGAATTTGAGAATTTCATCCGTAAGCTACCCAAGGGAGAATTTGCATTGAGAGTTCTCAAAAAATTCGAGGAATCATTGAAAAACCTTCTGGTCCCTGGAATTCTATTTGAAGAACTGGGGATAAAATATGTCGGCCCCATAAATGGGCATGATTTAGGTGACCTTATAACCACTTTTCGTAACGTAAAAAAACTTAATAAACCGGTTCTGGTTCACATCTTAACCCGGAAAGGGAAAGGATATAAATTCAGTGAGGAAAATCCCGATTTATTCCACAGTGCATTTCCATTTGATGTTAATACTGGAGAATTTAAGAAGAAAACAAGTAGAACCTATACTGATGTCTTTTCTGAAAAAATTATTGATCTGGGATATATCGATTCCCGAGTAGTGGCAGTAACTGCTGCTATGCCTCAGGGGACTGGCCTTTCCAGATTTCGGGATATTTTCCCGGAAAGATTTTTTGATGTCGGTATGGCAGAGCAAAATGCAGTTACATTTTCAGCAGGACTGGCTAAAAAGGGATTTAAACCTTATGTTGCCATTTATTCCACATTTATTCAACGCGCGTATGATCAGATTATGCACGATGTCTGTCTGCAAAATCTCCCTGTAAAATTCTGTCTGGATAGAGCAGGACTTGTGGGTAGTGATGGTCCAACCCATCATGGCGTATTTGATATTGCATTTTTAAAACACTTACCCAATATGGTTTTGCTTGCTCCTAAAGATGGCTGGGAATTTGCCCTTATGCTTCAGTGGATGAAGGATGTGGATTCACCCTGTGCAATTCGCTATCCCAAAGAGATTAGTTGCGATTTATCTCAAACAGGATACCAAAATCTTGTCTTGGGGAAGGCCGAAGTTTTATCTCAGGGTAAGGATGTAGCAATATTTGCTTATGGTTCTATGGTAGCCAGAGTTTGGGAAGCAGTTAAAATTTTGAAAGAAGAAGGCCTTATACCTTACGTTGTGAATTTGAGATTTGCCAAACCTTTAGATACAGAGTTAATCTTAGAAATAGCCAGCCAGGTAAATGTGGTAGTTACTGTTGAGGAAGGCAGCATCTCAGGAGGGGTAGGGGAAAGTATAGCCAGGTTATTGGGAGAGAGAGGGATAAAGTCAAAAGTATTAAATTTAGGTATTCCAGATAAATTTATACCTCATGGTAGACGAGAAGAATTATTGAATTTCTTAGGGCTTACTGCAGATACAATATTTAAAAGAGTAGAAGATGTGATAGAAATTCATTGGAAAGTTTAGTTTTTGATATTTTTAAAATTATCTGGATTGTATTCTTTCCTGGTATTTTAATTATAATTGCTATCCATAAAAAAACTACATTAAGTAAAATAATTATCGATGGTTTTAGTCTTAATCTTATTTTAGGGATTGTAATTTCGTTTTTTCTAAGATATTTATTTAAAGAATTGCCAACTCAAATATTTATAGGAAGCTTAATAATTATTTCATTAATTTTTTTAATTGTATCTGTTATTAAAAAACCGAAGATAAGGGTAGATATATCTTTTTTTTCACTTTTTTTGTTTTTAGTATTTATGTCCCTTTTTGTAATTTCTACCTTCTGGTATATAAAAAGACCCTTAGAAGATTATTACGACGACCCTAGAATATTTGAAAAAATAAATCAGCCTGTAATAAAAATTCCCTATTCGATCTGGTGTTCAGATGGCCCACTTCTTGCAGGGCTTCCCTATAATTTTCAAAGAGGAGAAAAGAATCTTTGGGTCAAAGGGAAATGCTCGGGTTATTTGAATTTAGTATGGTTTATAAAGGGTAAAGTGGGAACCCAGTTTTCCATTGTGAATGGAAATTCTTTTTCTAGTTGGAAAATACCGGTTAAGAAGTTTGGTCCCCATCATCATTATTATTTAAAACATGTAAAATATAACTATCTCTTGCTTTCTTTCCGAGTGAATCCGTCCTCTCATATTAAAGTTATTACTACTAATCCCATCCAAGTTTGGGATTTAAGCTATTTTACTCCTGAGGCTAGAAAGTATTTTATTACTCGCAAAGTCAATCTTTCTCCTATTATTGATTTAATAGAGGCAAAACGGACAGCAGAAAGTTTAAGAAAAAGATATTGGGTATATTTTCAACCTCCGTTGGGATATTATTTAGATTACTTTAGTTTTTTGGTAAGCCCCTACCTCAGTTCTCTTTATGTTCTTTTCTATTTAGAACTCTTTTTGATTTTTATTACACTTTACAGGATTTTTAAAACTGACTTAATTTTTTTTATACCTTCTATTTTTATATTGGGATATGCTCTTTTCATTCCTGGAGTTTCATATCAACAAGATACTCTCTATACTTTTTTTCTGCTTGTTGCTTTTTTAGGATTTATATACCACAGGAGTCATAGATTTGTAAGTTATACTGGATTGGCTACCTTAACTCGATTCCCAGGGTTTTTCGTGACAGGGTTGGTATACTTAGGTGGATACCAAAAAAGAAAATTGCAGTGGTTTAGAAAAGTAATTTTCCAAGGAACAATATTGGGGATTTTTTTGTTAGCATTATATGGATTCACAATTTATTTAGAAAAATGTGATTTTAAACAGGTTTTAAAAGCTATAAATTATGAAATAATCCCCGAACATTTTGACAAAAGGAGCATTACTGATTTAGAATCTATTTTTAATTTTTTATGGAGATTGGTTTATTATTCATCTTTTACAGCATTGATAAATCTAATTTTTTCTTTTCGGATAATAAAAAATAAAAAAGCTTTCCCATTTTTTTTATCTTCTTTTATCTATGCTTTAATATTAAGTTTGACGAGAGGGAAAGCAAATAAATATCTTTTGCCCTGTGTTTATATGAATATTATATGTTTTTATTATTTTATGGAAGAAAGCGTTTTTCGGAAATATAGAAGGATGATTTTTCTCTTGCTCTCTTTAACTTCAATTTTTATATTTATAAAGATGATGAATAAGTTTTTGATAAACAACTTCTTTTAAAATGTTAAAAGTAAGATTCGCCCCTTCACCCACCGGTTATCTCCATGTAGGTGGAGCACGCACCGCTCTCTTCAATTATCTCTTCGCCCGCCATCACAATGGAAAAATGGTTCTGCGAATAGAGGATACCGACCGTGAGCGTTCCAGTGAAGAATTTTTAGATGACATATTAAACTCGCTGTCCTGGCTGGGGATTGAATGGGATGAGGGACCTGTATTTCAAAGCCAGAGACAGGAAATCTACACAGAATTTGCTGAAAAATTATTAAAGGCAGGCAGAGCATATGAAGAGAAAACTGAGAAAGGTGTGGGGATAAGGTTTAAATCCGATGTTGACAGGGTTAAATTTCAGGATTTGATAAGGGGAGAAATAGAATTTGCCCAGGATTTTTCAGACATCGTGATAATGAAATCTGACGGCACTCCCACCTATAACTTTGCCTGCGTGATAGATGATGCTCTTCTGGGAATCACTCATATAATAAGAGGGGAGGACCACATTTCCAACACTCCCAAACAGATTCTTTTATATCAGGCTCTGGGTTTTGATATTCCTGAATTTGCTCATCTTCCGCTTATACTGGGTCAGGATAGGTCGCGGCTATCCAAAAGGCACGGAGCGGTTTCTGTCTCTGAATACCGCCGGCAGGGATTTCTGCCTCAGGCATTATTCAATTTCCTGGCACTTCTGGGCTGGTCTCCAGGAGATAATAGAGAGATTCTTTCCAAAAAAGAACTGATTAAACTTTTCAGTTTGGATCGAGTGAACAAGTCCAATGCAGTATTTGACATTGAAAAATTGAAATGGATGAACAAAAAATATCTCAAGCAGGTAAGAGATGAAGAATTCAAACATCAGGTTGTTAACTATATAATGAATCCGGAACTGAAGCAGAAATTCCTACAATTGCCTGAAGATACAAAAGAGAAAATTTTCAAATTATTACGTCCCCGCATAAGTGTATATTCCGAGTTTGAGGATTTTTTGACTTACATTTTAAAAAATGACTATGAGTTTGAAAGAGAGGCAGTTGAAAAATTTCTGAAAACGGATAAAATTAAGGAAATTTTGCAGGAAGTTAAAAGTCGTTTCCAGAAGTTGAGTGAATTTAGTGCCGAGGAGACCGAGAAAGTAATTCGTTCTTTGGCAGAAGAAAAGGGAATTCCTGCTAAGGACATAATTCATCCTTTAAGGGTAGTTTTAACTGGTAGAGCAATTTCTCCACCATTATTTGAACTCATGGATATAATCGGCAAAGCCAACGTCATAAAAAGATTAGACAATTTCTTA
>CBEUCN010000028.1:0-14405 GCA_965541635.1 uncultured bacterium
GAGGAAGCAGTAGGGACTGTGAATGGTTTGAAAAAAATCTCTTCCATTTCCAAAGAAGGTCTTTCCTTAATTATTCTTGATTTTGACTGGGGAACGAATATGGATTTTGCCTCCCTGAGTGTAAGGGAAAAAATAGATTTGATAAAAGAACGGCTGCCTTTAGGAGCAGAGGATCCAATTGTGATGAAATACAATCCATTTGAAATCCCGATATTGATTTTGTCAGTAAGAGGAGAGATGTCTTCTCGAGAATTGCGAGAATTATGTCGCAAGGAGATAAAAGATGAACTGGAAAAAATTGAAGGGGTAGCATCTGCAAATATTGTGGGAGGTAGGGAAAGAGAAATACTTGTAGAACTGGATCAGGGTAAACTATTTGCTAATAAAATACCAATTTTAAAAGTAGCTGAGGCCATAAAGCAAACCAATTTTACTTTTCCTGCCGGAACAATAAAAGAGCGGTTTTATGAATATCTTATTCGAACAATCGGAGAGTTTCAGGCTGTTAAGGAGGTAGAAAAGGTAGTGGTAGATGTTCAAGAGGTGAATCCTCCCCAAACGCAATATGAGGCATATCTCAGGCAGTTAAAAGGTAAGACCTCAGACAAAAGAGTGATTCATGTTGTGGACGTTGGCAGAGTTTTGGATACTCTTAAAGATTTGACTAACATTTCCAGATATAATGGTCATGAGAATATTTCTATAAGAATTCAACGTCAGGCAGGGGCTAATATAATTAAAGTAACAAGACTGGTAAAAAAACAACTGAAGGAGATACAACAGCGGCTAAAGGATCGTAAAGTAGACATTCAGATAATATATGATCAATCGCAGTTTATTCGTGATTCCATAAAGGGAGTAAAAGACGCTGCTGTTCAGGGAGGGGTGTTAGCATTTTTTGTTTTATTATTTTTCTTAATGAATATCTGGAGTTCGCTTATAGTTACCTTATCTATTCCAATTTCAATAATGCTTACATTTAGTTTAATGTATTTCCGACACCTGTCTGTAAATATTATGTCTCTGGGAGGACTTGCTTTGGGAGTGGGAATGTTGGTGGATAATGCTATTGTGGTTATGGAAAATATCTTTCGGCATCGCCAGTTGGGTAAGCCGTCATTACAGTCAGCTTCCAAAGGGGCCTCAGAGGTGGCAGCAGCGATTGTGGCTTCCACGCTTACTACCATAGCAGTTTTTTTGCCCTTGATATTTGTAAAAGGAGTGGCAGGACAGTTATTTAAGGAACTAGCATTTACTGTTACATTTTCACTCTTAGCCTCACTTATTGTTGCTCTTTCTTTAATTCCTAGGCTGGCAGCCAGAATTAAAACTAAAAATGTGGAGACAAAAGAACGTTTCTGGCTTCGGATTTTAAGAACACTATATTTAAACAGTTTGAAGGTATTTTTGAAATTTAAATATATTTTTCTTGCCGGAATAATTTTAATTACCGTGGTATGTTTTGTAATGTTAAAAGGTGTAAATAAAGAGTTGATGCCCAAGGTTGATCAGCGGGAGTTTATGATAAAAGTAGATATGCCTACAGGCACAAAAATAGAGGTTACTGATAGAGTAGTTAAAAGAATAGAAAATATATTACTTACCTATCCCGATATTAAGGGTGTCAGTGTGATTATTGGCTCCAGTAAGGAGAAAGAATATGGAGGCACTGTTCAAACCCTGGGGCCTCATCAGGCCCAGATAGTGGTAAACCTTAAAAAGATGTCCAAACGCGACCCTCGTTATCGCAAGAGTCAGGATGTAATCCACCAGTTACAGAGAGATTTGGTAAAGGTGGATCTGGAAGGGGCCCGTCTGGAATACGTACTGCAGGAGACGATTTTTAAGGCTGCGCTTCAAGGCGGTAAGCCAGTGAACATTGAGGTAAAGGGAAGAGATATGGAGGTTTTGAGGTCAATTTCTGAAAAACTGATGCAGGAGATGAAAAAAGTCTCTGGCCTTTATGATATCAGCAGTGACCTCATGCCTGCCCAGCCTGAGGTTAAGATAAATATAATGAAGGATAAAGCAGCATTATATAATCTTTCAGTTAACAGTATTTCTCTTTCTGCTCAGGCGGCAATAAAAGGATATGTTGCTTCTAAATATAAGGAGGAAGGAAGAGAATATGATATCCGGGTAAGGTTAAGAGAAGAAGATCGCAATGACCTGGTAAAGATAAGAAACATTCTCATTCATTCTCCTTTGGGAATAGAAGTGCCGTTGGCCGATGTTGCCTATCTTTCTCGAGGACTGGGTCCCAGTGAAATTCATCGTTTAGATCAGGAAAGGACAGTAATAGTATCAGCAAATATCTATAAGAGAGGATTTAGCGAGGTGGTAGTAGATATTGATAGAATAATTGCAGGGATGGAAATACCTAAAGGGTATGTGGTGAGAATGAGTGGAGAGAGAAAGGAGATGGAGGAATCGTTTAAAAGCTTGATTTTTGCCCTTATTTTAGCAGTTGTTCTGGTATATATGATTATGGCTTCTCAGTTTGAATCTTTATGGCAGCCATTCATTATAATGTTTACTCTGCCCCTCTCTATAATTGGAGTGACAGTTGCACTTTTACTTACCCATACCACATTGAATGTGGTGGTATTTTTGGGGATGATTGTCTTGGGAGGTATAGTGGTAAATAATGGTATTGTTTTAATTGACCGTGTTAACGGACTCCGCCGGGAAGGTTTTTCTCCCTATGACGCAGTAGTGGAGGCTGGCCAGAACAGGCTAAGGCCAATTTTAATGACAGCCATGACTACAACTTTGGGATTAATACCACTGGCTCTGGGGTTGGGAGAAGGTGCAGAGTTAAGAGCACCGATGGCAATTACTGTTATAGGAGGGCTGACTTCCTCTACATTTCTTACACTTTTTGTCATTCCAGCATTGTATCTGATTGCAGTAAACATTATGGAAAGAAGACCAAAAATGGAAGAGAAAAAGGAGAAAAGGGAGGAGTTAAAACCGGAAAAAGTTATTGTAATTGTTTCCCCTGAAGAAAAGGAAAAAAGGGAGGAAATTACAGAAGAGTATGAATTTCCTGAGGAGGAAATAGAAGATTTAAATCCTCGCCAGAAAAAGGCATTACAATACATCAAAAAACAGGGGAAAATTACCAGAAAGGAATATATTCAATTGTTTAACGTTTCAGTGGCAACTGCGGCTAGAGATATTAAGGAACTGCAGAAGAAAGGGATTATTATTCCTCGAGGGCCAAATGGTCCTGGGAGATGGTATGAGATAAACAAAAAGAATTTTAGTAAATGATACTTCCCAGAATAGCAATTTATCGCCCGGTGACAATGCTTATGGTTTTCAGTGGGATTGTCCTTATTGGTTATATTGCACTTGTACAACTGCCTGTAGAGTTGATGCCCAATTACAGTTATGAGACCATAAGTATTATAATCAGAGTGCGAGGAGGTATTCCTTCTCCTGATGTTGAGAGACTGGTTACTAAGCCAGTGGAGGAGGCAGTGAGTGATGTATCCAACCTTAAAGAGTTAATCTCAATTTCCGAAGAGGGCGAATCCCGGGTGATATTGAGATTTGAGCCTGGCACTAATATGGACTTTGCCTCGCTGGAAGTAAGGGAAAAATTTGGAAGAGTAAAGGATAAATTGCCCAAGGAAATAGAAAAGCCAGTAATTGCCCGCTATCAGCAGACAGATGTTCCCATTGTAATTCTGGCAGTTACGGGAGAAAAATATACTCCTGAGATGCTTAGAAGGATGATAGATGAAAAAGTAAAATCCCGTCTTCAGAGAGTGGAGGGAGTGGCAAATGTGGAAGTAGTTGGTGGAAGGGAAAGAAAGATACTGGTGGAGCCTAAGGAGGATGTGTTGCGGGCATATAACATTTCTCTAGGACAGATTATTCAAACAGTAGGGGCAAACAACCTTGACCTTCTGGTGGGAGAGATGGAAGAGGATAAACTAGAGTATCTGTTGAGAATATTGGGGCAGTTTAGGGAGGTGGAAGACATAAGAGAGTTAGGGGTAGCGGTTAGTCCTCAAGGGTCAATTATAAAACTCAAGGAGATTGCTGATGTGAAAGATTCTTTTCTGGAACCCATAGATCTGGCTCGAGTTGATGCCCGTCCCGTAGTTTCTATATATATTCAGAAGGAATCCACTGCCAATACCATAAAAGTCGATGCTGCAGTTATGGAAGAAGTTGAAAAAATAAAAAAGGAAGTATTGCCTCCAGATGTAATCATAAAGCCCACTTTTCAGCAAGCAGAATATGTTCAGGAAGCAATTGATACTGTTCGGAAATCGTTGATTCTGGGAGGAGCATTGGCAGTAATTGTATTGCTTATTTTCCTACAGGATGTCCCTCCAACATTTATCATAGCCCTCTCCATCCCTCTTTCAGTAATGCTCACCTTTGTATTGATGTTTATTCAAAAATTAACTCTTAATGTGATGACTTTATCCGGGCTTGCTCTGGGAATTGGAATGCTGGTGGATTCTTCTATTGTGGTTCTGGAAAATGTATTTAAAAAGAAAGAACAGGGATATAAAAAGAAAGAAGCGGCGTTGGAAGGCAGTCAAGAAGTAAGTCTGGCAATAACTGCATCAACTCTAACCTCGGTGGTGGCTTTTCTCCCAATAGTATTTGTGGGCAAACAGATGAGGATTCTTTACAGTGGGCTAGCCTGGACAGTTGTATATTCTCTTTTAGCCTCGCTATTTGTAGCCCTTACTTTAGTCCCATTGGCGTCGTCAAGGATTGAAATGGGTAAACGTAAAGTAGTTAGAGGCAACAGAAATAAGTTTGAAAAGGTTAAGTATATCTATCGCAAAATGTTGGCAATATTTATCCGCTACCGTTATACTTTGGTCTTTTCTCTGTTTGGAATATTTATTTACATTCTTCCGCTCCATAAAAAAATTGGACGCGAATTTATTGGAATCACTGAACAAAATAAATTTACAATTCATGTTGAACTTCCTACGGGAGCACGACTGGAGATGTCTGATCAGTGTGTAGCAATGGTGGAAAATGTGGTTAGAAAATTACCTGAAGTTCGGACGGTTTCCTCCCGCATTGAAAGATGGTCTTCTAAGGTATATGTAAAACTTAAACCTCTTTCCCAGCGTCGCAGAAGTACTCACGAGATCATCTCCAGTCTCAGACCTATAATGAATGAGATTGAAAAATATTTTGATGCCTTTATATATTTTGAACTTCCTCAGGAAGTTGGTTCTCAGGAAATATTTATTGATATTTATGGATATGACTACGATGTGTTGAAGCAAATTGCCATAGGAATGGCTCAGAAGCTTACCACAGTTAAGGGGTTAACTGACCAGAAGATTCGAATGCGAGAAGGAAGACCAGAGATCAGAGTGCTGGTTGATCGCGACAAAGCCAGTACCTATGGGCTTACCATGGAAGATATTGCCTATCAACTTCATGGTAAAATCAGAGGGTTGCGAGCCAGTTACTATCATACTGAATCCAAAGAGGTGGAGATAGTTGTAAGATTACCAAAAGAATCTCGAGATACCTTTACAAAACTTAAAAATCTTACTCTGGTAAATAGAGAAGGAGTACAGATTCCATTAAATCAGATAGCAGATTTAAAATTTGATATTGCTCCCAGTGAAATCTGGCATAAAAATAAATCCCGGATGGTCCAGGTCAGTGCCAATCGGGGAGTTCTGGATTTGAAGAAAGCGGTAGAGTTATCTAAGCAGGCACTAAAAGACTTCCAGATGCCTAAGAACTATACTTTCCGGTTCAGCGGTGATTATGAATTGATGATTGAAAATGCCCGACAATTGAACTTCGCACTGATTGTAGCGGTATTTTTAATCTTTCTGGTTTTGGGTTCTCTATTTGAATCCTACATGCAACCTTTCATAATTATGACTACTGTTCCTCTGGCAGCGATTGGAGTTATCCCCGCGCTTTATTATACCCATACCTCAATAAACATGGGTGCTCTAATGGGAATGCTTATGCTGGGGGGGATTGTAGTCAACAATGCTATTGTAATGGTTGATCATATCAATCAATTGCGTTCCAGAATGGATTTGCGGAAAGCAGTAATTATGGGGGCTGGGGATAGAATCAGGCCAATAATGATGACATCTTTGACCACAATATGTAGTCTAGTGCCGATGGCTCTGGATAAAAGTGAATCTTCTAACTTGTGGTCACCGCTGGCCAAGACAGTAATAAGTGGACTGTCTGTATCTACATTTCTTACTTTAGTGGTTATCCCCTCGGTTTATGTTATTATAGAAGATATTCGGGTAATAGTAATTGCAGTGTTGAAAGGTTTTTTTAAACCACGTTACTCTAAAGGATTGAGTAATGGATGATACATTAAAAACCGTAATTTATTCCATAATAGGAATAGTTTTGGGGCTGGCAGTAATTTCTGCTGGCTGGCTGATAAGAGAAAATCGCAGGTTATATAGTAAGTATCTTCAGGAGAAATATCTCTGGTATGAGAAAAATCGAGATCTGGAATTCAAAATCGATCAGTTGCAGGCAGACTTGAATGAATTTCGTGAAAAGTTTCAGAAAACGCAAATTTATATTACCAGATTGGAGGAAGAAAAGAAAGAAGCGGAAGAGAGATTACAACAGTTGGCTGAAGAAAATCAGAAATTGAGAGAAAAAGTTACCCGTTTAGTTAAAGAGAATAATGAGTTTCAGAGTAAGTTAAACAAGTATAAATCCAGCCCTCAGGTCACTGTAGGAGATGAATTCTGGTCAAATATTTTGCGAGATAAAGCCAATCTGGAATTACAATTAAACAGTCTCCAGCGCTTGCTTGAAAAAAAAGATAAACAGATTCAGGATGTTGAGCAATCCAAGCAACAGTTACAGGCAAGATTACAAAGACTTTCTCATGAGAAGCAACAATTGGAGGCCAAACTGGCAGAAGTGAAGAAACTTGTTTCTGATTTAAGTTCTTCTTTACAGCAGGAAAAACAGGAAAAACTTAAATATGTGCAGGAGTTGCAAAGATTGGAAACAGAACAGCAGAATCTAACTGCTCGGGTTACTAGTGTTGAGGAGGAAAGGAAACATCTGCAGCAGAGAATTGTCCAACTTAAACAGCAGTTACAACTGGCCCAGAAGCAGAAAGAGGCGTATAACAAAAGATTGGCAGAAATAAATCAGATTCTGGAAGATAAAATGCTTGAGGTTACAAAATTAAAGAAGGATTTGGAAGTTGCTTTGGAGAACATTAAGAAATTGAGTTATAATATTAGCTCGTCTCAGGCAGTTACCCTCCCCAAAATAGAGGTAAAAACAAAAAGGGTAGAAGGAAAGATATTACAGGTTGACTGCGATAATGGGTTTGTAATAATTGACCTTGGCAGAAGAGATGGATTAAAAGAAGGAATGAAATGTAATGTTTATCGAAAAGGGGAATTGATTGCTAAACTGGAGGTAATAAAAACCGAAGAAGTAACTTCTGCTGCCCGAATTGTTAAAGGGCTACCTTATGATCAGATAACCGAGAGTGATTCGGTTGCAATTTTAAATAATTTTAAATAAATATTGACAAAAAAAGTAATTTTAGTTAAAATTTTATTAAGTTTATTATGAGAATTGCAAAATCTATTTTAATTCTGATTTTTTTAGTTTTATGGGGATGTTCCCATAAGCCTGCTTCCAATCCAAGCAAGCAGAAAATAAGATTTGCATTCTGGGGGTCTCCAGAGGAAGTAAAGATTATATCATCAATTATTGCCGACTGGGAAAAGATTCATCCCAATGTGGATGTAGTTTTGGAACATACTCCCTATGGAGGTTATGCCAGTAAGATTCTGACCAGAATTGCTGGTGGAGATGCTCCTGATATTATGGCAGCAGAAGTCAGTCTATTTACTAATTTCTGGGGGAAGGGCGTATTTCTGGATCTTACATCTTTTATTAAAAATGATAAGACATTTTCTCTAAATGATTTCTTCCCTCCAATAGTGGACCACTTTACAATTGATGGTAAAGTTTATGGGATACCCAGAGATGTAGCCCCCTTTGCCTGTATCTATTATAACAAAAGTTTATTTGACCAGGCAGGCATTCCTTATCCTTGCGATGATTGGACTTGGGATGATTTATTAGAGATAGCCAAAAAACTTACGGTATATGATAAAAATGGTAGAGTGAAAAGATATGGATTCTATACTTGGGCATGGCAGAATTTTGTTCTTTCCAATGGAGGTAGTTTAGTTGATGATGTTAAACATCCTACTGAATTGACTTTAGATTCGCTCCAGGCAAAAGAAGGGCTCCAATTTTATGTTGATCTTATTCATAAATATAAAGTTTCCCCCACTCCTTCTGCTCTTATTAATATGGGAATGGGGGTGCAGATGATGTTTATGACTGGCCGACTCGCAATGCTTGGTTCTGGAATTTGGGAAACTCCTGCTTTAAGGAATATCCAAAATTTTGATTGGGATGTGGTGATGTTTCCTAAGAGTCCTAGAGGTATAAGGAGATTTGCTACGGGAGGGACTGCTTACTGTATTCTAAAAACCTCCAAAAATCCTAAACTTGCTTGGGAGGTGGTGAAGGCATTAACATCTGTGCAAGCAATGGAGAGAATGGCATCTACAGGGCTAGCTCAACCTGCAAGGATTTCAGTGGCTGAGGGTCCATACTGGGCTGGGAATAAACAGAAGCCCCTTAATAAAGGGATGCTCAATACTGCAGTCAAATACATTGTTTTTCCCCCATTTCATCCCCGGTGGAGGGAAGTTGAGGAGCTGTATCTAAAGCCAGAACTGGATCTGGTATTTAATGGTCAGAAAGATTTGGATTCTGCACTGGAAAAAATTGTGACTGAGGGGAATAAGATTTTATCTTCAAAATAAAAGGAGGGATGATTATGATAGTGGAATTTGGAGAAATTTTAACTGACAGGGAAAGAAAAAATTTTGCCATTCTGGATTTAATTCGCAGAAAAGGACCGATAACTAGGACTGAGATTTCTAAAGAAACAGAATTGAATATTGTCACTGTTTCCAATTATATAAATGCTTACATCCAGAAAGGCCTTGTTATTGAAGGAGGATTGGATGTTTCTACTGGGGGCAGGCGTCCTGTAGTATTGGAATTAAACCCCAAGGCAGGATATATAATTGGTGTCGGCCTGGATTTGTTCAGTATAATAGGGATACTGGCAGACCTTAAAGCCAATGTGCTATTAAAGCTCAGTAAACCCCGCCCAGCAGGTGCTGAAAGTGCATTGTTAGAGGCTTTGAATGAAGTGATAGAAGAATTAATTGCCAAGTCAGAGATGGATAAGTCATCTATAAAGGGTATAGGAATAGGAATTCCTGGAATAGTTGATCGCAAAGGGGGGACAATTCGCTGGCCTCAACAGATGGGGAGTATTTATATCTCTACTTTGAGAAATATGCTGGAGCAGAAGTTTGGTATTCCAGTATTTATTGAAAATGATGCTACTGTGGCTGCTTTTGGTGAACGAGAGTTTGAACTGGAAAGTGATGTGAAAAATCTGATTTTTATGTATTCAGGAATAGGATGCGGAATTGTAATAAATGGTCAAATTTACCGGGGCTCAACCGGATGTGCAGGAGAGTTGGGACTTCCCAGTTTAACTCCTGAAGAGAAGGAGAGATGGAAAGGCCTTGCCAGGTGGCAGGCAGATTTGGGGTTAACCGAGATGGCTAAACATCAGATAAAAGACGGCAGGACTTCAAAAATATTAGAATTATGTGGTAATGATATTTCTAAAATAGATTCTAAAATGGTTATTGAGGCTGCAAGAGAGGGGGATGAACTTGCAGTATCTCTGGTGAAAAGAGCAGGAGAGGAACTGGGAGTAAGAATTGCTTATCTTGTTCAGGTTTTAAATCCAGAAGTGGTAGTAATTGGTGGAGGAATTGAAAAGGCAGGATCAGTTTTGCTAGATGAGATAAAAAGAGTAGTCCGGGAAAAGACCTTTGAGGAAATAGGACATCAGGTAAGAATTGTGCCCACGCAGCTGGGAGAAGATTCAGTAGCGATGGGAGCAATAAGTCTTGTGATTCAACATATATTTACTTATCTTATGATTTAACTTTATAAACTTGACAAAATGGGAAATATATGGGATATTTTAAACAAAAGGAAAAAAGGAGGTGGGGTTATGAAGTATGTAGCATTTGTAGTTCTGGCAGTGTGTTTCTTAAGCGGGGTCTCCTTTTCTGCTCAGGACGTGTTGGTGGTGGCTGATTTTGATTCCGGAACAAAGCCCAACAATGTGGGAGGAGACTTCGGTGCCTGGGATAAGGACCCCATGGATTTCTCCCAGACCTGTATTGAGAGTTTCAATACTTCTCAGACCAGGCAGGGGAAGGGTTTCTGTTTAAGAATTGACTACGACGTGGATTCTCCCAATCCTGCTTATAATGGTATCTGGATGAAGCTCAATGGTCTCGATGCTTCTGCCTATTCTAAGCTTACTTTCTGGGTGAAAGGAGATAAGAAGAGAGGTTTTACTCCTCTGTTCAAGGTGGAGTTGAAAAACAACAAAGGAGAGGTTGGAAGGTATTATGTTACCGGTGTAACTGATAAGTGGCAAAAAGTAGAAATCCCTTTAATGAAAATGGCTGGCATCTCGGAATTTAGCGGGCTAACTGAGTTTGTAATCGTGTTTGAGGACTGGAGAGACCCTGTAAAAGAAGGAACTATTTATATTGACGACGTTCAGTTTGAGAAGTAACAGCAATGGCATTCCTTTAAAAGGGGTGAACTTTATCGTTCACCCCTATTTTTAAAAATCAGGAGGTGAGATGAAAAAAATAATTGGGGGGATAGTATTTTTAGCTTTTATTGCGGGGTCGTTTGTGATTTTCAAGTATTACCATACTCAGAAAGCAATAAAAGAAAAAAGGAAAAAAGCCAGGGAGGAATTCCTTGCCGAACTTAAACCCACACCCGAAATTAAAATCCCGGGAATAATTTTAGTTGCTCATTTTAATGAAAGGGAAAATAAAGGCCCTTTAGGCAATTTCGGTTCCTGGGATAAGGATCCCAATGATTTTTCCCAGACCTGTTATGATTCTTTCTCTCCCGTAGAGAAAAGAGGAGAAAAAGGGTATTCTTTAAGAATTGATTATGATGTTGATTCTCCCAATCCGGCATTTAATGGAATATGGTTTAAACTGGGAGGAGTGGATTTATCTAATTATAAATATCTTGTTTTGTGGGTCAAAGGAGATGAAAAAAGAGGTTTTAGTAAACATTTTAAAATAGAACTTAAAAATGGCAGAGGAGAAAGGGGAATATATTATATTACTGGAATAGAGAATAAATGGAAGGAGTTTAAAATTCCTTTGAATAAATTTATGGGTATATCTTATTTTGATGATATGCGAGAGTTGGTATTTGTATTTGAGGACTGGCGGGTTACTAAAAAAGAAGGCACGCTTTATGTGGATGATATCTATTTCACACAGAATAAAATTCTGGATAAGCCATTGTGTGAAATTTTTAAAACAGCAAGAGAAAGAATCCCCAAACCGGATGTTACTGGCCTCTCGGATGAGGAATTTCTGAAACTCCTGCAGAGAAAAGCGTTTTTATATTTCTGGCAGGAGACTAATCCTAATACTGGACTTACCAAGGATAAGGCGAATAATTTCAAGAAAGATGATTTTAAAGTCGCTTCCATTGCTGCTGTTGGTTTTGCTCTCACCGCTTATCCCATAGCAATAGAAAAAGGATGGATAACATATGAAGAGGGGTTACAGAGGACTCTTAATACTTTATTTTTCTTCCGGGATAAAATGAAAAATGTTCATGGCTTTTTCTATCATTTTGTAGGTATGGATAATGGTATAAGAGTGTGGAATTGTGAACTTTCCTCAATTGATACTGCTTTGTTTTTAGCAGGAGCACTATTTGCAGGAGAATATTTTGGTGGCAAGGTTAAACAACTGGCAGATGAGATATACAGGAGAGTAGACTGGCAATGGATGTTGGGAGAAGGAGATACTTTATGTATGGGTTGGACTCCAGAACAGGGTTTTTTGCCGCATCGCTGGAATAAATACGGAGAAGAGCTTTTAATGTATCTTCTGGCCATTGGTTCTCCCACACATCCTATACCTGCAGATACTTGGAAGAGGATAAGAAGGCCTATCTGGAAGTATAATAAATATGTCTGCATTTCTTCTCCTCCACTTTTCACACATCAATATTCTCACATCTGGGTGGATTTTAGAAATAAACATGATGAATTTGCAGACTATTTCACTTCCTCTATGAATGCCACTCTGGCTAATCGGCAGTTCTGTATAGACAACAAATATAATTCGTTAAGTTATAATGAAAACTCCTGGGGTTTAACTGCCTGTGAATGTCCTGCAGGATACAGAGCATATGGTGCCCCACCGGGCTATGCCAGTCATGATGGCACAGTGGCTTTTACTGCTTGTGGAGGCTCAATACCATTTGCTCCTCGGGAATGCATTTCTGCTCTGAGATGGATGTATAACCAGTATAAGGAGTATGTCTGGGGGAAATATGGATTTGTGGATAGTTTCAACCGGGATAAAAACTGGTATGCTGAGGTAGTAATTGGGATTGACCAGGGGCCAATTCTTTTAATGGTTGAAAACTACCTTACGGGATTTGTGTGGAAATATTTTATGAAAAATGAATATATAAAAAAGGCAATGTCTCTGGTGGGTTTTAAAGAAGGAAGTATGGACCTTATCCCAGAGGAGCCTCCTTTAATTACCGCCGGGTATAAGAGGGGATTTGATGAGGAGAAATTTTATAAGCTCACTCCTGAAAAAACGCTGGAATATGGAGCTGTAACCAGATATCCTGAGGATTTAGCCCCTGAATTCTCGGCATCCTGGGATGAGGAAAATTTATATTTTGTGGTCAGGGTACGGGATAATGAGATGATTGCTGAGGAGGCTCCTAAAACTTTATATAAACAGGATTGCGTTGAAATTTATATTACGCCTGAAGAACGTTTATATTGGGGACATCCCTTACATTTTCAGTTTGGTTTTAGTCCTTCCGGTAAAAATGGAGTGCCTGAGAAATATGCTTGGTTTCAGGATAAAGATTTTCCGGAAATTCAACTGAAAGTAGAAAAGAAAAAAAGTGAATATACTTTGTATATAACAATTCCCTTCCAGATTTTAAATATTAATCCCCAGGCTGATAAAGTTTTGAACTTCTCCATTGCAGTCCACGATTATGACAGACAGGACAATACTGATAATTGCAAATTTAATCTCCACTTTGTTCCTATTTATGAAAGGGGTTCTCAAAAAGGCTTTGAACTTGCAAAGTTAAAACTGATAAAATAAGCCTTCCGAAGAATTTAATATACAGAGTTTTGACAATTTTTCAATTTCTGATATGATTTTACCTATCTTCTATGAAGGTATATAAAATAGAGGTTTTTTATCGCCATAACCAAACAGATCCTTTTGGGATTGCAATTCTTAAAGATATCCATGACCTTGGCATTAAAGGGGTGGAGGCTGTCAGGGTAGAACAGGTGTATTATCTCAAGACTTCGTTAACAAAAAAGGCAATAGAAGAGATTACTGAAAAATTATTTGTTGATCCTGTAATCTGTGATTATCGCATATCGCTGTTTGGTGAAAAAACCCAGTCACCATCTGGTCCCTGCATCCAGATAGAAGTTGCTTACAATCCAGGAGTGATGGATCCTTGGGAAGAATCAATTGTAAAGGCAATCAGAGACTTGGGTTATAAAGATGAAGTATATGCCAAAACAGCCAAGAAGTATTTAATTTTTGGTGAAATTTCTGATAAAGAAATTGCGATTATCAAAGATAAATTATTAATAAACAAGGTCATTCAGCAGGAAGTAAATAAAAATTTCCATCCCTTCCCCCAGCCCCCCAGTTATAAATTTAAACTTAATACCGTAGATATTATCAATGCTGATGATGACGAGTTAAAAAAATTGAGTATAAAGGGCCAACTTTTCTTAAATCTGGATGAAATGAAAACAATTAAAAACTATTTTCAAAAACTAGGAAGAAATCCTACTGACTGTGAACTGGAAACGATTGCTCAGACGTGGTCAGAGCATTGTAAACATAAAACCTTTCGGGGAGATGTGGAGTATATCGAAGTGGAAGGAGAAAATGGGAAGACAGTAAAGAAACTGGAGTTTAAAAATCTGCTTAAACAGACGATTATGAAGGTCACGGAGGAATTGAATAAGCCCTGATGTGTTTCGGTGTTCAAGGATAATTCCGGGGTGATAGAATTTGATGACAGATATAATATATGTTTTAAAGTCGAAACTCATAATCATCCTTCCGCTATTGAGCCTTATGGGGGTGCTAATACAGGAATTGGAGGAGTTATAAGGGATCCTTTAGGCACAGGGTTGGGAGCAAAGCCTATTT
>CBEUCN010000029.1:0-13654 GCA_965541635.1 uncultured bacterium
CTCAGGATTATCAACATGAGGAGGTAGGGCAGTTCCAGGCAGTTAAAAAAGCCACAGTTCCCCAGGAAGCTGGCCGTCATGTTATCCCTGGCCAGGGAGCAGGGGGTAAACCTCAGCCCTATCGAAGGCCAGGTAAAAAAGTGGGTAGAAACGATCCCTGTCCTTGCGGAAGTGGTAAGAAATATAAAAAGTGTTGCTACCCTAAATATGGATGAAGATAGTTATTCTCCTGGCATTAGTCTCTTCATTTCTTACAGCATCAAGTTTTTATAGGTTTGATTTTTTAATATTTTTTTCTTTAATTCCTTTTTTTATTGTTTGCTATCGGTTAAATAACAATCAGAGATTAATTACAGGATTTATATGGGGTTTAATTTTTGCCTCGATTTTATGTTTCTGGATTACTAAAGTAAGTATACTGGGTTTTATTTTGGTTGCAATTTATCTGGGATTGTATCCTGGAGTTTTTTCTCTTCTGGCATTTACCAAAAATTTTTCTCCGCTTTTGGTTTCTTTAATATGGGTTGTTTTGGAATATATTCGTTCATTTCTTCTGGGAGGATTTCCGTTTGGATTTCTGGGATATGCTCTGTATAAAAGGCTTTCTCTAATTCAGATAGCAGACATTTTTGAAGTTTATGGAGTTTCATTTTTAATAGTATTTGTAAATTCCTGTATAGCCTATCTTTTTATCTCCCGGAAATTGAGATTAAAATTACTTAATTTATGCCTGATGGGTGTTTTACTGGTAAGTTCATATTGGTATGGCAATAATCAGCTTAATAAATTGCATTGTGATTCTTATCTTTCAGGAGTAGCACTTGCTCAAACGAATGTTGATTCTTATCTCAAATGGGAAGGTAGATATTATCCCCAACATTTTCTCAAATTTAAATATCTTTACCAGATGGCTAAATATAAATCGGCCAAACTGGTAATATTTCCGGAAACAATATTTCCATTTCTCTGGAATCAGGATAAGAGGATGGAGAAAGATATAACAACTGTTATTCTTGATGTGAAGTTGCCAGTGATAATAGGACTGCCTTATAAGAAAGGGAATAGATATTATAATGCCTCTTTATTTTTTGATGGCAATGGTGAAATTAAAGGAATTTATTTTAAGCGTCATCTGGTTCCTTTTGGGGAATATGTGCCTCTAAAAAAATTATTTTTCTGGATAGAAAAAATCTATCCTATAGCAAATTATGCTCCCGGAAAAAAATGTGGAGTATTTGAATTTAATGATGTTAAATTTGGAGTTTTGATTTGCTTTGAAATAATGTTTCCCAATTTAGTAAAGGATGCAGTTAAAAATGGCGCCAAATTTATAATTAATCAGTCAGATGAAGGTTGGTTCCGAAACAGTAATGAGATCTATTTTATGCACCAGATAGCGGTTTTTCGAGCAATTGAATCAAGGACAACAATAGTAAGAGTTACAAATACTGGTCTCACAAGTGTTATTGATTATTGTGGGAGGTGTTTAAGTAAAATAGCCCCTTACAGGGCTGATGTGGTGGTTGTTGCTGTTCCAGTATATTAAGAAAAACTAAACTGGGTTCATAATTTGAAGTTTATTTTATAACTTCTAAAATTAGAAAAGAATTTGCTATTTCCCTTGCCTCTTGAAAATTCTTCTCTTTTTTATATTAAAATATTAATTATTAAGAAAGGAGGTGAGAGGATGAGCAAAATAAAAATAGCGATTATTGGCCTTGGGAATTGTGCTAGTTCATTAATTCAAGGTATTTATTATTACAAAAGTAAGAAACCTGAAGATGCAATTGGTTTAATGCATTGGGATATAGGAGGGTACAAACCGGGAGATATAGAGGTAGTAGCTGCAATTGATATAGATAAAAGAAAAGTTGGCAAAGATGTAAGTGAAGCGGTATTTGCAAAGCCTAATTGTACTTATGTATTCTATAGAGATATACCTAAAATGGGTGTTAAAGTAGCAATGGGACATATACTCGATGGAGTAGCTCCTCACATGAGGCACTATCCCGAAGATAGAACTTTTCTTATTGCAGATGAGAAGCCAGTTGATGTTGTTAAACTACTGGAAGAAAGCGAAGCAGAGATTGCTCTTAATTATCTTCCTGTGGGTTCAGAGGAGGCTTCCCGTTTTTATACAGAATGTTGTTTGAAAGCAAATGTGGCTTTTATAAATTGTGTCCCAGTATTTATAGCAAGTGATGAGGGATTTGCACATAAGTTTAGTCAAAAGAGTTTGCCTGTGGTAGGAGATGATATAAAGGCTCAAATAGGTGCTACTATCACTCATAGGACCTTAATGAAACTATTTAAAGATAGAGGAGTAAAGATAGACAGGACTTATCAGTTAAATGTAGGTGGCAATACAGACTTTTTAAATATGTTGGCAAGAGAGAGGTTGAATTCCAAGAAAATATCAAAAACTGATGCAGTCCAGTCTATCCTCGCTCAACCTTTATTGGAGGAGAATATTCAAATTGGGCCTTCTGATTATGTGCCTTGGCTTAAAGATAATAAAATCTGTTTCCTGAGGATAGAAGGTCGGATGTTTGGTGATGTACCTATGAACATGGAAGTTCGCTTGAGTGTGGAGGATTCACCAAACTCAGCTGGTTGTGTTATAGATGCAATTAGATGCTGTAAGTTGGCTTTAGATAGGGGAATAGGAGGACCGTTAATTTCAATTTCTGCATATACAATGAAACATCCTCCTGTTCAAATTCCAGACGAAGAAGCCAAGAAAATGGTAGAAGAATTTATTCATGGTTTAAGGGAAAGATGATTTGAAGGCTTTAATTCTTGCCTCTGGAGA
This sequence comes from uncultured bacterium, assembly GCA_965541635.1. Lineage (GTDB taxonomy): Bacteria > Omnitrophota > Gorgyraeia > Kaelpiales > Kaelpiaceae > 4484-49. Next base: position 2,813 of record CBEUCN010000029.1, read on the forward strand.
GGGAAGACGTTTAAGTAGTGTAAGAAAAGAAAACCCCAAACCTCTGGTCAAGTTTTTGGGGCTCTCTCTTATAGAAAGAGTGTTATTCTCTTTAAAGAAAGTAGGCATAAAGGAAGTTGTAATTGTATTGGGATACCTTGGAGAGAAAATCCAAGAAAGATTAGGAGATGGCTCCAGGTATGGAATTTCTATTTCTTATGCATACAACGATGAGTGGCAAAGAGGTAATGGAATTTCTGTATTAAAGGGGAAGAAAAATCTTATTTCAGAGGAGCGGTTTCTTTTGTTAATGTCTGATCATGTTTTTGACTATCAAATACTTCAGGAATTGATAGAAAAAAGTTCAGATAAAGGGAATTTTCTTTGCGTGGATAAGTCTGTTCCTTCCCATGTAAAGCTGGACGATGCTACTAAAGTGAAAGTAGAAGGAGATAAGATTACGGATATCGGGAAAAGAATTAAAGATTATAATGCTATAGATACTGGGATTTTTTTCTTAACTTCAGATATTTTCAAGGCATTAGAGGAAAGTATTCACCAAGGTGATGATACTCTTTCTGGCGGAGTTAAAGTTTTAGCAAGGCAAGGGAAAATAAAAGCAGTTGATATAAGTGGGAAATTTTGGGCTGATATAGATACTGAAGGAGATTATAAAAAAGCTCAAGATTTTATGCTTAAGAATTTAATAAAAGTTACAGATGGTTGGGTATCCAGGCATTTAAATAGGCCTTTATCAATTAAATTATCACGTTACATTGTAAATACAAAATTAACCCCAAATATGATTTCTTTCTTTTGTTTCTTACTCTCTTGTTTTTCTGCACTTTTTTATGGTTTTGGGTCTTATCTCAATGTATTAATTGGAGGAATTCTGGCACAAATTTCTTCTATTTTAGATGGTTGTGATGGAGAAATAGCGAGATTGAAATTTCAAGAATCAGAATATGGAGCTTGGTTTGATGCGGTTTTAGATAGATATGCTGATGCTTTGATTATCTTAGGAATGAGTTATGGGAAATGGTTGATGGAAGGGAATATAAATTATTGGATTTGGGGAACAATTGCTTTAATTGGATGCTTTATGAATAGCTATACAGCTTCCAAATATGATGCTGTTTTTTTAAAGAAAAAAAAGTCACCTAAGTTTAGATTTGGTAGAGATATCCGCTTTTTCATAATATTTATAGGTTCGCTTTTAAATCAAATCTTTTTAGTTTTAATGATTTTAGGTATTATTTCAAATGTAGAGTCTATTCGTCGTATCTTTGCTTTACGGAGAGATTTAGAATAACTAAATTAATTAAAACTTTCTGTCTCTTCTAAACATTCTGGACTACCTCGGAAGCAGGTTTAAATATCCCCAGACTTGCTAATCAGTAGAGAAGTTAAAGAGGGTTCATAATACACCTCCTTCCCGTTTTAAGATTGACAACCTCAAATTGCCCGGCCTGCTGGTAGGCAGGGAAGGAGGTTATTTTATTCATCCCCTTCATATCTACAACTAAAATTTGCGAAAAATAGTTTACACTACTCTCAGGCTTTATAAATTGCCAAAATCGTTCTTATTTATTATAATTAAATAAATTTCTTTATTTATGAGGAGATGAAATACGCACTTCTTATAGCAGATGGAATGAATGACCGCCCTCTTAAGGAATTGGGAGGTAGAACACCTCTGGAAGTGGCTCATAAGCCCAATATGGATGAACTGGTTAAGAATTCTCTTGTGGGTTTGGTGAGCAATGTCCCCAAGGGATTTAAGCCTGGAAGTGATATTGCTATCATGAGCATGCTGGGGTTTGAGCCTCAGAATTATTACACTGGTAGAGGCCCTCTGGAAGCAGCCAATTTGGGGATTATCCTTTCTGATAATCAAGTAGCATTTCGTTGTAATCTTGTCACTGTCTGTGATGGGAAAATGGTTGATTATTCTGCCGGGCATATAAGAAGCGAAGAGGCAAAGGTTCTTATCCAGGAGTTGAATAAAAAACTGGGGCAGGATAAATTGAAATTTTATGCGGGCGTAAGTTATCGCCATCTTCTGATAACAGAAGGTATAGGAGATGAGCTTAAGACCACTCCTCCCCATGATATTGTGGGAGAGGAAATAGAGAAATATCTTCCCCAGGGAAAGGATCAGGAAATCATCCGAGAAGTTATGTTTAGGTCCCAGGAAATTCTTGAAACCCACGAGGTCAACAGAGTAAGAGTTGATCTGGGAGAAAATCCTGCCAATATGGTCTGGTTGTGGGGGCAGGGAAGGAGGCCATTTTTGCCAAGTTTTGAGGAACATTATGGAGTGAAAGGATTTGTTATATCTGCAGTTGATTTAGTAAATGGACTGGGAAAACTTTTAGGGCTTGAGGTTGTAAAAGTTCCAGGAGCCACTGGTTATTATGATACCAATTACCAAGGGAAGGGCGAATATGCAGTAAAAAATTTAAAAAAATATGATTTCTGTTTTGTTCATCTGGAGGCAACTGATGAAGCGGGACACAATGGTGAGATGATGGAGAAGATAAAAGCCATTGAATCCTTTGACCGTTATATTGTGGGCCCGGTTTATAACTATCTCAAAAATTCCGATGAGGATTTTAGAATTCTAGTTTCTTCTGATCATGCCACTCCCATTGCGGTCAGGACTCATACAGATGAACCAGTAGCATTTATGTGCGCAGGTTGGAATATAAAGCCTGAGATTAAAGTTTCTTCTTTTAATGAGAGAAATGCTTGTGGAACTTTAATAGAGTATACAGGCCCTCAACTTATTCAGGAGGTATTTTTCAAATGAACAGTGCAATTGTATTAATTTTGGTTCTGATATCTTTCGCTCTGGGTTATTTTATTTATTTGAGGTTATTAATCCGTAAGGTTTTCTCCTTAGATTTTAATAGAAAAACTCCTGCTGTGGAAATTAATGATGGCGTGGATTATATCCCGGCTAAAAACTGGCTGATTCTATTTGGTCATCATTTTGCCTCTATTGCCGGAGCAGCACCCATTCTAGGGCCGGTGATTGCTTTTTCTATTTGGGGATGGGTCCCAGCGATTTTATGGGTTGTTCTGGGTTCTATTTTTCTGGGAGGAGTGCATGATTTTTCTGCACTTTATGTATCTTTGCGGAATAAGGGAGTTTCTGTATCTGAGGTCGGAAGTTCTGCAGTATCTCCTCACACAAAATACCTCTATTCGGGTTTCATTTTACTTACTTTAATTTTAATAATTGCAGTATTTGAATATTTTTGTGCCCAGACCTTTGTCAACAAACCTGAAATAGTTTTACCATCTTTGGGCCTTATCCCCATAGCCATTATTGTGGGATTTCTTATTTATCGTTTGAATTTCAATACATTTTTTGCCACTTTACTGGGACTATGTGGGTTGGGGTTTTTGATATATCTGGGAGAATATTTTCCGATAACACTACCTTCTTATATTACTAATCCCATAAATTTTTGGATAATTTTTTTGATGTTCTATTGTATTTTTGCTGCAGTTTTGCCGGTAAACATTCTCCTTCAGCCTCGAGATTATTTATCTTCTTTTCTCCTATTTGCTGGGGTGGGATTGGGAGTTTTGGGGATAGTGGTTGTGCATCCTCCACTAGTTGCTTCAGGGTATGTTGGCTTTTCTGGGAAACTCGGCCCTTTATGGCCGATGCTGTTTGTGACTATAGCCTGTGGTGCAATTTCTGGATTTCATTCTCTTATTTCCAGCGGAACTACTTCCAAGCAATTGTCCAATGAGCGATATGCAGGAAGAATTGGTTATGGAGCCATGCTTATGGAGGGACTTTTGGCAACTATAGCCTTGGTTGCGGTTGCTTCTCTTAAACCTCAGGTATTTAGAGCCACACTTTCCTCTTCCAGCCCAGTTACCTGTTTTGGGAAAGGATATGGGATTTTGGTTGCTCCTTTTTTAAAAGAATATGGTTCTGCTTTTGCAGTTTTAATTCTTAATGCATTTATTCTTACCACTCTGGATACTGCCACCAGAATATCGCGGTATGTGGGGATGGAATTGTTTAAATTTAGAGAGAGAATTATGCCTACACTTATTCCTGTTATTTTGGCTACAGTTCTGGCTATTTCCGGAAAATGGATGAAAATCTGGGCAATCTTTGGAGCCAGTAATCAACTCATTGCTGGTCTGGCGTTGATTGTGGTCAGTGCCTGGTTGATAAAGATGGGGAAAAAGGTGATTTATACTCTTATCCCGGCAGTATTTATGCTGATAATAACTATCTCGGCTCTGATTTATCAACTGATTAATTTTGTAAAGACAAAGAATTATACTTTAAGTATAATTTCAATAATTTTAATAATTTTGGCTTTAGCGGTAGTGTGGTCGGCAAAATTTGTATTTATCCGGAGGAGTAAATGAAAAATAAGGTAATTGTGCAAAAATATGGAGGAAGTTCAGTCGCTACCATATCCCGGATAAAAAAGATAGCAAAAAATATTGTTAATTATAAAAAGAAAGGTTATCAAGTGGTGGCAGTGGTTTCGGCTATGGGAGATACTACTGATGAACTTTTAAAACTTGCCACTAAGGTGAACAAAAAGCCTGCTGAACGGGAATTAGATTTACTGTTATCTACTGGAGAACAGGTTTCATCTGCAATACTTGCAATGGCGATTCAAAATCTGGGTTATTCGGCAGTAGCATTTACTGGTTTCCAAGTGGGGATAATTACTGATTCCTCGTTTACCAAGGCCAGAATTATAAAAATAAATGCTGACCGCATAAAGAAAGAACTAAAGCAAGAGAAAATTGTTGTAGTGGCTGGTTTCCAGGGGATGAATCTGGATATGGAGATAACTACTTTAGGTAGAGGGGGGAGTGATTTAACCGCTGTGGCATTGGCTAAAAGTTTGGATGCTGAGGTTTGTGAGATATATACTGATGTTGAGGGAGTTTTTACAGCCGATCCTAGGATTGTGCCCAGTGCCAGAAAAATTTGCCGGATTTCATATGAAGAAATGCTGGAACTGGCATCTTTGGGAGCAAAAGTAATGCAGGCACGTTCTATTGAATTTGCCAAGAAATATGGAGTAAGAATTCATGTTCGTTCTAGTTTCCATAATAAATCTGGAACTATAATAATGGAGGAGGTAAAAGAAATGGAAAATATTTATGTTACTGGAGTGGCTGTAGATAAGAATGAAGCCAAAATTACAATCTGTGATGTTCCTGATAAGCCGGGAATTGCTGCTCATATATTTTCCAAAATTTCCGAGAAGAATATTAATGTGGATATGATTGTCCAGAATGTGAGCAGACAGGGTTATACTGATGTTTCGTTTACGGTATCTAAAACAGATTTATCTAAAACAGTGGAAATAGCAAAAAAAGTGGCAAGAGAAATTTCAGCATCTGATGTTGTTACTGATGATAAGATTGCCAAAGTCTCAGTAGTAGGGGTAGGAATGCGCTCTCATGCTGGGATTGCGGCTAAAATGTTTAAGGCACTTGCTGATAATAAAATAAATATAGAGATGATTTCCACCTCGGAGATTAAAATTTCTTGTGTAATAAGAGCTCGCCATGCTGAAAAGGCAGTGAAGGCCTTACATAAAGCTTTTGAGTTGCATAAACTTAAGAGGTGATTATTATGTCCCCAAAAATTGAAATTTATGATACCACTTTACGAGATGGGGCTCAGACGGAAGGAATTTCTTTTTCAGTTAAGGATAAACTTGTAATTACAAAGAAACTGGATGAATTTGGAATTCATTATATCGAGGGTGGTTGGCCAGGTTCTAATCCTAAGGATATGGAATATTTTAATAAGGTAAAGAAACTTAAACTTAAAAATTCTAAACTTGTAGCATTTGGCTCTACTCGGAGACCAGATATTAAACCTTCCAGAGATAAAAATGTGCAGGCCCTTTTAAAAGCAGAAACAAAATTTATTACAATATTTGGGAAAAGCTGGGATTTACATGTTCAGAAGGTTTTAAGGACCAGTTTACATGAAAATCTTAAAATGATTTTTGATACTATTTCTTATTTGAAGAAAAGAGGATATATAGTATTTTTTGATGCCGAGCATTTCTTTGATGGCTATCGTGAGAATCCTGCCTATGCTGTTAAAACTCTCCAGGTGGCGGAATCAGCAGGAGCAGACCTTGTTGTGCTCTGTGATACTAATGGTGGGATGTTACCTTCCTGGATAAGTGATATAATCAGGCAGATAAAAGATAAGATAAATCTAAGGTTGGGGATTCATGCCCATAATGATACTGGCATGGCAGTTGCTAATTCCATTCAGGCAATTCAGGAAGGATGTATTCAGGTTCAGGGGACAATAAATGGTTATGGCGAAAGGTGTGGCAATGCTGATCTGTGTGTAATAATTCCCAACATTAAGTTAAAACTGGGACTGAACTGTATCCCTGATGATAACCTTAAGAGACTGACAGAACTTTCTCTTTTTGTGGCTGAGATTTCTAATATGAAGCCAGCAGAGAATCAGCCCTATGTGGGAGGGAGTGCTTTTTCTCATAAAGGAGGAGTGCATATAAATGCGGTAATGAAGGATCCCCGGACATATGAACATGTATTGCCGGAAGCAGTTGGAAATAAGAGGAAACTTCTGATATCCGAACTTTCTGGCAAATCAAGTATTATACTTAAAGCCAGAGAATATGGATTTCAATTAGATAAGGAGAAGAAGATTACTCATAAACTTCATAAACTTCTGCAGAAGTTGGAACATCAGGGGTATCATTTTGAGGCTGCTGAGGGTTCATTTGAGCTTCTTCTTAAAAAACATCTCGGAAAATTGAAAAAGTTCTTCCATCTGGAGAGTTTTCGGGTGATTGTAGAAAAGAGAAAAGACGAAACTATCCTATCAGAGGCAACAATTAAATTACGGGTAAATAACAAGCCAGAATATACAGTGGCAGAGGGAGATGGCCCTGTTAATGCTTTGGATAAAGCCTTGAGAAAAGCATTACATCAATTCTACCCAGTATTGGCAGAGATGCGGCTTTCAGATTTTAAAGTCAGAGTTTTAGATGAAAAAGCAGGAACAGCAGCCAAAGTTCGGGTTCTTATTCAGTCTCAGGATGGTGAAGATAGTTGGTCAACAATTGGAGTGTCAGAAAATATAATTGAAGCTAGCTGGCAGGCACTTCTGGATAGTATAGAATATAAATTGATGAAAGAAAGTCAGAGGGGAAGAGTTTAAATTCTATGCAATCTCGTTATAATCCCCAACAGGTAGAAGAAAAATGGTATAAGTTTTGGGAAGAAAATGGATTCTTCCATGTAGAACCTGATCCCAGTAAAACCCCTTACTGTATAGTGATTCCACCTCCCAATGTTACTGGTATACTCCATATGGGACATGCTTTGAATAATACCATTCAGGATATTCTCATCAGATGGAAAAGAATGCAGGGCTACTGCACTCTGTGGATTCCGGGTACTGACCATGCTGGAATTGCCACTCAGAATGTGGTGGAACGTCAGCTGGCGAAGGAAGGACTGAGTAGAGAAGAGTTGGGAAGAGAAAAGTTTTTAGAGAGGGTATGGGAGTGGAAAGAAAAATATGGTTCTACAATTGTTACACAATTGAGAAAACTTGGGGCTTCTTGTGACTGGCAAAGAGAAAGATTTACAATGGATGAAGGCCTTTCTCAGGCAGTGCTTACTGCATTTATTCAACTTTATAATAAAGGGCTTATTTATAGAGGTAACTATATAATTAACTGGTGTCCAAGATGCAGAACTGCTCTGGCGGATGAAGAGGTGGAATATCAAGAGCAGGAGGGATTTCTGTATTATCTGAAATACCCTGTTATTGGTGAGAAAAGGAAATTTGTTACTGTTGCTACTACCCGGCCGGAAACTATGCTGGGAGATGTTGCAGTAGCAGTTCATCCTAACGATGAGAGATATGAATTTTTAAAAGATAAGAAATTGCTTCTGCCTTTAATGAACAGAGAGTTGATTATAGTGAGAGATGAAATAGTTGACCCTGAATTCGGAACGGGAGCAGTAAAAGTAACGCCTGCTCATGATCCTACTGATTTTGAAATTGCCTTACGACACAATCTTCAGCCCATAGTGGTAATGGATGAGGCTGGGAGAATGAATGCAAATGCTGGTAAATATAAAGAGTTAGATAGATTTGAGGCTCGCAAACAGATAATAAAAGATTTGGAATCTCAAGAATTGGTAGAGAAAATAGAACCGTATATTCACTCTGTGGGGCACTGTTATCGCTGTAACACTGTAATAGAACCTTATATTTCCCGGCAGTGGTTTGTGAAAATGCGTCCTCTTGCTCAATCGGCAATTAAAGTTGTTAAAGACGGTAAGATAAAATTTTATCCTCCTCGCTGGGAAAAAGTTTATCTTCACTGGATGGAAAACATCAAAGATTGGTGTATCTCTAGGCAGATCTGGTGGGGGCATAGAATACCTGTATATTACTGTCGAAATTGCTGGCAGGAAGAAAGTGAATATGATTTTACCCCTAAAGATGTAAATTCTCTTAAGGGAGTAATTGTTTCTGCTGCTAAGCCGGAGAGATGTCCGGAATGTGGTGGAAATGATTTTATTCAAGATGAGGATGTTCTGGATACCTGGTTTTCTTCCTGGTTGTGGCCATTTTCCACTATGGGTTGGCCAAAAATGAAAAAGCGCTCTCTTCGTTACATAAAGGAAGGAGAAAAATTAAATGACCTGGATTATTTCTATCCCACTTCAACTCTGGTAACGGCTCAGGAAATACTATTCTTTTGGGTAGCAAGAATGATTATGGCTGGGATGGAATTTATTGGAGAGGAGCCATTTCGTAATGTCTACATTCATGGGACTGTCAGGGATGAAAAGGGGAGAAAAATGTCAAAATCACTTGGGAACATAATTGATCCTTTAGAGATAATCCAGGAATATGGAGCCGATGCTTTGAGGTTCAGTTTAATTTCCATTACTGCTATGGGCCAGGATGTATATTTGTCCCGGGATAAGTTTATTTCCGGGAGAAACTTTACTAATAAAATTTGGAATGCTGCTCGGTTTTTGATTCTCAACCTTGGCGAACTCAAGTCAGAAGTAAAGATAGAAAAATATTCAATCTTTGACCACTGGATTCTTACAGCCTTGAATCGGTTAATTACGGAAGTAAATCAGGCACTTTCTGAATATAATTTTAATGAATCAGCCAATCTTTTATATGATTTTTTCTGGCACAAGTTCTGTGATTGGTATATAGAGATTAAAAAGAGAGATCTTTACAGCAATGACGAGTTGGTCTCTACTCAGGCCAAATTTATTTTAATTTATGTTCTGGATAACCTCTTACGGCTTCTACATCCCTTTATGCCATTTATTACTGAAGAAATATGGCAGAAGATAACACCATATCTTCAATTAGCCTATTCCTCATTGGGGAAAAAATATAATCCTTCTCCTACAATTATGCATGCTCCTTGGCCGGAAGTTAATAAGGAGTTTGAATATCCTCAGACTATAGAGTTAATGTCAAAATTAATGGAGGTAATTCAGACAATAAGAAATATTCGAGCAGAACTCAATGTTGCTGCCAGTAAGAAAATAGAAGTAATTTTGTCTGGAGATGATAAGAATATTCTGGATATATTTAACGAAAATAAAGGATATCTTCAGCCTCTGGCCAATGTTTCTAATTTTGATATTCATTATCAGGAGATTACAAGACCTTCTGGTTCCGCATTTGGAAGTGCAGGAGGAGTAAATATTTATTTACTCTTAGAAGGTATAATTAATATTGAAAAAGAAAAACAGAGGCTCAAGGAGAAGAAAGAAAAACTTAATCAGGAGTTATACCAGGTATTAAAGAAATTGGATAACAAAGAATTTATTACCAAGGCAAATCCTCAGGTTGTAAATAAAGTCAAGAATAGAAAGAAAGAGTTGGAAGAAGCGATTCAGAAATTAGATTCAATTATTAACAGTTTATGAAAATTACTCTTGATATTAAACGACTTATAGCCCGGGCTATAACTGAAGATGCAGTTTCTCGCGATTGTACCACCAGGGGATTAAAAATAGGGGAATTGGAGATTACGGCAGTAATTTATGCTGGTTGTGATGGAATACTTGCTGGTCTTGATGTTTGTGCTCAGGTATTTAAAACTCTGGGTAGAATAAAATGGAAGCCATTAGTAAAAGATGGTTGTAATTTTAAATCTGGAGACAGAATCGCAGAAATTCAAGGCAAAGCAAGGGTGATTTTGGGAGGAGAACGTACGGCTTTAAATTTTCTATCTCATCTTTCCGGAGTAGCAACATTTACTAACAGATTTGTTCACTTGGTTTCCGGTAATAAAATTAGAATATATGATACCAGAAAGACCCTGCCGGGATTGAGGAAACTGGAGAAATATGCAGTTAAGATTGGAGGGGGGTGTAATCATAGAATGGATTTATCTCAGGCATTAATGATAAAAGATAATCACATCAGTTGTTTCAAAAAAATTTATCATGGAGACGATTATATAATAGCGATGGTTAACAAATTGCGTCAAAAATATCCTAGTAAGGAACTGATAGTTGAGGTTCATAATTTCCAGGAATGGGAACAGGCGATAAAGGCATGCCCTAATGTGGTCATGTTTGATAACTGGAAACCGGAGGATATTGAAATTGCTCTCAAGATGATAGGAAAGAAAAGAAAATTTGAAATAGAGATTTCAGGGAATATAAATCTGGAACAACTGGAAAAAATTATGGAACTGGGTATAGATAGAATCTCTCTGGGGAAAGTCACCCATTCTGCCCCCGCCATAGATTTTTCTTTAGAAGTAATTTAATTTCAATCACTTATCCTGTCCACCTCGTAGGTGG
>CBEUCN010000030.1:0-13188 GCA_965541635.1 uncultured bacterium
TATTAGCACCCAGTTCTTTACCTTCATCTCTTCCTATAAGTAATTATAACACAATCTTTACTTAAAGTCAAACTTTGTAAAAATTTTTTATATTTTTTAATTTCTGTTTCACCATTAAATTTTTTTTTCCCACAATTCATATTTTTTCCACCAGCCCGTTTTTCAATTTAAATATAACACAAAAATTGTCAGAATGCAAGTTTTTTCCAAAAAATTTTTTTTATAAATACAGAAAATTTTTCAATATCTTTTTTCCCACTTCAGTCAGAATGGACTCGGGATGAAACTGCACCCCAAAAACAGGATATTTTTTATGCTTTATACCCATTATTTCATTTTCTTTAGTCCAGGCATTTATCTCCAGACAATCAGGAACAGAACTGTTTTCAACTATCAAAGAATGATACCTGGTGGCTGTAAATGGACTGGGAATTTTCTTAAATATTGTTTTTCCATTGTGATAAATCAACGAGGTCTTACCATGCATAACTCTCCTAGCCTTTACAATCTTTGCCCCGAAAACCTCGGCTATTGCCTGATGTCCCAGACATACTCCCAAAATTGGAACTTTTTTATAGAAACTTGCTATAACCTTTTCTGATATCCCTGCTTTATCTGGCCGGCCAGGACCGGGAGATATTACAATATGAGAAGGTCTGATTCTTTCTATGTCAGAAATTGTTACACAATCATTTCTGAAAACAATTAGTTTCTGCCCCAGTTCTCCCAGATATTGCACAAGGTTATATGTAAAGGAATCATAGTTATCAATCATCACAATCATTTCTTCAACTCCCTGCTTGCTTCTGCATAGTCAATTGCTCTTGTAAGTGCTTGCGCTTTATTAACTGTCTCCTGATATTCCCTTTCAGGGATAGAATCTGCCACTATTCCTGCCCCTGCCTGAATATATGCCCGAGCACCTTTCTTTATAACTGTCCTTATTGTAATACAGGAATCTAAGTTCCCGGAATAGGAAAAATATCCCACACAACCAGCATAAACACCTCTTTTCGTATTTTCCAGTTCATCTATTATCTCCATCGCTCTTACCTTGGGGGCACCGGAAACAGTTCCTGCAGGAAATGCTGCCCGAATTAAATCAAATATATCCTTATCCTTTCTCAATTCTCCCACAACATCGCTTACTATGTGCATAACATGAGAATACTTTTCAATTACCATTAATTCCTTTACCTTCACACTCCCATATTTGCATACCCTTCCCAGATCATTTCTTCCCAGGTCCACAAGCATTATATGCTCCGCTTTTTCCTTTTCGTCATTTAAAAGTTCCTGCTCCAGCCTCAAATCTTCATCTTCATTCTTCCCCCGCCTTCTGGTTCCAGCAATTGGTCTTAATTCTGTCCTGCCGTTTTCACATCTCACAAATACCTCTGGTGAAGAGCCTATAAGAGCATGATCATCACAACGCAAATAATACATATAAGGGGAGGGATTTATAAATCTCAACCATCTGTATATTTCAGCATCACTGACTCTGGTCTCTCTCTCAAATCTCTGAGAAACTACAACCTGAATGATATCTCCTTCCTTTATATACTTTTTTGCCTTTTTAACTGCCTTCAAAAACTCCTCTTTCTTAAAATTTGATTTCATTCTGGAGGCTGTAACATATTGAGGTAAAACCACTGATTGTAAAGGAATCGGCTTCTTCAAATACTCATACATCTCCCTAAGACGATTACATGCTTTTTTATACGCTGTGCGGACACCATCCTCATTTAGAAAAGCATGGGTGAGAATTATTATTCGCTGGCGGATGTGGTCAAATATATAAAGGTCAGATACCTCCATAAATAATAAATCTGGCAAACCCAGAGGATCAGGATTTTTATCAGGAATGCGCTCAAAAAATCTCACCACATCATAGCCAATATAACCAACAAAACCTCCACAGAATCGCGGTAATTCCTTTATCCTTACATAACGATAACTATTCAGTTGATTTTTTATGATGTCTAAGGGGTCAGTAGAAATTTTTATTTTTTCTCTTCGCAATCGGGAATACTGAATTTCCCCCTTATCTTTTCTGGTTGTTATTATCTTTACGGGATTGAACCCGAAGAATGAATATCTGGCAATATGTTCCCCACCGGTAATTGATTCCAGAAGAAAGAAATAATTATGATCCTTAAATCTCTGAACAAGAGAAAATGGAGTTAAAAAATCAGGTAAAACTTCAATGTAAACCGGAATTAAATTCCCCTTTTTGCTTAATTTTAAAAATTGAGCATAATCAGGAGTTATCTTCATCCTCAAATTCTTGTGTCTCCAAATCTATTTTTTTAAAGAAACAACTCCTGTTTCCAGTATGACAGGCAATACCTCCTATCTGGTTTACCTTTACTAAAATGGTATCATTATCACAATCAAGATACATTTCCTTAACTTCCTGAAAATGACCTGAAGTTTCTCCCTTAAGCCAAAGTTTTTTTCGGGAGCGGGAATAAAACCAGTTCTTTTTGTCTCTCAATGTCAATTTTAGTGACTCTGGACTCATATAAGCAAGCATTAAAACCTCGCCGGTCTTGTAATCCTGAACAATTGCTGGAATGAGTCCCTGGTCATTAAGTTTTAAATTCTCAACCACCTTCTTCTTTACCATTATTCACCTCCCTATTAGTTGGTTAGTTGGCTAGTTTGTTAGTTGGTTAGTTTTAAATACTCACTAAGATTTATTTTTCCTTCATAAATAGCCTTACCTATTATCACTGCCATCAGACCCTGGTTTTGAAATCTCTGCAGTTCTTTAATGTCATTATCACAGGATATTCCTCCCGAATATATAACATTTAAATCTAAGTGCTTTATACGATTCAAAAAATGGGAGAAATTTTTGATATCAGGACCTGTTAAGGTACCATCACAGGATATGGCAGTATAAATTACAGTTTTAAGCCCGGTATTTTTAAATGCGGTTAGATACTGGACATAATCTCCATCAAACTCTTGCTTCCAGCCTTTGAGTTTTAACCTGCCATTCTCAACATCAACAGCCAGAATAAGCCTATTGCCATATTTTTCAAGTTGAGCAACAAACCATTCCGGCTGACAATAAGCACGGGTGGATATAACCAAATATTTTACTCCCGAATTTAAATAGTCCTCTATTATCTTTTCATCTCTTATCCCGCCTCCCACCTGAATTTCAATATCCTTAAACCCCAGAGCAATGGTTTTTATTATCTCAGAATTTGCGCCTTCTTGCCTACAAGCAGAATCAAGGTCAACTATATGTAATCTCCTTATACCCTGATTATAGAAATTTTCAGCAACAGCAACTGGATCATCACTATATATTTTATCCTGTGAGAAATCTCCTTTAAAAAGTCGAACAACCTTGCCAGATTTTATATCTATTGCAGGAATGATAATCATTACAGTTTGCCCTTGGTAGATGGAATTTTGTTTTGGTATCGAGGATTGACATCTACTGCCATCCGTAATGCCCGAGCTAAGGACTTGAAAATTGCTTCGCACATATGATGGAAATCATCAGATTTTATAACATCTATATGGAGATTTATACCTGCCTCCCTTACAAAACTCTCCAGAAAATGTTTGAGGTCAGATAAACGATATGAAGGGTTTGATTTAACCCGGGGAAAATTACTCAAATAAAAAGATGGCCTCCCTGAAATATCCAAAACTGTCCGCACCAGAGCCTTACCCATGGGAATATAAAAAAATCCAAAGCGGGTAATACCCTTTTTATCCTGAAGGGCATTGTTAAATGCCTGACCAAGTGTAATTCCCAGATCTTCGTTAGTATGATGAATATCTACCTCCAGATCCCCCTTGGCTCTAATTTTTAAATCAAATCCTCCATGATAAGTAAATAATTCCAGCATGTGATTTAAAAATCCGATTCCAGTAGAAACTTGGTATCTGCCCCTTCCATCCAAATTGAGCTCCACTGTAATTTCGGTCTCCTTAGTAGTTCTTTTAATCTTTACTTTTCTTGCTTTCATGATAACCTCACTTTTATAGAATTGAAATGCTCAACCATATTTTCAACTTCTGTAAGAGTTTTCAACACTTCAAAATGCTTCTCCAAAGCCTTACGAGAATAGTTTATTACTGACTGCCCACGCACAAAATCCCGCACACTTAATCCTGAAAAAAAGCGAGCAGTTCCCCCAGTAGGAAGGACATGAGAAGGCCCAGCAACATAATCACCAACTGCAGTGGGGCTGTAAGGGCCAAGAAATACAGCGCCCGCGTTTCTAACCTTCTTAAGCCATCGGGTGGGATTGTTAACAAGAAGTTCTAAATGCTCAGGAGCAATGCGATTGGCAATTTCTATTGCCTCCTCAAGATTTTTAACTCTGATAACAAAACCTTTATCAACTTTGTCTCGAACAAACCTTGCTAATGATTTACTGGGGGTTATAAGGATTGCTAAACCATCTTTATGCTCAGCCTGAGCCTTAAGATCAGCAATTACATACTCTGGTTTTGTAAACTTACTGGCAATAACCACTACCTCACTAGGGCCAGCCAAACAATCAATATCAACATAACCATATACTTGGCGCTTAGCCTCAGTAACATAAATATTCCCAGGCCCAACTATTTTATCCACTTTGGGAATGGTTTTAGTTCCAAATGCGAAAGCAGCAATTGCCTGCGCGCCACCGACTTTGAATATTCCATTAACCTTAAGTAAAGAAGCCACAACCAGTATATAAGGATTGATACTGCCATCCTTCTGAGGAGGAGAAGCAATATAAATCTCTTTTACTTGAGCAACCTTGGCAGGAATGACAGTCATAAGTACAGTAGATACCAAAGGGGCAGTCCCTCCCGGTACATAAATGCCTACTTTTCCCAGAGGTTTTACATCCTCACCCAGAATTGCTCCCTCTGGAGTTCTCATACGAAATGATTTCAAAATCTGATTATTATGATAGGCGGTAATATTGGTTATAACCTGCTTTATCTGATTTACAAACTGGGGAGTGATATTTTGAAACGCAGAACTAATTTCTGACTCGGAAATCCTGAGATTCTTTACTGAAATTTTAACCTTATCAAATTTTTTTGTAAATTGAACAATTGCCTTATCTCCAAAACATACCACTTCATTTATTATCTTGGCAACTATAGAAGTTATTCTTTGCTTACGATTAAATTGCCGCTGGTAAAGTTTTTCCAGTTCTTTACTTCCTACTCTTATCAGTTTCATCGTAACTTGGATATTATTTCTTGCTTTATAACCTCCTTAACTTCTTGAATCCGAGAATAATCTCTACCTCCTGCTTGAATGAAATCTTTTCTGCCTCCTCCCCCTCCTTTAATTAATGTTGAAATTTTCTTAATTATCTCCCGCCCATCAACACCCTTTTCTACAAGGTCAGAAGTAAGTCCTAAAAGCAAATTAAGTTTATCGTCACGAACTGTAAATAGTACCACGGCAGTATTATTTTTTCTTTTTTCTCGAATCTTATCCACAATATGACCTAAAATTTTGGGATCATCGTCTATCCGTTTCCAAATGTATTTTATTCCCTTTATCTGTTCTGCGTTCTGTAAAAGTTCATCAGCCACAGAATCGAGTTGCTGTAATTTACATTTTGTTAATTCCGTCTCCAGATCTTTCATTTTAGCCAAAATATTTCTTAATTGCTTTCCTGCTTTTTTTCTGTCAGTTTTTAACATTGCTACCAATTCCTCCAGTACTTCTTCCTCTTCTCGAATATAGTTATATGCCCAGCGGCCGGTAACTGCGGTTATTCTCCTTATACCACTGGCTACTGCTGATTCTGATACTATCTTAAACAATCCAATCTCTCCAGTGAATTTAAGATGGGTGCCACCACATAATTCTTTACTGTAATCTCCAATCTCTACTACTCTGACAATATCTTTATATTTTTCAGTGAATAAAGCCAGAACATTTTCTTTTTTTGCCTGTTGAAATGGAATAATTCTAATTTTCACAGGGTCATTGTTTATAACACAGAGATTAACCAGTTCTTCAATCCATTTTAATTCCTGCTCACTAACAGGCCTAAAGTGAGTAAAGTCAAAACGAAATCCTTCCCACCAGACATAAGAACCTGCCTGTTCCACATGTTCTCCCAAAACTTTTCGTAAAGCATAATGAAGTAGATGGGTGGCAGTATGGTTTCTGGCAGTATCCAATCTTTTTTCTTTATCCACCTCCAGTTTTACTCTATCTCCTTTTTTTACAGTTCCCTTTATTACCTGAATATAATGAAGGATTCTATCTTCATTGAGTTTGGTATCATAAACTTCACCTTTAAAATCTGAATTATATATCAATCCCCGATCCCCAACCTGCCCTCCTGACTCTCCATAAAATGGTGTTCTTTTAAATACTAAAACTCCCCGCTGATCTTTATTTAAACTTTCAACTGTGGTAGAAAGATTTTCATCCAGAATTTCTACAACTTCTTCTTCCAATTCCAGTTGTTCATATCCTATAAATTCTGTTTCTGATAAATTTAATATTATCTGAGAAGCATTAAAAATCTCTTGTTTAAGATGACTTTTTTCCTGAGAACGTTTCTTTTGATAAGTAAGAAG
Source organism: uncultured bacterium (assembly GCA_965541635.1). Taxonomy (GTDB): domain Bacteria; phylum Omnitrophota; class Gorgyraeia; order Kaelpiales; family Kaelpiaceae; genus 4484-49. The sequence goes on from CBEUCN010000030.1 coordinate 6,577, forward strand.
TTCTTTAAATCCTTCCTCATCAACCTTAATTCCTCTTTCCTCTGCTATCTCTTTTGTCAATTCATAAGGGAATCCATAAGTGTCGTAAAGTTGAAATACTTTGTCTCCTGGAATTACCTTCTCCTTTCTGGAACTAATCTCTGCAATTATGCCTTCGATCTTTTCCAACCCAGTATCCAGTGTATTGTGAAATCTTTCCTCCTCCGCTTTTATGATTTGAGCAATATTCTCCCGTTTATTTTCAAGTTCAGGATAAGCAGTCTTCATCACTTCCACAACAATTGGAACTATTTTATACAAAAATTCCTCATGAATACCAAGTTTATACCCGTGCCAGCTTGCCTTCCTGATAATTTTTCTGATTACATATCCTCGTTCTTCATTGGAAGGATAAACACCATCTCCTATTGCAAATGTTACTGCTCGCACATGGTCAGCAATAGCATTAATATGAAATCTATCTTTATCGGTTTTGTTTTTACATAGAGCATAAATTTCATCCACTATAGGTTGGAATATATCTATCTCAAAATTGGTTATCACACCTTGCATTACAGAAGCCATTCTCTCCAGTCCCATCCCGGTATCAATATTTTTACTGGGCAATGGCTCTAAAACTGGCTTCCCTTGTTTTTCTCTCCGGTTATACTGGGTGAAAACCAAATTCCAGACTTCAACAAATCTTCCACAGTCACAGGCAGGAGAGCAATCTTTTCTTCCACAACCAAACTCTTCCCCCCAATCATAAAAAATTTCAGAACAGGGACCACAGGGCCCATCAGGTCCTTGAGTAAGGGCATTGGCCGGCCAGAAGTTCTTATCCTCTCCCAGAAGAACAATTCTACCCTCAGGAAATTTTACCTTCTCTTTCCAGACTTCATAGGCCTCTTTATCATCTTTATATACCGAAATCCAGATTTTCTCAGGAGAAATTTTTAAAACTGCAGTTACAAACTCCCATGCCCATATTATTGCTTCCTCTTTAAAGTAATCACCAAATGAAAAATTTCCCAGCATTTCAAAAAATGTGTGGTGGGCAGGAGTTTTACCCACTTTTTCCAGGTCATCAGTTCTTAAACACTTCTGACAGGAGCAAGCCCGTTTAACATCCTTACGAATTCCCAAGAAATAGGGTTTGAACTGATTCATTCCTGCTGAGGTAAAAAGAACCGTGGGATCATCCTTAGGGACTAAGGAGTCACTGGGAAATATCTTGTGTCCTTTGTTCCCAAAGAAATCCAGAAACTTTGCCCTTATGTCATCAGTCTTCATCTTCCATTATTTGGGAAATAACATCTTTTATTTGAGAATATCTAAACCCTCTACGAGCAAGGTATCCATAAAGCCGACGTTTCTTTGTATCAGGATCAGTCATTCCTTTTAATAACCGCAACTTATATTCCGCCAGTTCCCGGAGTAAATCCTGCTCTTTAAATTCTGAAAATTCATTAAATGCCCGCAAAATTGTTTCCTCGTCCACACCTTTTCTTTTCAACTCCATCTCTAGAAATTTCTTACTTCTGGGATTATAGTTCAATCTATAATTTATCCAGTATTTACAGAACTCAAAATCATCAACAACACCTGCGCGGACCAGTTTTTCCATCGTCTCTGCTATCTCCTCTGGTGGATATCCCCTCTTCTTCAGTCTTTGAACTAACTCATTATAAGAACGAGGACGATATTTAAGCAGAATACTGGCATATTTAAAAGCATCCAATTTACTCCTCAGATGGAATCAGAAAATATCCTCTTTGAGTCCTGACCAATGCTTTACCTCTAATTTTTTGAGTCGCTTCTTGAAAATCTTGAATATTGGTTATTAAATGATGATTTATTTCCTGAATAAGATCCCCCACTTTTATTCCCACTCTCCAGGCAGGACTATCTTCCTCAACATTAACAACAACCACTCCCTCTTCCTCTTCTACTCCGAATTTCTTACAAAGATCTTCAGTGAGATCACTCACAGTTATTCCTCGCCAGGAATATTCTCCTGCAGTTTCAATCTCAGCAAGATTCAATGGACGCTTGCCAATCTTCACTTTCAGAATCAGTGGCTTTTTGTTACGGATAACTTCTATCTCTACAGTTTTACCTGCTTCCGTATGTGTAACTTTATTCACAAGATCAGCTGTATTTTCAATCTCCTGACCATTGAATTTTCTTATCACATCTCCTTCTTTTAATCCTGCTTTCTGAGCAGGACTGCCTTTTAATACCTTGGCAACCAGTGCTCCTTTCTGATCAGAAATGCCAAAATACTCTGCCAGTTCCTGAGTTAAATCCTGCACTTTAACTCCCAACCAGCCATAAGTAACTTCTTCACCCTTGATTAATTTACTCATGACATATTTTGCCTGATTAACCGGAATAGCAAATCCAACCCCCTGATAACCGCCTGAGGTGGTATATATCGCCACATTTATTCCAATCACCTCGCCTCTTAAATTCACAAGTGGTCCCCCACTATTTCCAGGATTTATGGCAGCATCGGTTTGAATCAAATCAGTATAAATTCTCTCACGATATTCTGTGGCTGGAAGTTGACGATGAAGAGCACTTATAACTCCCACTGTAACTGTGGGTTTAGGACTGTGAACCGCAAATCCAAAAGGATTACCAATAGCAATTGCCCACTGTCCAATTTTTACACTATCAGAATCACCCAAAACCGCATAAGGAAGATTTTGAGCATTTATTTTCAAAACTGCAATATCAGAGCGATAATCTTTTCCAATTAGTTTTGCCTTAAATTCTCTTCCATCAGGGAGCGTAACTGTTATCTTATCTGCATTATGAATCACATGCTCATTGGTTAATATATACCCTTTAGGGTCAACAATAATTCCCGAGCCTAATCCCATAGAGCGATATTTTCTTTTGGGAATTTCTCCGAAAAAGTCCCTAAAAAATTTCTCAAAAAATTCATCTCCTTCAAATGGTGAAAACAGAACTCCTCCCACAGTTTCTGTTCGCTCAGTAATAATACTCACTACTGCCGGACTGACTCTCTCTGCTATACCTACAAAAGCATTTTCCAGAGAACTTAAATCCCCTGAAATTTGTTGAGAGCTGTCAATCTTATTGTCAAGGGCAACAACAGAATTATCCATGTTGATTTTTATAACCAGTGCAATACCCAGAAACATTCCAGTCACTATCAGAGTAAGAGCCAGAAATACCTTATAAATTCTCATTCCTTCACCTCCATTTTCTCTCTGATTTTTTTCTCTATCTCTTTGCACAATTGAGGATTAGATTTCAAATATTGACGGGCATTATCTTTTCCCTGCCCCAGTTTGATATCTCCATAGGAAATCCAGGCACCAGATTTGGAAATTATCCCCAGATTTATTCCCAGATCTAAAATAGCACCCTCGTAAGAAATCCCTTCATCATAAAGAATATCAAACTCTGCCTGTTTAAATGGAGGAGCAACTTTATTCTTGACCACCTTTGCCCTTACTCTACTGCCAATTATCTTATCTCCTGAAGTTATATTACCTATTTTCCTGAGGTCTATTCTTACTGAAGAATAAAACTTTAAAGCTCTACCCCCAGGGGTAGTCTCGGGATTTCCAAACATGACCCCGATTTTTTCTCTGATCTGATTTATAAATATGGCACAGGTCTTGGATTTGCTTATGGCTGCAGTCAATTTTCGCATTGCCTGGGACATAAGCCTTGCCTGAAGTCCCACAAACTGGTCTCCCATATCTCCTTCAATTTCGGCCCGGGGAACAAGAGCAGCCACAGAATCAATTATTATTACATCCACAGCATTGGAACGTACTAGGTGTTCGGCAATTTCTAAAGCCTGCTCTCCGGTATCTGGTTGAGATATTAAAAGGTCGTCTAAGTTCACACCTAACTTGCGGGCATAACCGGGATCAAGAGCATGTTCAGCATCTATAAAGGCTGCTATCCCTCCTGCTTTCTGTGCCTGGGCAACTATGCTTAAAGCCAGAGTCGTTTTACCACTGGATTCGGGACCGAATATTTCCACTACTCTTCCCCGAGGCACACCTCCTATTCCCAAGGCAATATCTAAAGTAAGAGCACCTGTAGAAATTGCCGGAACATCGAGTCTGGTAGTCTGGCCCAGACGCATTATAGAGCCTTTCCCGAATTCCTTTTCTATTTGAGTTAATGCTACTTCTAATGCTTTTAACTTACCAGATTCAATCTTCTTTTCTTCCTTATTTTCTATTTTAGCCATTTCTTCCACCTCCTTTAAATCCCTATAATTTTAAGTATCTGGTCTAAATCCGGCCCAACATAAACTGGCTCCTTTGCCACCTTAATAGCCAGGTCAGGGTCTTTCAAACCATGACCGGTAAGAATACACACAATTTTACCACCTTTATACTGTGAAAAAAAGCCCTCTGTTTTTAATTTCAACAATCCAGCAACCGAGGCTGCTGATGCTGGCTCTACAAATATTCCCTCTTTTGCCGGAAGCAATTTATAGGCAGAAACAATCTCATCGTCGCTGACAGTGGTAATTAAACCTCCTGACTCATCACGGGCTTTAACTGCCTTCTTCCAGGAAGCTGGATTTCCAATTCTGATAGCGGTGGCTATTGTCTGAGGATTTTCAACAGGATGGCCACGAACAATGGGAGCAGCACCTTCTGCCTGAAAACCAATCATCTTTGGCAATCTGGTGATTTTTTTTAACTCGTAATACTGCTTATAACCCTTCCAGTAAGCAGTGATATTACCGGCATTTCCCACCGGCATGAGATGAAAATCAGGGGCATCTCCCAAAGCATCACAGATTTCAAATGCTCCTGTCTTCTGTCCTTCTATGCGATAGGGATTTATAGAATTTACTAGAGTCATAGGATATTTCTGGGTTATCTCTCTGACTAGATTCAAACAGATGTCAAAGTTCCCATCAACTGCTATTACAATCGCTCCATGGGATAAAGCCTGAACCAGTTTACCCATGGCAATTGCGCCCTTAGGAATGAGAACCGCACATTTTAAATTAGCCCTGGCAGCATAAGCAGCAGCAGAAGCAGAGGTATTTCCCGTAGATGCACAGATAACTGCCTGAGAACCCTCTTCCACTGCCTTGGATACCGCCATAGTCATTCCTCTATCTTTAAAAGAACCGGTGGGATTGGCGCCTTCAAATTTAAGGTATACTGAAAACCCTGAACCTAACTGCTGAGATAAATATTCAGAATAGATTAAAGGAGTATTCCCTTCCTGCAAAGTGATTATAGGGGTATTTTCAGTTACTGGAAGATATTGCTTATAATGATGAATAACCCCTCTCCACATTATTCTTCTACCCTTATAGAAACTGGGGTGTTAGTAATTACATCTAATTTTTTAATTTCAGATAGTGCCTTTTTCATATTACTTTCTTTAGCCTCGTGAGTCATCATCACAATAGGAACTGCTTTGGCTTTTCTACGTTCCTTCTGAGTAACGCTGGCAATACTTATATTGTATTTACCCAGTATCCCAGATATCCTGGCTAACACTCCCGGTTTATCCACAGCCATAAATCTAATGTAATAGCGAGAGGAAATTTCATTTATATCCACCAGCCCCTCTATCTTGGAATTCATATAGTATCCCAAAAAAACTCTATTATCATTATTATAAAACCGAGCCAACTCTACAAGGTCAGATACCAATGCCGAGGTGGTAGGATTCTTACCTGCTCCCCGTCCATAAAAAAGCATCTCTCCCACCAGATCTGCTTTCAGATATACAGCATTATATACCCCCCGCACAGATGCCAGAACATGTTCTACCGGAAGAAGAGTGGGATGAACTCGAGCCTCTATTCGCCTCCCATTTTTCTTGGCTATCGCTAAAAGTTTTATCCTGTAGCCCAATTCCAGGGCGTATTTTATATCAAGATGAGAAATATCTCTTATACCCTCTTTAAATATCTTTGTGAATTCAGGAGAATATCCAAAACCAAGACGAATAAGTATTGCCAGTTTATGAGCAGAATCAATTCCATCAATGTCCAGACTGGGATCTCTTTCAGCATATCCCTGCTTTTGAGCAATCTTTATTGCCTCCACCATTGAAATCTCGTCAGTTTCCATCAAAGTCAGAATATAATTAGAAGTACCATTCACTATTCCCAAGATACTTTCTATCTGGTTGGAGATGAGAGACTGATTTATATCTTTTATAATTGGTATTCCTCCCGCCACTGCTGCTTCGTATCCCAGATAAAGATTCTTCCTTTTAGCCAGTTGGAAAATTTCATCTCCTTTTTCAGCCAGAAGTGCTTTATTGGCAGTAATAATATGCTTGCCATTTTCTAAAGCCTGCAGGATATACTTGCAGGCAGGCTGTATTCCTCCAATAAGTTCTACAATTACATCAATATCAGGTGTAGAAATTAACTTCTCAACACTGGAGAAGAGTAAATGGCGATAAGATTGAGGAACTTTTTTAACATCTTTCTCTACTATTCCCCGAAGTTCAAAAATAATGCCAGTCTTCTGCTTAAGAAAATTTTTCCTGGAAATAAGATAGGCAGCAAAAGCACTACCAATATTCCCAAAACCAATAAGTCCGATATTTATTTTCTTCATGTTGCGAGTTTGTCATAAATTATAACAAAAAATG
>CBEUCN010000031.1:0-13168 GCA_965541635.1 uncultured bacterium
AAATGAGGTGTCCCGATTTTCGGGACCGGGAGTTCGAATCTCCCCCCCTCCGGCAGTTTAGTATGGGGTGTGTGGTTAATGGAAAGAGAGGTAAATATGAAGAATGTTTTTCTGACAGTTGTTGGTTATCTGAAATGTATAAGATATTCTTGATTAATATTCCAAGATTTTCTAAACTTAAAATAAGAAGTCGATATACATTAGGGAGATATTAACATGGAAAAATATAATTCTAATGTAAGTAAAAATGCAACTCTTTTTAAATCTGAAGGACTTCTCATAAAAGGGAAAGAAAGGATAAAAGAGATACTAAACAAATATGTGATTAAAGACATGAATGATTGGTCTGGTGTTAATGCCGACTTAATAATTACAGATCCGCCGTTTGGAATAGAATTTAGTGGAAAGCCTACAAATTATCATAGAAATGTTAATAATGTAGTGGATGGTTATGTCGAGTGGAGCGTTTCCGAATATGGAGAAAAGATTCAACAATTATTGGAATGTATAGAAAGAAATTTAAAAGAGAATGGGCAGGCATTGATTTTTTCTGGTTGGAATAATAGTAATATTATTCATGATAGGATTATAAAATTTAAAGGATTAACCTTACGAGGAAAAATGTACTGGACATATAATTTTGCTCCTGTTTGTAGAAAGAAACCTTCTCATAATGTTTATGAAATTTATTGGGTAACTAAAGGTGATAAGTGGATTTATAATAACAGATGTAATACCGTTCATTGTCAAAGAGGAGAGCCAAATTTAAGCACTCTAAACTTTAAAAGAGATTATAAAGTTAATATGCCAAAATACCCGACGAGATTGCCTTTTAAATTACTTCAATGTTTAATAGAACATTTTTCAGTTGAAAATAGCTTAATTTTTGACCCTTTATGTGGTAGTGGAATGGTAGGAGTGGCTTCGTATATGTTAGGAAGAGATTTTATTATGGGGGATTTAAACAAGAATGGGAAAATTGTTTTTGAACATCTTCTTGATTATTACTTAAATAAAAAAGGCTTAATTCAAGACCAAAAGTTATTAACTTGGTGGAAAAAATGAAGTTAGATATATCTTTTGAAGAAGGCGAAGAAATTATAAAAATTGTTGCTGAGACTGGTAAAAAAAATTTTGGAGTTCATGATATTAGCGATTGTGAAATTCTGAAGCACACATTCTTTAAAATAAAAAACAAAGAGAGATTATCAGAGGATGAAAAAAATCTTCTTCTTAATTTTTTATATCTTAACGTAGTGATGGACCAAGGAAAAGATCCTGAAGGAGTAAAGCGGCTTTTAATTCGAGTTACAAATAAAGTATATAATCAAGGGATTAGTTTTTTACATGATCCAAATCAATTTTTTAGAAATCCGAGAGTTTTTACCGAAGTATTAAAAGAAGAACATGAGAAAGTAAAAAAAGTTAGGGCCGGTATTAGAGGATTAGGTGCGAGATATAATCTTTTTGATACAAAAATAAATCCTTATACGATGCACAGATGGGGCACAGTAATGTTATGTCTTAAAAAATTATACGAGGATAACAAAACCTTGTTGTCTTTTATCCTTGAGTCTGGAAGAGCAGATAATATAGCTGAATACATAAGGAATGACACTGAATACGGACTCGGGAATGCAATAGGATATAAAGCATCACGACTACTAATAAAGTGGGTAATTCATACTTTTCCAATAATAGAAAGAAACGATCTTAGATGGGGCCCGAATTCTTATGAAATTCCTCTTGATAGTAATGTTGGAAGAGTATTTATGAGGTCTGGTTTATTATTTTTATTTGTAAATGAAAACCAATTGTGGGAGAGTAGATGTTGGATTGAACAAACAAATGGAAGAATAAACCTTAGTGCCCAAAGACTTAATGAATTAAGAATTCCTGAAAATACGCCCATAGAAAATGAATTGCAGGAAATTCTAAGAAATTGGGGAGTAAGGAAAAGGAATCTTATAAAATCTTTAAATGCTTTTATTCTTAAATTGAACCAAAAGGGAATCAAATCTACAATAGGACAACTCGATGATGGGTTTATGTATATTGGGCAAAATTTCTGTAGAAACGATAAAGCAATTTGTAATAAATGTCCATTAAATGAAGTTTGTTTAGCAAATAATAAAGAGCCATTATTGAAGACCCAATACTATTGCGGTGTTGGAGCGGGTGTTTTCTTTGGAAGATGAATTTTTAACAAAGATTTTTAAGAGTGGAATAGTTAATATGAATCCAGAGTGTAAATTTATTACTACTACTGTTGCTCTTCTTCTCTCCAGTCTTTGAATACAAATGGTTTGTTTTGAATCATAGTGTCCACATTCTGCAGTGCCTGTTGAGAATAGTATATTCTTGCGTTTCCGCCTCCGTATGGAATGTGAAACAGTCTCCCTCCTAACAATACAGAACCGTAAACATAAACAGTCCCAAATGCACTTTTTAAACTCATCCGGGTGTAATTTCCTATTTCTATATACTTGGCAATCATTGCTCCCTGAAAAGTATTGAAACTTCCGAGTTTTATTTTATCTTTGGCATAGATATTACATTTTATTGTAGATCTATACCCTGTTTGAAATATGGGAGTTGTAGCGCTCTGACCTACACCCTGAATATAAATCACACAGTCATCTGCTTCCAGAATTGGGACTGGAGGAGGAAATATTTTTGCCTCTGCTGATTTTATAGAGAATAGGGAGGAAAAAGGAACGACAGGTGGTATAGGCTCAGGTCCTGGCCCTGGGGCTAAGGAGTAAGGCTCTATTCTGGCGTATCTTCCCATGGTGAGTTTTCTTTTTATTCTCAAAGTTACAGGTGCAAGATATTTTATTTTTGCAAAATCATAAGCGGTCAGCTGCCTTATATCATAGGTGCCTCCTCGTAAATAAAGAGTGGCTCCTACACCCAGAGTTATATTTTTATATTTGCCGGGACTGAGGTAATATGTGTGATAACTGCCAACATTGATGTTAGTGTTTCCTCTGGTGAATGATGGGAAGAGAGGCAATCCCAGTAGAGGTAAAGAGAGGGGGGTTCTCTTATTTCCATAGACTCTAAGATTAGAACCATAACTCAATTTGTTATAGCCCAAGTCTCCATAAATGGTGTTATTATTTCCCAGAGTTATCACATCTCCATAGACAGAGGCCCGGAATGTAAGATAGTTGTTGGTAGTTAAAGTCCCTTTGGAATTATTTACTCCCACATTTCCAGAGTTTATAGTAACACTTCTTCCCAATACACAGCTTTTTTCAGCCACTATTATAAAGTCTTTTATGTCCAGGGGTGCCTGACCGTTCAATTTTATATATGTGACTTCATTACTTTCTTCCTCATTATCACCCTGATATACCAGAATAAGTCCATACCAGGTAGCGTTGGAAAGCATCTGAAGTATGGGTTCGGTTTTATTGGGATTGCGGTCATAAATTGCCAGAACACCGTAACCCCTGAAATTTGTGCCCAGGGTAAGTTTGGCGTCATCTACATATACAACTTTATAATTAGAGGGAGAACCAATTGTTGTGCTCTGCCAGGTGGTGTCCTGAGTGATGGTGTAGTCTGCAATATGCTTGAAATAATTCAGCCATTCTGTAACTGAAATGTCCGTATTCCAGTTTCCCTTTTTGGCAGGATTGCCATTTATGGTTACGTTCCTGCTGGATATAGTGGATTTGGCTAAATCAGTTTGAATACCCGGTTTGTTTCCACTTCCTACCAGTCCTCCAGTTAGAGTGTGATTTCTGCCATCAACAAATGTCGTGCTGGAAGAGGCGCCATTTACATATAGTTTGTAGCCTGTTTCTCCACTCCGGGATACGAAATTTATCGCTCCCAGGCTTTCATTGGAGACAGTAGTTTTGGTGCCTGTGAATTGCGTTTGTTTTTTGTATCCCTGAGCATAAATATTCGTGGCTATTACCAGGATAAAAAAAACCATCACTAAAATCTTACCTTTCATAAATTACCTCCTTTCCTTCATTTATTCTATTTCTCTCCACTTTTGCCAATTATAAGGACGGGAGTTTATCTCATCAAGCACATTCTGAAGCGCCTGTTCACAATAATATATCTTGGCGTGGCTACCCTGATTGGGAATCTGAATGGATTTGCCTATGAAAAGTATACTGCCATAAATTTTTACTTCCTGAACAGGAGATGAAAAGGCGCTTTTCAGAGAAAGCTGGGCGCTAGCATTATTTCCCGTTAGAATGTTTTTGGCTATAAATGCCCCCCGGTATTGAGCATTATTACCCACAATAATTGTAGAATTGGGGGCATAGACATTGCAATAGAGTTTGGGGTTATTACCCACCACAAACACATTTAGAAGAGGACATCCCTCTCCTTGGATATAAAATATGCATTTGTCAGCATCCAGATTCTCTAAATCTGGTTCTATACGAGGATTGTTCCCCATGATTATTCTGTTTTTAATCATTAAAGTTGAAGGAGCCTGATATTTTATCTTACAGTTATTTCCCATTATTAATTTCTTGATTCGATACTCACCTCCTTTCAGATAAAGAGTACAGTTGTTTCCAAAACGGATTTTCCCATAACTTCCAGGTTCAAGATAGAATGTTTGATTATTGCCTTTAATTATCTTCTGGACACCAGCATCAAAAGAGGGAAAGGCAGGGAGTTCTAAAAACGGAAAACTTAAAGAAGTTATTGCAGTTCCTCCTAAGTTAAAGTGGCGACCATGGAAAAAATAGTTATAATGGATATCTTGCTCTACTTTACAATTATTTCCTAAAATAATGGTATTGGCAAATAAAGAACCGGCGAAACTGGCATTGTTTCCCACTGCGATACTTCCATTTTGGGAAGTCACTCCCAGATTCCCAGAATTCACTGTGAGGTTATTCCCTATTATTATATTGTCGATTCCCACCAGGATGAAATCTTCCAGATTTATTTCTCCTCCTGAGCCGTTAAGGTATATTTTGGAAACCCTGGCGGTATTTGTCTGATTAAATATTATCAGACCATTCCAGCGGGCATTTCCTGTCATCTGTAAAGCAGGTTGTTCAGATTCCGAGCCATCCTCGATATAGAGGATACCATATCCAGTAAAATTATTTCCCAGAGTCAAATGGGCATCTTTGACATATACTATTTTATAATCATCGCTGGCACCAATTGTCTGGTTTTCCCATGTCGTATCTTCCTGAATAGTATAATCAGCATTATCCCGAATGAAGGAAAATAAAAGTGAAGTATCCAGAGTGTAATTTATGTTTCCTTCGATGGGAGAACCAATACCTTCCAGAGTTACATATTGCACTTCAGGTAGATTTTCATCCAGATTGAGGCACAATGCAGGTTTTCCCCCTTCTATAACTGCTCCCTGCAGTGTGTGATTTTTTCCACTGATGATGGTATTCTGAGATTGGTTTTCTATTCCTTTGACTTCTATACTCCCATCTTGCTCCAGAATGAAATTTACTGCTCCCAGTTCTTCCAGACTTATACTTGGCTTTGCGGCCTGAGCCTGTGTTTTCTTTTTATATCCCTGAGCATAAGAATATGTATATCCTAAAAGGAGGATAATAATCCCGACTTTAATTATCCGGTTCATATCTTTCACCTCCAGTTTTATCTCATGTATATTCTCGCAAATATTGTGCCAGATAAGTATGAAAATAACATTATGATTATCAAAAGGTTGTAACATTGGCAGAGATTTTCTTTGGTATAAATGTGTAAAGTTTGGTTGCACTTGTTACAACAGAAGTTACGGTAAGAAAATTTTTATGCCTATCTCCACCATTCGCGATCGAGACTGCGATAGTTTATCGCCTCTGAAATATGAGTAGTAGTTATTTTTTCGTTCCCTTCTAAATCAGCGATTGTTCTGGCAATTTTCAAAATTTTATCATATGCCCGGGCAGAAAGTTTCAGTTCCTCCATTGCCATTCGGAGTAGATTCTGGCAGGACTCATCAAGTTGACAGAACTTCTTCAGTTCCTTCTTATTCATTCTGGAGTTTAATTTAGAGGCTTTAAATCGCTTATACTGAATTTTTCGGGCTGATGAAATTCTTTTTCTTATCTGGACAGATGATTCTGCAGGCAGCTCCTGGGAAAGTTGAGCATAGTCAACCGCAGGCACCTGAATTTGAATGTCTATTCTGTCCAGAAGTGGTCCTGATACTTTAGTTAGATATCTCTGAATCTGATAAGGTGTGCAGTGACATTCTCTTATTCGGGAGCCAAAATAACCACAGGGGCAAGGGTTCATGGCTGCCACCAGCATAAATTCAGCAGGGTAGGTGATGGTATGTTGCGCCCTGGCAACTGTTACTTCTCCATCTTCCAGAGGTTGGCGTAATGATTCCAAAGCGTCCCGCCGGAACTCCGGAAGTTCATCTAAGAAAAGCACACCTTTATGAGCTAGAGATACCTCTCCTGGTTTGGGAAAAGTTCCTCCACCAATTAAAGCAATGTTGGAGGAGGTGTGATGAGGATTTCGAAAAGGACGGACAAGAATTACAGGTTTCTCCTTAGTGAGCAATCCTGCTATACTATGAATTTTTGATACCTCTAAGGATTCTTCCAGATTCAGTTCTGGGAGGATGGTGGGTATTCTTCTGGCCAGCATGGTTTTACCTGCTCCTGGCGGACCTATCATTATAATGTTATGGCCACCAGCAACGGCTATTTCAATTGCTCTCTTTGCCTGAATCTGTCCCTTGACTTCCGAGAAATCAACATCATATTTTCTCCCCTCTGTTAATATTTTTCTAAAATCGGTTTTATATGGTTTTATATCTATTTTCCCTTCAATGAATGCTACTGCTTCCAGAAGTGATTCCACGGGATAGACATTTATATTTTCATAGAAGCTTGCTTCCCGCGCATTCTCCTTGGGTAAAATTATCCCCTGTTTGTCTCTGAGGGTAACCAGTTGGGCTATACTTAAAATTCCTCGCACAGGACGTAACTTTCCGTCCAGCGCCAGTTCTCCCACAATAATAAATCTGGAAGCAGCATCACCCGAAACCTCTCCTTGCGCACAGAGTATTCCCAGGGCTATAGGTAAGTCATATAAGGAGCCTTCCTTCTTTGTATTTGCCGGTGCCAGGTTCACTGTGATTCTTTTATCGGAGAATTCATAGTCGGAATTTAAAATTGCAGACCGCACGCGTTCTTTACTTTCTTTAATTGCTGTATCCGGAAGTCCCACAATGTTAAAGGCTGGCAGGCCCCTGGTGATGTCAACCTCAATTTCTACAAGGTAAGGCTTAATTCCTGCTGTTCCTCCGGAATAAGTTTTGGATAGCATTTTAAATTGCAAATTTTTTTGTTACTGTCTATAATTATAAAAATTAAATTTTAAAACTGCAAATGAAAAGGGGGAAACAATGAAGAAAGTCTGGATTATTGTTGGAGTTTTGATTTTGGGAGTTTTTATTTTGTTAGCAGTGTTTTCTAACAAAAAAGTTTCTATAGTGAGGGAAGAAAAACCTCCTGCTACAAAAGTCACTTCTGAAAAAAAGATTTCTCAAGCCCAGTCTTCAGACAATTTTGATAGTTTATATAAACAGGCTAAAAGTTTAGTCGCTGAGGGTAAACTTCTGGAGGCAAAGAAAATATATCGTGAGCTGATTCAGAGATATCCTGATAATTCTGCCGTTTCCAATTTAGAAAAGGAACTCTGGGATTTGAATATTAAAATTTTATTTTCTCCTATTAAGGATGACTATTCTACAATATATGAAGTTCAGCCTGGAGATACTCTTTCATCAATAGCCAGAAAATTTCATACCACAGTAGCACTTATAAAAAGAAGTAACAACTTGAGGTCAGATATTATTCGTCCTGGACAGCGGTTGAAAATCTTGACTGCCAAGGTGAGCATAATAGTGGATAAATCCCAGAATAAATTATTTCTGAAAATAAATGATGAGATATTTAAAGTTTATCCCTGTTCCACCGGGAAGTTCAATTCCACTCCCACAGGTAAATTTAAAATTGTAAATAAGCTTGTCGATCCTGTATGGTTTAAAGCGGGAGCAATTGTCCCTCCTGAAAGTCCCAAAAATATTCTGGGGACAAGGTGGATGGGGTTGGATTTGAAGGGATATGGAATTCATGGAACTACGGAGCCAGAGACAATTGGTAAGCAGGTAACTAACGGGTGTATTAGAATGCATAACAAAGATGTAGAAGAACTCTATGATATTATTCCTATAGGTACTGAGGTGACGATAATAGATTAACATGGCTGTACTGGAATTTGAGAAACCAATACTGGAATTAGAAAGAAAGATAGTAGAGTTAAAAAAGTTTTCATTGGAAAAGAAAATAGATCTTACTCAGGAAATTGAAAAATTTGAGGAAAGATTACATAAACTAAAGCAGGAGATTTATGGGAATTTAACTCCCTGGCAAAAAGTTCAGATTGCACGTCATCCTGACAGACCTACAACACTTGATTATATTCAGATGATAATGAGTGATTTTATAGAACTGCATGGAGATAGATTATTTGGTGATGATAAAGCAATTGTTACTGGTCTTGCTAAACTGGAAGGTAAAAAACTTGTAATTGTAGGACATCAGAAGGGAAGAGATACCCGGGAGAATTTAGAAAGAAATTTTGGATGCGCACATCCTGAAGGATACAGGAAGGCATTAAGAATTTTTAAACTGGCAGAAAAATTTTCTCTTCCCATAGTATGTTTTATAGATACACCTGGTGCTTATCCTGGTATTGGAGCTGAGGAAAGGGGGCAGGCTCATTCCATTGCTGAAAATATTCGGGAATTATTTAACATTCACACACCTATTGTTGTGATAGTGATTGGAGAAGGAGGAAGTGGAGGAGCATTGGGTATTGGTGTTGGAGACAGAATAGGGATGCTCAGTTATTCTTATTATTCAGTTATTTCTCCTGAGGGGTGTGCTGCCATATTGTGGAGAGAGAAAGAAAAAGCAGAAGAAGCAGCACGAACATTAAAACTTACCGCGGAAGATTTGTATCAACTGGGAGTAATAGATGAGATAATAGAAGAACCCCTAGGAGGTGCGCATCGTAATCCCATGGCTACTGCAGAGAAAATAAAGGAATTTATTTTTCGCAACCTCCAGATACTCCAGAAAATAGAACCTTCTGAACTTTTAGAAGCAAGGTATCAAAAGTTCAGAAAAATAGGAATAATTTCTGTCCAAGAAGAATAATTCTTATCTCTCGGTCACTGAGTTTATTTGCCAATTTTTAATTTTTGTATATAATTAATCTGACTAGAAAAATTAGATTTTATGATAAAAAATAAAAAAATACTTGACAATTTTTCTGAAATATGTTATATTTAATAGTGGAAAAAGGAGGTGAGGTAGAATGGAATATCTGGTAGATGAAAATGAACCACTGTACAGCATAGGAGTGGTCTCTAAGATTCTTGATCTACCAGAGTGGACTTTGCGGACTTTAGATAGAGCAGGGATTGTTTGTCCTCAGAGGACAGAAGGTGGCACAAGGCTTTATTCTAATGCTGATTTAAAAAAATTAAAATATATTGCTTACTTAATAAAGGAAGAGAAGGTGAACATAAATGGGATCAGGATAATAATAAGAATGTGGGAGGAGCAAGAATGAAAAATTTTTACCCCTATATTAGCAGTTGTTGGGTTAGAGTGCTAAAAATTGCCTGCCAGGTCTCTCCTGGTGGGTTGGTAAATAAAATCCAAAAAGAAAGGAGGTGATGGATATGGCCATCGTGAAATGGAGAAGAAAAGATGAGTGGGATCCTTTCAAGGATTTATTTGAGCTTCAAAAAGAGATTAACAGATTATTTGAGACTTCCTTCTCCCGTTTACCCCAGAGGTTTGCTCCTGAGGAGAGATTTGCTCCTGCTATTGACCTTTATGAAGATGAGAATGAATATGTGGTGGAGGCAGAACTTCCAGGGTTAAAGCAGGATGAGATCAAAGTCAGCGTAGAAGATGACATTTTAACCATTAGCGGTGAAAAGAAACGGGAGAAAGAGGTTAAGGAAGAAAATCTCTATCGCAGCGAACGATTCTATGGTAAATTTGAAAGGCAGATAGTTCTGCCTCAGAATACTGATAAAGAGAATATTAAAGCCAGTTACAAGAATGGAGTTTTGAAAGTGGTAATTCCCAAGAAGGAGGAAGCAAAACCTAAAAAGGTAGATATAAAAGTGGAATAAAATAAATGCGGGAGAGACCTGGCAGGCAATAAAAGCTTAATAGGAGGTGAAGAGATGAATCTGGATAGATTTACTATCAGAGCGCAGGAGATGATTCAGAAAGCAGTTAATATTTTAAAAGAATATAAACATCAGGCACTGGATGTAGAGCATCTTTTATTGTCTTTATTGCGTTATGATAATGAAGTTGTAATTCCAGTTATCAAAAAGGTAGGTCTAAATCCTGATACCATAGGTTCTTCTCTGGAGGAAGAATTGAGAAAGAGGCCCCGCATTTATACTCAGGAATCAAGTGGAGGCATTTATGTTACTGACAGACTTCAGGGGGTTTTCAATCAGGCAGAAAAGGAAGCTTCTGCTTTGAACGATGAATACATCAGTACCGAACATCTACTTCTGGCTGTGAAGGAGAAAGAAGATTCAGTAATTGCCAGATTGCTTAATATAGATAAACAGGCATTATTATCTGCTCTTTCTTACATAAGAGGAGCCCATCGTGTTACTGATCACACTCCGGAGGCAAAATATCGGGCTCTGGAAAAATTTGGTCGGGATTTAACTGATCTTGCTCGCAAGGGAAAACTCGATCCCGTAATTGGAAGAGATAATGAAATTAGAAGAGTTATTCAGATACTTTCTAGAAGGACTAAAAATAATCCTGTTTTGATCGGGGAACCTGGTGTGGGCAAGACCGCGATTGTGGAAGGTTTGGCACAGAGGATTGTGAATAATGATGTCCCGGAAGGGTTGAAAAATAAAAGGATTATCGCTCTGGATATAGGGGCCCTTGTAGCAGGAACGAAATATCGGGGAGAATTTGAGGAGAGGTTGAAAGCAGTACTTAGAGAAATAGAAAGTAAAGAAGGAGAAATTATTCTGTTTATAGATGAGTTACATCTGGTGGTCGGTGCTGGAGGAGCAGAAGGAGCAGTGGATGCTGGAAATCTTTTGAAGCCAGCATTAGCCCGAGGAGAATTGAGATGTATTGGAGCCACTACCCTTGATGAATATCGCAAACATATTGAAAAAGATGCTGCTTTAGAAAGAAGATTTCAGCCAGTATATGTGGGAGAGCCTTCAGTTGAAGATACAATTGCAATTTTGAGAGGACTTAAGGAAAGGTATGAGGTACATCATGGAGTAAGAATAAAAGATTCAGCATTGATTGCTGCTGCAGTATTATCCCACAGATATATTACAGATCGCTATTTACCTGACAAGGCTATAGATTTAATTGATGAGGCAGCATCTCGTCTTAGAATTGAAATAGATTCTCATCCTCAAGAGATAGATGAGATTGAGCGAAAAATTATGCAATTAGAAATAGAAAAACAAGCATTGAAGAAAGAAAAAGATTCTGCATCCCAAGAAAGACTAAAAGAGATAGAAAAAGAGATTAGCGAACACAGGAAGAAACTGGAAGAATTGAAGACTCACTGGGAAAAGGAAAAAGAGTGGATAAAGAAGATAAGAGAAACAAAGGAAAAGATCGAGCAGGCAAAAATTGATGAACAGCATGCTGAAAGAGAAGGGAACCTCGAGAAGGTAGCAGAAATAAGATATGGAATTCTTACTCAACTACAGAAAGAACTGGAGGAATATAACAAAAAATTAGCTGATATTCAAAAAGATAGAAAAATTCTTAAGGAAGAGGTAGATGAAGAGGATATTGCTGAAATAGTTTCATCCTGGACAGGCATTCCTGTTTCTAAACTAATGGAAGGCGAGACTGAAAAACTCCTCAAAATAGAAGAGCGTCTCAAAACCCGAGTTGTTGGTCAAGATGAAGCCATATCTGCAGTTGCCAATGCCATAAGGAGAGCAAGGGCGGGTATATCTGATCCCAAGAGGCCCATAGGCTCATTTATATTTTTAGGGCCTACCGGGGTTGGGAAAACCGAACTTGCAAGGTCATTGGCCTGGTTCTTATTTGATGATGAGAATGCCATGGTGAGAATTGATATGTCGGAATATATGGAGAGACATTCTGTATCACGATTAATAGGTGCTCCTCCTGGTTATGTAGGTTATGAGGAAGGTGGCCAGTTAACAGAAGCAGTAAGAAGACGACCCTATTGTGTGATTCTTCTGGATGAAATAGAAAAGGCTCACCACGATGTATTTAACATTCTCTTACAGGTTCTGGATGATGGACGCCTTACCGATGGACAGGGCAGGGTGGTGAACTTCAGAAATACGATAATAATTATGACTTCCAATATCGGTAGTGAATGGATTATGGAGTATCAAAACCGTGATAGAGAACTCTTGATGCGTAAGATAAATGAGGCTCTCCGTCACCATTTTCGTCCTGAATTCTTAAACAGGGTTGATGAGATAATTATATTCAATGCGCTGGGGAAAGAGCAGATAATGCAAATAATAGATATTCAGATAAATAATTTAAATACCAGATTAGCAGAAAAGGGAATAAGTGTTGAACTCACTTCGGAATGTAAAGAATTTCTTTCTCAGGTGGGATTTGACCCTCATTTTGGTGCTCGGCCTTTAAAACGCGCTATTCAACGGTATATAGAAAATCCTCTTGCTCAGGAGATAATTGCAGGAAATATCAAAGAAGGAGATAAAGTAGTGGTTGACTATAAAGATGGTAATATAAAATTTGAAACTACCTCAGCGGCATCAGTTAAAGTGTAATTTGAGGGAAGCCAGCGGGAATAAGGGTGGCGTTCTACATCCGGGAACACCGGAATGTAATAAAATAATTCCGAAAGAGGTATTTTCCCGACAAGGATAGAGGGAAGAGGAAATAACGGAATAACTGTATTCGCTGAACACGGATACGCTTGCTGAATTTTCCTCTGGTATTCAATTCTATCCATTTCCCTAAATTCTATGCGGACTTTTTTCTGAAGTTCAGGAGGAAGGAGTTTGAAAAAATTTGGCATTCTGGAAAGAACTCTTTCCTTTTCCTCCCAGACTACATCCGGTCTTTGCAAGAATGCCAGAATTTCATCT
>CBEUCN010000032.1:0-12659 GCA_965541635.1 uncultured bacterium
TTATTTCCCAAGATTAAAAATACGAGAAATACCCTCTGTAAATGGAGGTTTAATTACACCTTCCTCACATATTATAGCAGTAACCAGTTCCGGAGGAGTTACATCAAATGCTGGATTCTCAACTTCAGAATCAACAGGAGCAATAGGTTTTTCATTTATGAAAATAACTTCTTCTCTGCTGCGATACTCAATTGGTATCTGAGTTTCATTTTCTAAATCAAGGTCAAAACTGGACGAAGGAGCAACCACATAAAATGGTATATTATGTTTTTTAGCCAGGCAGGCTAAAGAGTAAGTTCCAATTTTATTGGCAAATCCTCCATTCTTTACAATTCTATCTGCCCCCACAAAAATTTTGTCAATTTTTCTCTGGTTCATAAGAAATCCTGCCATATTATCAGAAATGAGTTTATACTTAATTCCCGCCTTATTTAACTCCCAGCAGGTAAGCCTTGCTCCCTGAAGCACAGGCCGGGTCTCATCTACATACACCAGTATATCCTTGCCCTGCTGATTTGCCTTATATATGACTCCCAGTGCTGTGCCATATCCTCCTGTTGCCAGTGCTCCAGCATTGCAGTGAGTTAAAATTCTATCTCCGGATTCAACAAACCGGGCTCCATACTCAGCCATCTTTTCTGAAATTTGAACATCCTCCTCCCAGATTTTATAAGCCTCCTGCTCCAGAATTTCTACCACATCTTCTCTTGCTTTGTTGCGGGTATAAGTCGTCTTCATTCTCTCCAGTGCCCAGAATAAATTGACAGCGGTTGGCCTTGCCTGAAATAAAAGTGTAATAGCCTCATTTATTGCCTTCTCAATACCATGAGATTTCTTACTCTTAACATTTATAACCACTCCAAAACCAGCCACTATCCCTATTAAAGGCGCTCCTCTTATATTCATATCTTTAATCACTCTGTAAACATCCTCAACTGTTTCACACTCCAGCCATTGTTCTTCGTTAGGCAGCCTTTTCTGATCCAGAACTTTTAAAATTCTCCCATCCCATTCAATATGTTTTATTATTGCCGACATTTCATATCCCCAATTTTTTAGCCACATAACTTCTTTTAATTTCAATTGCCCGATAGGGACAGATTTCATGGCAACAGAGGCAGAAAATGCATTTTTTATGGTCTATTTTGGCTACCTCCTCAATTGTAATGGCACCTGCAGGACAACTTTTAGCACATAAACCACACCTCTTACATTCCTCTTTTATTACTTCCGGATAGAATTTAACAAATCTCCCTAAAATTTTTACAATTGATTTGGGAAGTCTATCCAGTAACGAAATTTGAGGGAGTTTAAAATCAGGTATTATTACATCCTGCAACCTTTCCCCCCGAATTTCAATTTCAGACAAATCGGTCTCGCCTGCATTTACCGCCTGCGCTACTCTATTGGGGGGAACATTTAGAGGAGCAATTCCCATAATATGGGATAATACAGTATCTACAGCAACAGCATCTTCACCGCCAACGATTATCCCTGCATTTCTTATCTCTCCCGAGGAGGGGCCATCACCCTCCATTGCCTGAATGCCATCCACAATCGTAATCGCTGGTTTAACTATGCCATAAACCTTTACAATTATTTCTGCCAGTTCCCTTGCTTTGGGATATAGTTTATGAAGGTGAGATTTATATAGTCCGGGAATGCATCCATAACAATTTTTTACTCCTGCAGTAAGAATCGTGAGGCAATGAGTCTTGAACTTGGGTAAGGAAATAATCACATCGCTGGCTAAAACCTCTTCTGCAATGGGAATGCCGGATACAACCTTTGTCCTATCAAACCGGATTATCTCTGCTCCTGTATTTCTTGCCACCTCCAGAATCCCTGATTCTTCCAGCACCTTATTATAATCAGCATATCCACCAGGAGAATCACCAATAGCAATATTCTCTGTCCTGGGCTTTATAACTTCAATCACTGCCTGTACAAATGCTGGATGAGTAACAACCGCATCTTCTGGCTTGCGGGCAGAAAGAAGATTGGGCTTTATGAGGACACGGGCATCGCAAGGGATGAATTTCTCCACACCTCCCAGAAGTTGAAAAACCTCACTAATTTTTCCCCGCAAATATTCCCGATTGTAACTATCTGCTCTTATAACGGCAATTGTGGTCATGAGGTAATGACTGTCCTCATAAATAGAATAATTGCCACTAAAAAACCATTGTGAATCATGTGAAGAAAAATCGGAAGTTTCAAGGAGCCAGTTTTTTCATACATAACTACAAACAGCAATGCCAACCCAAATATAGGCAGAAAACCCAGAAAATTCATATGAAGAACTGCAAATATTATAGAGGTTGCTATCATTGCCTGAAAGACCCCTATTGATTTTTTTAGAGCATTATAAAAAAGGCCCCGAAAAAACAACTCCTCGACAAAAGGACCAACAAACACAATAAATCCCACTACCAGAGATAGAATTAATCTATTTTTCTCAAAAAGTAAAAAATAAATAAGAGGCTGCGGTGGAGATGGGGCTTGAACCTTATGGGCAAACATAATGCCAGTATATATCAGAATAAACAACAGGGGTAGAAAACCCAGATAATAAAATAAAGCATTCTTAAAATCAATGCTTAAATTTTTTAAAGATAGCCCCAGTGCGGAAACATTCTGACGGTAATGTCTGTGCAACCAGAAAAAGAGAATAATTGCCACAACTCCATCTATTATTACATCTATTAACAGCGAGATTGTAAGATAAGTCTGAAATTCAAGGACTTTAAACCGCGATATAAATATCCGAACAACTGACAGTAACTGGATCCAGAAAAAAATCCAGATGAGGATTTTAAAGAAATCCTTCATATTCCATAAAGGACAGGGACAAACATTGGAAGTTTCTATTATTTTCTTACCGGTAAGGAACCTGGATAATAAGTAAAAAAATATAAATATTGCGGTTAAAAAAATTATGAAGAACAGAAAAGAAAAGAAAAGCCACAGAGGATGAGAATAAACCTGTGTTGGGGTTAGATTTGTCAGTTTATCCTGAACAACCTGCTCCAGAATTGCAAGACGTGCCTGGAATTTATCATAATCCACATGTAGGGGAAGATAAGAAGCAAAAACTGATATCACTATTGTAGAAAATAATATGAAAATATAAAAACCAAATTCCTGAATAAACTCCTGCAGTTTATCTCTCATCCTGAAATTGTGGACAGTAATTGTATTCTCTCAACCTGAAATTGACACCCAGTTCCTGAGCAAGTTGTTTACATTTTTGAATATCAAGTCCCGGAAGGGTTAGAAAAGTGATTTCAACCCAGGGAATATATTTTTTAGCCTCAAAAACAAATTCTTTAATTTTAGAAAAAGTCTGCTCTCCAAATTGTGGCTGACAAATCCTATTATATTTTTCCTCATCCTCAACATGAAAACTCACCGAAATTTTATCTATTAAACCCTTAAGTTCTGGTAATACATTTTTACCCATTATCAGATTGGCATGACCATTGGTAACTACCCTGATTTTATACCCTCGGGATTTGAGTATCTGAGCAGATTTAATTAAAAGCAAGTATTTGGTGAATGGCTCTCCATAACCACAGAAAGCAACCTCTTTTTCATCACGATAATTTGCAACTGCCTTTACAATCTCTGCCACAGTGGGTTCTGTATTCAGTCTTAAATTATAACCAGCAAAATAATCACTTAATCTCGCTGTGCAGAATTGACATTTATTGGTACATTGATTACTAATATTTATGTAGAGACTGTTGTTGTACTTATATACAACTGCAGGAGTTGTGGGAATATCTCCAATCCCAAAAACTAGGCGGGTATTAAAAGCCACCGACCTTATTATATCCTCGGAAGGAAGATGTTTAAGTTCTGCCAAAACACGATATGACTCTTTTACATAATAGGGAAGATTTCTTTCCCCCCTTTTGCCCGCAGGCGGTAAATAAGGGGCATCGGTCTCCAGAAGAATTTTTTCCAGAGGAGTCCTGCGAGCGATTTCCTGCAACTGTTTAGAATAAGTCAAATTGGTGGCAAAGGAAATAAAATACCCCCTTCTGAGACACTCCTTCCAGAAATTTTCATCCTGAGAAGAATAACAGTGCATAACAACTTTTGGGTTTAAATCTGAAATGCTATCCAGAAGGTCCAGTATTTCCCTATCTGCGTTCCGGTTATGAATTATTATTGCCAACTCCCTGTGTTTCTTCCAGAAATCAAGCATCTTATCAAGCAGTAATATCTGTGACTTACGATTGGAAATCTTACGATAAAAATCAAGCCCTATTTCTCCAATAGCCACTACCTTCCTGCGTTTTACCAGTTTCTCAAAAAGTAATAAATCACAATCCTTAAAACTCAAAGCATAATGGGGATGATGTCCAACAGCAGCATATACATTTTTGTACCTTTTTGCTTGAGAGACTGCCTGCAATGAACTCTGGGGATCAACCCCAACATTTATAAGGTATCTGACATTATTATCCTGACAGTCATTTAAAATCTCTTTTAAATCATCATAAAATTCCAGATGCCAGAGATGGCAATGGGTATCCACATAATAGGATTTCATCATATCTGAATCCGGGGAAATAACGGCTGACCTTTATCTACAATTTGACCGGGAGAAATTATTCCCCACTGAGAAATCTCACTGTAATTGTGAAGATGAATATCATCCTTAAACCCAAGATAACTCCAGGCTTTGGATGTGGAATCAGGAATAAAGGGAGCAAGTGCTATCAGAACAATTCTTAAAACTTCAGCCAGATTATAAATTACAAAATCCAATTGAGATTTATTTTCTTTAAATAGATTCCAGGGGGCCTTCTCCTCTATATATTTATTTGCCCTCCTGATCAATTCCCAAATCTCCACTATTGCCTGTTGAAAATTCAGAACCGACATGGCATTTTCTATCCTTTCTTCCAGTCCCGAAATAACTTCTTTAAAAACCGCATCTCCACTTTCACGACCTCTACTACTATCAGGAATTCTTCTCTCATAATATTTAGCAATCATATTCAGCGTCCTGTATACCAGATTACCAAAATCATTTGCTAAATCAGAATTTATTCTGTGGATGAAATTCTGTTCGGAAAATGTGCCATCAAGACCAAACGGCACCTCTCTTAACATAAAAAATCTTAAGGCATCGGCAGAATATTTTTCCACAATAACTCTGGGATCAACAATATTGCCTTTGGATTTGGACATCTTATCAGCCGCACCTCCTTCCTTTTCTACCAGCCACCAACCATGAGCAAATACCATCCTGGGAGGTTCCAGCCCTAACATGTGAACCATTATTGGCCAGTAAATAGCATGGTATCTGAGTATATCTTTTCCTATAAAATGAACATCTGCAGGCCACAGTTTTTTAAATCTCTCTTCCTCTCTTAAAAATCCCGGAGCAGTAATATAATTTAAAAGAGCATCAAACCAGACATAGGTAACATGGTCGGAACTGAATGGTGTTGGAATTCCCCAACTCAATCTCTCTTTGGGACGGGAGATGCAGAGGTCGTTTAACTTGTTTCCCTTAATAAAGGAATAAATCTCATTATACCGAGTTTTGGGAAGTATAAAATCAGGGTGATTACGCAAATAATCCAGTAACCAGTCCTGATATTTAGATACCCTGAGAAAGTAATTTTTCTCAGAAATATATTCTAAAGGACGACCACAATCCGGGCATTTATTGTCCTCAACCTGTCCTGGCGTCCAGAAAGTTTCACATGGTGTGCAGTACCAGCCCTGATAATCGTCGAGATAAATTTCATCTTTTTCATAAAGTAGAGAAAGAATCTTCTTTACAGTTTCTTCGTGTCTGGATTCTGTAGTGCGAATAAAGTCATCATAAGAGATATTCAGCAATTTCCAGAGATCTATAAACTTCTCTACAATCTTATCGCAAAAAAGTTTTACATCTTCAAAGCCTTCCTGCTTACTTGCCTGTTCTATCTTCTGACCGTGTTCATCAGTTCCAGTAAGAAAATAAACATCATAACCCTTCATCCTGCGATAACGAGCAAGAGTATCAGCAGCAACATTGGTGTAGGAATGTCCGATATGAGGTTCGGCATTCACATAATATAATGGAGTTGTAAGATAAAATTTTGGCTTACTCACTTTTCCTCCTTAACAAAGACAGACCTTTAGTGGATGGCTTGGGAGTTAAAACAATTTTCTTTATTCTGCCATCCTCATACTCCACCTTAGCCTGAGAAGTAAGATAATTTATCTCCAGAACCTTTGCCTTTCCGTCCTCCAGTTGCAGAGTATCTCCCACTTTGGGCAGTGCTTTTGACATCTCATCATAGAAATACTTTTCATAACTTAAACAACACATAAGTCTCCCACATACCCCTGAAATCTTGCTGGGATTCATAGGAAGATTTTGTTCTTTAGCATATTTTATAGTCACAGGATTAAACATTTTAAGAAATGTAGCACAACACAAAGGTCTTCCACAAACACCATATCCTCCCAGTAATTTAGCCTCATCTCTTACCCCAATCTGACGAAGTTCAATTCTGGTTTTAAACACTTTGGCAAGATCCCGAACAAGCGCCCTGAAATCTATTCGCTCTTCAGCAGTAAAATAAAAAATTATCTTAGTGCGATCAAAAGAATATTCCGCCCCTATAAGTTTCATATCCAGGGCGTGTTGTTTTATTTTTCGCTCACAGATTCGGATTGCTCCTTTTGCCCGGCGTTTATTTCTATTTATCTGCATAAAATCTTCCCGGGTTGCCTTTCTGATAATTTTAAATGCCTCTTTTTTTTCATCTTCACTTTTGATCTCCTGAGGTTCAGAAATCACCTCTCCATAATCAAATCCCCTGTCCATCTCCAGAATAACCACATCCCCCGCCTGAATATCCATATCCTGATAGTAACCCAGAACAACATTACCCGCCTCTCGCAATCTTATATTCACAAGAAAACTCATCTTTGATATACCTCCCGCCAGATTTTTCCTGCGATTCTATATACCAGTTCTGGACTCACATTGGAATCCAACGCACTGTAAAGATACTCTAATTGCTCAATTTTTTCAACTAAAACATTCTTATTGCGAATGGTTGAGGACTCATTTTTAAATACTTTTCCCCCGCCACCCACTACTGACAGCAAATTTTCTCTTATTGCCAGTATCAACAGCTCTATCTTCTCTCTTACAATCCTTCTGCGTTCATGACCAGGAGTTGTTCTATCTTCCAAAAACTGATAATTACTGAAAAATTCTTGTAATTTCATCCAAACCTCATCCGAAATCAATTCCTTTATTTTCAAAGCCATTTCCATACTTCCCTGTGAAAGTCCGGAAACAATTTCAGCAGTCTTACGATCCCAGTGATACCTATCTTCAAGTAAAGCAATCAAATTCTGTTTTGTTAAGGGAGCAAATTTTATCATCTGACAGCGGGAGATTATAGTCTCAGGGAACGTTTGAGGTTGAGAAGTAACCAGAATAATTACAGAATCAAGAGGAGGCTCTTCCAGACTTTTAAGAAAAGCATTAGTAGCAGATTCATTCATGCGATGAGCGGAATCAACGATAAAAAACTTCTTTTTTGCCTCCTGAGGGGTAAGAATCAAATGTTTTTCAAGTTCACGAATATCATCAATTGTAATCTCCTCAGCCTTACCCTGAGGACGCAAGATAAAAACATCGGGATGAATCTCTTTATCTATCTGAATGCAATTCCTGCAATTATCACAGGCAGAAAAACCCTGAACTTGATTACAATTTACTGCTTTAGCCAACTCTTTGGCTATGGAAAACTTCCCCACACCATCTGGCCCCGAAAATATAAAAGCACTGGGAACTCTATCCCTCTTGAGATAGGACTTCAACATACTTATTGCCCACTCCTGTCCTAAAAATTTATCCCAGGCCATTGTTTTTATTATACTTTAATCCCTGATAAATGAGAATAAATTTATAAAATGGCAGGCTATTATTTGAAAAACATAGAGAATATTCCTCATTTAGGCATAAAAAAGCCAAAGGATGTTTTGAAGGGCGTTATTTTTGCAAACGGGCACGGTTCCCCCCGATAAATATCGGGGGGAGAGTGAGCAAAAATCCGAGCCGAATTGCCTCGCTGGGGAAATTCGGCGTCCCTGAAAAACATCCTTTGGCTCCTCTATTTTGTTACTTTAAATTTATAAAATGGCAGGCTAAAGATTTACCTCGTTACCAGAGATACCCCCACACAGATCAGAATCACTCCCAGCCAGCGTAATAAACTTACCGGTTCTTTAAATAATAACCAGGAAAAAAACACCACAAAGATATATCCCAGACTTATCAAAGGATAGGCATAACTTAATTCTACCCGAGACAAAACCAGAAGCCAAACGATACTGCTCACGAAATATCCTAAAAATCCCAGAATTATTATGGGAGAAGTTAGCATATGAGGAATAATTCCCCAGAGATTTCCCTGATAGCCAATCATACCCTTTTTAAGACATAATTGCCCTATTACTCCCAGAAATACAGAAATTACAATCATCCACAACGGTTTCATATTTTCCTCCCGGTTTTTGTTCTTCCTTTATCTCCTCAGCAAGGATTATCGCCTCCGCAATTTCTTTCATCGGCACTCTTTTATTCATACTTGCCTTCCTGATGAGATTATAAGCCTGCTCTTCATCCAGATTTTGTTCCCGCATCAAAATCCCCTTCGCCCTTTCCACTTTCTTCCTGGCCTCCAGTTCCTCCTGAATTACACGAGTTTTGACCAGTAGTTCCGTATTCTCAATTGCAACTGCAGCCTGATTGGCAACAGTAGTCAAAAGTTCCACATCACTTTTACTGAACTCATACAACTCTGTGGTATAAAGATTTATCACTCCGATTACCCTGTTCTTGACCATCATGGGAACACTTAGCATGGAAATCAACCCTTCTTTCTTCGCCAGTTTTTTCTCTTTGTAACGAGGGTCTTCCTGAACATTAAGGATTTTCATCGGCTTTTTCTCTTTAGCCACCAAACCCACAATGCCCTCTCCAACTTTCAAACTTCTCTCTTTTAAATAATCCTGACTCATGGCTTGAGTTGCTCTGATTCTCAACTCCTGAGTATTCTCATCCAAAAGCCACAAAGAGCAGATCTTTGCCTTCATCACATTTGCTGTTAAAGTCACAATGAGTTTTAAAACATCTTCCAGATAAAGGTCAGATGTTATGGCTTTACTGATTTTGCTTAAAGTTTCAATATAATTTTTATAGGAAGTCTTTTTCATATCAGATATTTTATCATCTCTATTTTCTTCCTCTAAGATAATTTAATATCGAATACGCTGCTCTTTTACCCATTCCCATAGCCTCAATTACTGTGCCTTCTCCCCCCACAATATCTCCACCTGCAAATACACCGGGGATAGATGTCTCCAGAGTATCAGGATTAACTATAATATTTCCATATTTATCGGTCTCCAGTTCAGGAGTAACTGAAGTCAGCACCCTATTTGCCCGCAGACCAATAGCAATTATAACCACATCAGCAGGAACCTGAAATTCACTTCCCGAAATCGGTATCGGCCTCCGCCTGCCAGAAGAATCCGGTTCGCCGAGTTCGCATCTCAAACATTTTATTCCATTTACATAACCGTTTTCTCCCACAAACTCCACCGGCTGAACTAAAAACTCAAACTTCACCCCTTCTTCCTTAGCATGGTCTATTTCCAACCTTCGGGCAGGCATTTCTACTTCTGTCCGGCGATAGATTACTGTAACATCGGGTGAAAATCCATTTATGACCTGAAGGCGGAGAGCAGTGCGAGCAGCATCCATTGCAGTATTACCACCGCCAATTACTACAATCTGTCTCCCAATATTTACTGGCGTATGATACTCTGGAAATTTAAAAGCCGACATCAAATTTACACGGGTTAAAAATTCGTTAGCAGAATATATATTACACAGATTCTCTCCCGGGATATTTAAAAATGCAGGTAATCCTGCCCCCAGTCCCAAAAACACTGCTGAATACCCCTGATGTAACAAATCCTTAAGTCCTGCAGTTCGCCCAATCACAAAATTGGTCTTAATTTCTACCCCCAGTTTTTTTAAATTTTCTATTTCATAATTTAAGATATTGCGGGGCAATCTAAAAGGAGGGATCCCGTAACTCAAAACTCCTCCTGGCTTATGCAAACTCTCAAAAATATCAACTCTAACTCCTCTACAAGCCAGTTCCCCGGCACAACTTAATCCTGCAGGCCCAGAACCCACAACTGCTACTCTGAATTCTGAAAATTCTAAAGACTTCTCTATTTTTAATTGCAACCCGTGCTTCATTCCATAATCTCCCACGAATCTTTCTAAAAAATGAATATTGATTGCCTGTTCAGAAGCAAAAGGTTCATTTTTTTTGGTAAAAACACATGCCTTCCGACACTGATACTCAGCAGGACATATCCGTCCACATATGGAAGGAAAATTGTTCTTCTCCCCAATGGTATAATAAGCGGACTCAAAATCCCCTTTTTTTATCTCAGATATGAATTTTTTAATATCTATACCCACAGGACAACCGGAAATGCAGGTGGGATTTTTACAACTGAGACACCTCTGAGCCTCCTTGAGGGCTTCTTCCTCACTATAGCCCAGAACCACCTCATCAAAACTATTTATCCTTTGCTGTGGTTGCAGTTCTTTAATTTTTATCGGCTCTTTCACGGAATCTAATTGCTTAAAAATAATTGAAAATTAATCTTATCATCTTTAGTTCAATTGAGAAAGTTAAAAAATCTAACCATATCGTATCATTTAAAAATATAGGCAATGCTTCTCCTTAAATATAAAAAGAGCCAAAGGATGTTTGGAAGGGCGTTTTTATTGCAAACGGGCACGGTCCCTCCCGATAGCCATCGGGAGGGGAGCGAGCAATAAAGCCGAGTGAAATTTCCTCGCTGGGGAAATTTCACGTCCCTGAAAAACATCCTTTGGCTCCTTTATTTTATTACCCATGTGTGCTAATAATACAAAAATCTAACCTTCTATCTAAAAAGTCTGAAAGGGTAACTGCGGGCAAATGATTAATCTATATAGTCATACACCATTACTATCTCTACTCCCGGACATATCTTTTCAAATACTTCTTTTATTTCTCTCATCTCTTCTGGAGTAAGTTCTCTTGCCTTTTCGGTTAAATCCGATAAGCGGGGACGGAGAGGAGTATTCAGTTGAATCTGATCAGGAGCCATTCTGGCTACAATATGGGCAATCTGTTCTGCTCCCTCCTTATTAAGGTCAGTAAACATTATCTGAATCCCCAACCTTCCCTTATATTTCTGGCGAAAATCTATTATCCCATTCACAATATCCTGAAATAAAAGTGCAGAATGGGGCCTATTCATTTTTAAAAAAGACAAATCATCAAAAGCATCTATTTTTAAAATTACAAAATCGGCTTCTAACAAATCATTCTGAACATCGGGATCAAAAATTAAAGAAGCGTTACTTAATACCGCTATTGGAATAGTAGTGATCTTCTTTAACTCTATTATTATCTCTCCCAGATTCCTGGCTAAGGTAGGCTCTCCTCTACCAGCAAAAGTTATATAATCAGGTGTTATCCCACTTTTTAATCTTTTTGCAACTTCATCCACTATTAACTTGGTATCCACATAAACCTTCCTTTCCAAAGTCAACACCTGAGTAGGCCCTGCCTGGCAATATATGCAGTCAAAACTGCAGATTTTAGCCACATTCCCTGAAACAGGATCAATCCCCAGAGAACTACCTAATCTCCAGGAAGAAACCGGCCCATACACATAACGAAAATCTTTAGCCGACTGCAATTCTTTAATTCGTCTCGCCTCGAAAGAAGGCATCCAGAACCCCAGGATTATTGACATTAAAATTATTGTAATTATCTTCTTTTTCATCTTTCTTATTATACCAGCAAAATATTATCATCCCCTGCCTATTAATTTTCTCTAATTTCCATATTGCGAAAATGCCTTAAGTAATTCCTCTTTGATAAACCCCTCCAGTCCCAGGGTTGTATATCCTGGAGAGATGGCAATGTTTAATACTGCAATTTTTATCCCTTTTTCTTTCAGAACCTCTATAATTCTTTCTATCTCTTCCTGAACCTCCTCCCTCTTTGCTTGATGAAATGGGTCTATAGAAGAAAAGTAATCGCAATCAATAGAAACCACTACAGGCCCCAGTTCTGAACCTGAAGGCAATTTCTCCAGGTCATCTACCAGAATCAGATTAAGCCCCTGAAGGTATATTTTTGAAGCCAGAAATTTGAAATCTTTTTTCTCCTTCCCCAGCCATTTGGGAGGCACCCATAAAGCCGAAGGAGAAAGCCCCTCTCTTAACACAGCCCCCACCCAGTTAGAACTCTGCACCACATCTTTACTTCCAAATAAATCATGATGGGCATCAAAATAGATAACAGGCAGTCCTCTTAATCCCTGTTGTTTTAACCACAGATAACAGGCAACATGATGATAAGAAAGTATAACCGGAAATGGAAAATTATATCGATAATCATATCTGGGAGGACTTAAACTTGTTCCGGTTACATCGTATACCTGAAGAGGATACCCCTGTTCTCTTATCCTCCGTGCCTCACACACAGAAAAAGATAATGAGTCAAAAATTTTACTTGTAGAAATAAAATCCCCCTCATATA
>CBEUCN010000033.1:0-12266 GCA_965541635.1 uncultured bacterium
CTTAATTTTAGAGATTGGGTTTTTAATTCTCCTTGAGGAGTAGAGAATCTAATTTCTGGAATTTCAATTCCAGTAAAGCAGTAGTGAGGTTTTTCTATTTTAATTTTATAGTTAGAGCTTATTGAAAGAGAATTTTGGAGTTTATTAATTACCCGGGGCAATATATAATAGTTCACTAATCCCCAGCATAAAATTATTATTAGAATTAAAGAAAGACATACATATACAAGTTTTTTCATCATTATTGTAATTTAATGTAATTTATTATAAAATTCAAAGATTAAAAACTTAGAAAATCAAGGCCCTATCGTCTAGCCCGGTTTAGGATACCGGACTCTCATTCCGGAGACACGGGTTCAAATCCCGTTAGGGCCGCCAATAGGAAGGGAAATTGAGAAGAAAGGAGGAGCAAGATATGGAAAAATCAGTAGTTTCGGATTTACAACAACTTGAAAGTTATTATCAGCAAGAAAAGATGTTTGAGACCAAGTATGGCTTTTTTGGCCAAGGGGGAAGAGAATACATTATAAAAACTCCACTCACTCCTGTCCCTTGGGTAAATATCCTTACCAATCCCGATTATGGTTGTGTAATATCTCAGACCGGTTGTGGATATAGCTGGTGGAAAAATTCTGTTATGTGTAGGCTAACCAGATGGGTTCAGGATTTGGTAACAGAGGAGTGGGGAAAATTCATTTATCTCAGAGACAACACTACGGGAGATTACTGGTCTCTTTTCTATAAGCCCTGCCAGACCAAGTTTGATAAATTTGAGGTTAGATATGGGTTGGGTTATGTGGTTTATCATACTGAATATAAAGGTATAGAAAGTATCATTACTATGTTTGTTCCTCCTGATGCTCCCATTGAGGTTTGGAAAGTGAAATTAAGAAATCTCTCTGGAGAAGAAAAAGACCTCAGTGTATTTACTTATTTAGAGTGGTGCCTGGGAAATTCAGAAGATATTCACCGTGAGTTTCAGCGCACATTTATAGAAACCTCTTTTGATGAAAATCTCAATGCCATTTTTGCTACCAAAAGAAAGATACCGGTTCCGGGATTTATCTCCACCGGACTCAAGGAATATCCTGGTGATGGATTCCATAGTGTAAATGTTCCTCCTGCAGGATATGAAGGAGATAAAAGAAACTTTTTTGGCCTTTATAATACTGCAATGAATCCTCAGGCAGTTGTTGAGGGTAGACTTAAAAATAAGGTCGGGAAGTGGAATGATTCCATCGCCAGCTTGCAGGTAAATGTTGTATTGGACTGTGATGGAGAGAGAGAGATTGTATTTCTGTTGGGATATGACTGTGGTAAGGAAGAAACTGCAAAATTGATAAATTATTATGCTAAAATAGAGAATGTAAATAAGGCATTAGAGACAACGATAAATTTCTGGGAGGAGTTTATATCTCCACTTAAGGTTGAAACTCCTGATCCAGTATTTAATATTCTCACCAATTATTGGCTTCGTTATCAGGCGATTGCTGGCAGAATTTGGGCACGTACTGCATATTATCAGTATAGTGGTGGATATGGTTTCCGGGATCAATTACAGGATTCTTTGGCCTTCTTACCACTTAAGCCAGAGTTGACCAGAAATCAGATTTTGCTTCACGCTCACCATCAGTTTACTGATGGTGCTGTTTACCACTGGTGGCATCCTTTAACAGAAATGGGAGCCAAGACCAATATGACCGATGATTTACTGTGGATGCCCTATCTTACACTTTTCTATCTGGATGAGACTGGCGATTATTCTATATTGGATGAAAAAGTTCCTTATGTAGATGCCTCTGATCAGGAAGAGACTCTGTATCAGCATTGTATCAGGGCTATTGACCTTGTGCTTTCCAGATTCAGTCCCCGGGGGTTGCCTCTAATTGGAGAAGGAGATTGGAATGATGGTATGTCTGCAGTGGGGTTGAACTGGAAAGGAGAAAGTATCTGGTTGGGACATTTCTTATATGGGATACTTACCAGATTTGTAGAGATCTGCAGATATAAAAAAGACGAGGCAAAAGCAGATAATTATTTGCAGAAAGCGGAGGATTTGAAAAAGGCAATTAACGAACATGGTTGGGATGGAGAATGGTATATAAGAGCCACTCGTGATGATGGCAAGCCGATTGGAAGTAAAAATTGTGAGGAGGGAAAAATATTTCTTAATGCTCAGACTTGGGCAGTAATAAATGATACCGCTGATGACACTCGAAAATCTCAGGCAATGGAAAGTGTAGAAAAAATACTTCTAAAGGATTACGGTCCAATACTTTTTTATCCCGCATATAAAAAGCCTGATCCTATGATTGGATATCTATCTCGCTATGCACCTGGAGTCAGAGAAAATGGGGGAGTTTATACGCATGCTGCCTGCTGGGCCATTCAGGCAGAATGTATATTGAAGAAGGCAGATATGGCATACGAGATATATTCCAGAATCTGCCCAATTAAGAGAGGAATGAATCCTGACCTTTACTGGGTGGAACCATATGTGACTCCAGGAAATAGTGATGGACCTGATTCTGAAAATTATGGTCGGGGAGGCTGGACCTGGTATACTGGATCTGGTGCCTGGCTTTTCCATGTCAGTATTAACTGGATATTGGGTATAAGAGCGGAGAAGGATGGTTTGAGGATAGATCCCTGTATACCTGGTGATTGGAAGGGATTTAAGGTTAAAAGAACATTTAGAGGGGCAGTTTATGAAATAGAAGTGGAAAATCCTGATAAAGTATCTTGGGGACTGAAGGAACTGTATCTGGATGGGAATAAAATTGATTCCAATTTAATTCCAGTAAAAAGTGATGGTAAACTCCATGAGGTTAAGGTTGTTATGGGTAGATAGATGAAGAAATTTATCGCTGTTTTTTTTGTGATTGTAATTTTGGGTGTGGGATTATATGTTGTCAGTAAGTTTCATATTAAAAATGCAGTAGTTATAAAAGAAAAGAAGCAAGATAAAATTTCCAAGGTAGCAGATAATAATTCTGCTGTTGATTTTGATTTCCAGGATCTTAATGGTCATAAATATCATCTTTCTGATTTTAAGGGTAAGGTAATAATTCTAAATTTTCGCAAAATGAAGTGTCCTGCCTGTGAATATGAACTTGAATTCTTAAAGGATCTGTATGACCGCATCGGAAATGGTGGCAATATAAAACTAATACCATTGTTTCTGGGAGACATCCCTGAGGTAATAGCCAGATATGTGAAACATAAAAATATAAATTTCAGTTGCTATGTTGATAGTTACGGACTTTCAGCCTATAAATATCGAGTATATGCAGTTCCAACCACATTTATAATTGATAAGAATTTTAATGTTATTAATCAGGCAGTAGGGGTGGCTGATTGGGGTTCTAATGAAATCATTTCTTGGCTTCAGAAATTGAGCAATGAATAAGGTTTCTTATCCCTGGGCATTTGTCTCAGGCTTAATATACTTTTTTACTCCCTGTGTCCTGCCATTAATCCCTTCCTTTCTATCATTCATAACTGGATTATCCTTTGGTGATTTAAAATCAGGTAATAGTGAAATTAAAAGAAAAGCAGTTATAAATAGTATATCGTTTCTTATGGGATTTTCTTTGGTATTTATAAGTCTGGGAATGGGTGCAACAGCGCTGGGAATTTACGCTTTTAAATTCCGGATACCCATTCAGAAGATAGGTGGGCTGGTGATTGTATTTCTGGGATTGTTTCTGATATTTCAGAACCGATTGAAAATATTGCTTAATACCAAGAGTTTTCTCCCCAGATTTAAACCTGCAGGGATAATAGGAGCATTTATTGTTGGTTGTGCATTCTCTTTTAGTTGGATACCATGTGCTACTCCCATATTATCTGCAGTTCTGGTTTCCGCAAGTGTAACCAAGAGTTTATTAAAAGGATTTATAATTTTAATGTTGTTCTCTCTAGGACTTAGTATCCCATTTATATTCTCTGCTATATTTATTGCTATATTTTTGAGGTTTGTTGCCCGGGCAGGAAAGATTTTAAGGGGGGTTGAGATTTTTGCTGGTATTTTACTAGTAGGTTTTGGGATTTATATATTTGTAGGCAGGACAATATAAAAATGGATTTTCAGCGAATTGTTCGAATCCTTAAAGACGAAATAGATAGAATCCAGCCTCAGCCCTCCCAGATTGAATATGATATTGATATTTCAAACTTGAAGGTCGCCTTAAGAGAGAAATTCTGTGAATGTGATCTTGATGAACTTGTAAATGGAAGAACCCAATATAACTGCGGGGGTAGATTTTATATCATAGAAGAGAGCCTTGATCTGGAACTAGTTCGAATTCCTTCTGAGATTGTCTATAATCATTTGCATACTTTTCTTACATTCCTGGAAGGGATAAGAGATAAAACTGCTCAGGTTTTAAATAGAAAAGGATATAATCGTATCTCTGACCTTATTGTTCATCCTCGATTTGGTTCTCAGGCTGAAAAGATATATAAGATTTTAGAAGACAACGACATTGATCAGTTGCTTTCTTTGTGTTATCTGCGTTATCCCAAATCCTCGCCAGTATTTTTATTGATATCGCATCTATTTGATATTGAAGATTTTGTTTTTTTAGATATAGAAAGTTTGGGACTTTTCTCCGGGAATATGTTATTTTTAATTGGTATAATAAAATTTGATTCTTGTAAAGCCCGTCTCATTCAAATATTAGCCCGATTCCCTGAAGAGGAGTCAGCAATATTATTTGAGGCTGCGAAATTATTAAAAGATTCTAAAGTCATGGTGAGTTATAATGGGAAGACATTTGACTGGTCTTATATTGAACATCGGGCAGCAATGTATGGAATAGAACTTAAACCTCCCCAACTTCATATTGATCTTTTACATTTCTCGCGGCGGATATTTAAACAGTTGGTTGACAGATTCAAATTATCTCATCTGGAAAAGAAAGTTTTAAATAAGACTCGTAAGCAAGATATAAACAGTGAATATGTACCTATTTTATATCGTGAATATCTAAAAGAGAGAGAGTCTGCCTATCTTTATCCTGTAATTGTCCATAACAGAGAAGACCTTATAACTCTGGTGGAACTTCTGAATTTTCTATATCAGGGATGCGTATAGATTTACTTCTTTCCAGACTAAAAGCCAAGCCTTGGTATCAAAACAATGTTGTCAGAGTTGCAACACTTTCTCCTCGTTCTCCCAGATATAAAGATTTGGAGATTGAACTTTCTCCTGCAGTTAAAAAATTCTTAGCATCCCGGGACATAACTAAATTTTACAGTCATCAGGCAGAGGCAATTACCAAAATTAGAGATGGCCATAATGTGATTATAACTACCTCTACATCTTCAGGAAAGACATTATCATTTCTGATACCAATTCTGGAAGAGATATCTAAAAATCCTCGCTCCCGTGCACTCCTTATTTATCCTTTAAAGGCATTAACCAATGATCACTATAAACTGTTACAAGAGATAAAAGAGTTAAACTTTAAGGCAGGAATTTATGATGGAGATACTCCCAGCGATAGACGGTCTGAAATCAGAGAGTATGCCAATATAATACTTACCAATCCCTACGAACTTCATCATGTTTTAACTTATCATTATAAATGGAGTAATTTCTTCCGGAATTTAAAATTTGTGGTGTTGGATGAAGCCCATGTCTATAAAGGAGTGTTTGGCTCTAATGTATCCAACCTTATCTATCGACTTAAAAGAATTATCAACTATTATTCTGCTTTACCCCAGTATATTCTTTCTACTGCCTCTATTGGCAATCCTGTAGAATTTGCCCATAAACTCATAGGAGAAGATTTCATTCATATTGGAAGTTATAAAGACGGTTCCCCTCAACCCCGTAAGGACATTATATTATGGAATACTGTAAATTCGCCCATTTCTTGTCTTCAGCAAGTTAAGGAAATTACTCAGGAGTTACTCAATCTTAATATCAGGACATTATGTTTTGTAAGAACTAGGAGGAATGTAGAACTTCTCTGTTCTTGGATGGAAGATAGAAAGCAGGGAGTCGCCAGTTATCGTGCGGGTTATCTACCTGAAATCCGAAGAGAAGTGGAATGCAAGCTCAAGAATGGGAAATTAAAGGCAGTGATGGCAACCACTGCTTTGGAACTGGGCATTGATATTGGAGCATTAGATGCGGTTTTAATTCTGGGATTCCCGGGAAGTATATCTTCTTTCTGGCAGCAAGCAGGAAGAGCAGGTAGGGCTAATAACCCAGCAATCATATTTTTTCTAGGATTGCATGATGCATTGGATCAGTATCTTCTTAATCATTATGAAATTCTTCTCAATCCCGAGTTTGAAGTTCTCAGTATCGCCCCTTTCAATCCTTATATTTACAGCCGGCATTTAATATGTGCCAGCAGCGAACTTCCCATAAAAAGAGAAGAATTATCTACTTATGGTCAGGAGATGGTAACCAGTTTATCTCAGGCAGGTATTGTAGGTAAAACTCCTCAGGGTTATATTTATATTGGAGGAGGTAGACCCCAGGAGTTTGTATCCTTAGATAATTTTTCTCAGGATGTGGTAGAAATAGTGGTGGAGGGTAAGATTCTAGAAGTTATAGATTATTATCGTGCCTTAAGAGAAACTTATCCCGGCGCGGTATATTTAAATCAGGCAAAAACATATATAATTGAATCTCTTGATTTGGATAAAAAAAGAGCAATTGCAAGAGAGGAAAAGGTGGATTATTATACCCAGGCAATAGAGGATGAAGAGGTTTCCATAATAGAAATTAAATCCAGCAAGAAATTGAAATTTTTAAATATAAATTATGGCTGGTGTCAGATCACTCAGAGAATTTTAGGTTACAAGATAAAAAAGGCAGGTCAAAATCTGACTTATAAACCACTTGATTTGCCTCCTTTGGAGTTTAATTCTGCAACTTTGTGGTTAGAAATAGATGAGAATTTAGAAAGAAAAATTCCCCAGAATTTAAATTATGCTGGTGGTCTTCATGGCTTGGAACATCTTCTTGTGGGTATTGCTCCCTTAATTACCTGCTGTGATAGGAATGATTTGGGAGGGCGGGCTTATCCCTTCTACTCTGATTTAGGGAAACCATGTATATTCATATTTGAAGCCTTCCCGGGCAATGTTGGTATTGTTGAAAATTTATACTCCAGAATAGAAAAGTTTTTAGAAATGGCATTTACTCATATTAAGGAATGTCGGTGTCAAAACGGCTGCCCTTCCTGTGTATTGTCTCCCAAGTGCGGAAATAATAATCAGCCCATGGATAAAGAATGTGCCAAGTTTATTCTGGATTTACTTTTTGAACATTCCTAACCAGTTTTTATAAATTGGCGAAAGAAATAGGTAATCAACTCATTTATCATAATATTAAAATTTTTTAAAAATCTTTACTAAATTTGACTTTTTAGTTTCCAATATGGCATAAATACAGTAGAGGGCTTGGCTACGGGTGGGGGATTAAAAATAGCACTTATTACAAAGATGCTATTTTTGTTCTTAGCCATCGAAATTGAGTCAAATATAGACATTTCACAAATTGAAATATATAGGTGGTAGTTTTCAATTTAGAATGTCCTTTCCGTTTATTAATTTTTATTGGAAAATAATTGAATTTTAATTTTTCCAGCAAAACAAGTAAAGTCAGGGATGCTGAGAAAGAAAAACCATCAGGGAGAATGTTTAAATATTGAATAAGTTTTTCTTTTTTTGCTATCCGAAATCCAGAGTTAATATCTTTTATTTTTTTCCTAAATACTAAAGTTAGTATACCAGAAATTAAATACCGAGCCAATTTCTGGGATAAAGGAAAATTTTCTCCTTTTTCATCACGGGCGCCGATAATAATGTCTAAGCAGCCCATTCTGGTTAATCCCTGAAATATGAGATCGGGAGAATGAGCATAATCTCCATCCATAAAGCATATGTATTCATATTTTGCTGTCCGGATGCCATCCTTAACTGCAGAACCATACCCTTGCCTGGAGAGATGTCTGACTATTTTTATCCAGGGATAATTATTTAAAATAATAGAAGTATTGTCAGTAGACCCATCGTCTACCACTATTACTTCCCATTGGTAGGGTAGATTTTGAAGGAAGGAATGCAATTCCTGCAGAAGGGAAGGGAGGCTTTCTTCTTCGTTGAATACCGGAATTATAATACTTATTTCTTCCACATTTCATATTTATAATGCCAGGGGCGGGACTCGAACCCGCACCTCCTTGCGGAGACGTGATTTTGAGTCACGCGCGTCTGCCAATTCCGCCACCCTGGCTTTTGTTGGCTTATAGCATATGGCATTTAGCCTATACCCTATGGCTGGTGGTTTAAACCATACGCCATCTGCTATACGCCATATGCTAACGAGGTGCGGGTGGGATTCGAACCCACGTATAGCGGTTTTGCAGACCGCTGCCTAACCACTTGGCTACCGCACCATATTAAAGAAAATCCCGCTCACCCACTGGCTTATCCAGTATCTCTTTCAATAAAAATGCTGTTCTCAAAGAGGATTTAGATTTTATCAAATCTTTAAGATCAATTCCAGATTCAGTTTTAACCATAGACAGACTCACAACTTGTTTTTGAGGTGGGGATTGAGGAAGTGTTTCTTTTTGTTTCTCATTTTCCTGATTATTACTGGGATAATATTTAATCTTTTCAGAAATCTTTTTTGGAAATATAAGTTCATCTGACTGCTGTTTTTGGGAAGGTAAGTTTTTAATTATCCAGGTTATCAGCCATATTAATGCCAGAAATATTAAAATTTGAAGGTCCATTACCTCTGGTTTTCTCCCTTTTTGGGTTCTTCTCCCTCAGCAATGCTTTCTCTCATTTTAGTATCAGCCTGAATGTTTTTAAGCCGATAATAATCAAATACTCCTAACTTTCCTGTCCGGAAAGCCTCGGCGATTGCCAGTGGAATTTGGGCTTCCGCTTCCACCACTTTTGCTCGCATTTCTTGAACTCTGGCTTTCATCTCCTGTTCTTGAGCCACAGCCAGTGCTCTTCTGGTTTCTGCCCGGGCTCTTGCTACTTTTAAATCCGCCTCTGCCTGATCAGCCTGAAGATGTGCTCCCACATTTTTGCCAACATCGACATCAGCAATATCAATAGAAAGGATTTCGAATGCAGTCCCAGCATCTAGTCCTTTTTCCAGAACAGTTTTGGATATTTTATCGGGATTCTCCAGGACTTCTTTGTAAGATTCAGAAGAACCGATGGTGGTAACTATTCCTTCTCCCACACGGGCGATGATTGTTTCTTCAGTAGCACCACCCACCAGTCTATCAAGATTTGCTCTTACTGTTACCCGAGCTTTAGCCAGAAGCTGAATTCCGTCTTTGGCCACGGCAGCAATTTTCCCTTCTCGAGGAGCATCTATCACTTTGGGATTTACTGATGTTTTTACAGCATCAAGCACATCCCTTCCTGCCAGATCAATAGCACAGGCACGTTCAAAACTTAAAGGTATATTTGCTTTATCAGCAGAAATCAGGGCTTTGATGACATTTATTACATTACCACCTGCTAAGTAATGAGCCTCTAATTTATCTCCTCCCACAGCAAGTCCTGCTTTATGGAGCATAATCATTGAAGGTACGATTACATTAGGATCCACTTTTCGCAGTCGCATTCCAATGAGAGTAAATAGACCGATTCTGACTCCAGCTGCAAGTGCAGATATCCATAATCTCACCGGGATGAAGTACCCAAATAAAAACAGCAATCCCAGAAATATTAAAAACAGCATAAAAAATCCCATTTCTACACCTCCTGAATTTTTTTAACCACCAGTTTATTACCTTCTATATCCACCACTTTTACTCTGCTTCCTTTTTCAATAAAAGTTGTCCCTTCAGCCATAGCATCTAGGCGTTCATCATCTATTTGAATAATTCCAATAGGTCTTAAATTGGTAACCGCAATCCCTTCCCTGTTCATGAATTCTTCCAACAGGAAATATCTTACTGCAAACCCATCTTCTTTTGATAACCGGTATTGTAGGGTGCTGCGTTTAAACAACTTCCTGCGAATGAAATAAAAAAGAAAAAGTCCGGCAACAATTAAACCCACAAATAAAGTGTAAAAAGCAGCCTCAGTGCCCAGACTTTTATAGGCCTGGAATATAGACAATAATATCAGAACAGTTCCAATTACTCCCATAACTCCAAATCCTGGAAGAATAAAGATTTCTATTACAAAGAAAAATACTGCTCCCAAAAGGCCAAGAATTACCGTTAGTATATCACCTAAGAAATTCATGCCTTCTTTACCCGGATTACATTTCCATCTTGAGAGATAACTTTTATTTTTTCTCCCTGTTCAATCCATTCTCCAGATGTCTGAACATTATAGATTTTCTCCTTTATTTTTGCTT
Organism: uncultured bacterium; assembly: GCA_965541635.1. GTDB lineage: Bacteria > Omnitrophota > Gorgyraeia > Kaelpiales > Kaelpiaceae > 4484-49. The sequence continues at coordinate 10,367 of CBEUCN010000033.1, forward strand.
TGCCTGCCGGTCGCAAATTAGAAATTGCAGTCCCAATGTCTCCCGGCATAATATCTGGCAAAGGTGTTATTTGCGATTTGCTGGTTTCAAATAAAATTATACCTCGTCTTCCTTTTTTAGGGGAGAGGAGTTTAAAACTCACAAATAAAAATGTTCCCGTAATGAAAACCGCTGATAGTAAAATGATCCCTACTCTTTGCAGGTCTCTCCAAGGCAGAGTAAGGGGATATTTGAGGAAACTTAAAATTATTCCTGAAAACAAACAGATTATTCCTAGTGAGCCTGTAATTCCAAAACCTGGCAGTATAAATATTTCAATGAATATGAGAATAAGCCCCAAAATTAATAATAAAAATTCTATCCAGTGAGCAAGTCCTGCCAATTTATATCCCCAGAAGAAAAGTAATAGAGCTGTTATTCCTACAAATTCTGGCAAGCCCATGCCAGGAATTTTGAGGGCAATAACCAGTGCCCAGAAGCCAATTCCCAGAAGGAGTGAAGATACTACAGGATGAGTTATAAATCTTACCAGATTTTCAGACCAGTTAGGTTTTGTGATTATAATTTTAGTACCTTCTTTCCCGAGATAAGCCAATAGAGTTTCTCTATCTTTACATATTGCCTCAGCCAGTCCTAATTTCTGAGCTTCCAGATAACTGAGGTTTAAAAGTTTACCTTTAGGAGAAATAGTTTTAATTATCTGAATATTTTTAATCTCACTATCTTGCAATTGTTGTAGATTTATAATTTTTTTTTCGCCATTTATTATTGCTTCTTTAATTTCCAAATCTTTGTCAACCATTGCTTCTGCCAGAATAGGGTTATGATTTTTAGTTTCAGCAATCGCCCGGAATCTTGCCCGCAAGGCAGAGATAATTTTCTCGTCATGAATCTCTTTACCACTCAGGCCTACTCGTGGTTCAGCAGAACCAATGCTTGAACCTGGAGCCATAATGATTTTATCACTAGCCAAAGCAATCATACTTCCTGCTGACCATGCCCGGTTAAGGACAAATGCTATTGTCTTGCCTTTAAAATTTAGAAGTTCCTCACAGCTTAAATCAGCAGCATCTAATCTTCCTCCTGGGGTATCTATTTCTAAAATTATCGTGGATATATGATTATTCCAAGCATAAGTTACACTTCTTTTTACAAATGCTGAGAGTCCTAAATCTATAACTCCCTTAATAGGGATAATCATTACTTGATCCGCTCGCAGAGTTAAAGTCAAAAACAAGAGGGGAACAGTACAGAAGAATTTATATTTTCTCATAATTGTATATATAATGGAGACGAGGGGATTCGAACCCCCGACCCCCACGCTGCCAGCGTGGTGCTCTCCCAGCTGAGCTACGTCCCCATGTTGGCATATGACATATGGCTTATAGTTTATAGTAGATGTTAATGAACCTGTTAATTTTTTACTATAAATTTTTTGTATTGTCAATTTATTCTAAAGGTGGGTTGGAATTGACCCTGCTGTGGAATTCTGTTAAAATTTTCAAGACTTAGATGGGCCGTTAGCTCAATCGGTAGAGCAGGGGCCTCTTAAGCCCAAGGTTGCAGGTTCGAGTCCTGCACGGCCCATATTGGCTTATAGCGTATGGCTAATGGCTTTTAGCCCTTGCCTACGGTGGTGAGAGATAGTTTTTAATTATTATCAAAGGCTATAGGCTATTTGTTAATAATGCCGCGGTGGCGGAATTGGCAGACGCGCATGGCTTAGGACCATGTCCCTTATGGGGTGCAGGTTCGAGTCCTGCCCGCGGCATTATTTTAACCGGTGGTTGTCGAGATTAAAATTATAATGTAAAATATAACAATGGGCTGCGGGAGTAGCTCAGCGGTAGAGCACAACCTTGCCAAGGTTGGGGTCGCGGGTTCAAATCCCGTCTCCCGC
>CBEUCN010000034.1:0-12192 GCA_965541635.1 uncultured bacterium
CAAAATCAGGAATACGAGAAAATCTAGTATATCCTCTTAGAAGTACTGGTATAGGTTGGAGTTCTCTAATATATGTCTTTTCTTCCTGTGTAAGAGGAGAAATGAATTTCTGTAGAATTCTAACACAATCGTCAAGCCATCTTTTATCTTCATCATCTAATGTTATACCCCACCTTTTCTGTACTTTGTTTTCCAGATACTGCAAATATTTAGAATAATTTGCACCACCTTTAATAAAATGAACAATGGACTCTCTAAGTGCATTACCCATTCCATAATAGTCAGCGTCATAAAAGGTAACTAAAAAATCCTCTAATAATTCTCTTTCATCGGAAGAAAGAGAATCAAATGTGGGGAAGATTGCCTTGTCTAAAATTCGGCTGAGTTTAGGGTTAATATAAATATTATAACCCAGAGTTCCATAATCTAAAAGTGACGCCGGAAACGAAAACTCAGGACATTTCACCTCTATTACTCCTACATATAGACCTCTATAAAGATAGTTAATAAGATATTCATCAAGCCACCTTTGCCAAAAATCAATATCCCTACCCTCTGAAGGTAAAACAGCATCCACAATCTTCTTTTCCGAATCACTTAATTCTGGATAAATTTTAACCAAACCTTTCACTGCTTCTCGGGCAATATAGGTATCATAAACAAGTTGTTGAGAAATTTCTTCAAACCTTCCCTCGACAATCGGCTTTATCAGGTAGTCTCCAATCTGCGATATAATTGCTCCTCTCGCCTCCTCATTTTCGATAGAAGGCAACTCAGAGAGTAATTGCAATAAAGCATTGAGACGAATAACTCTATCCTCATCATGAAGCTGAGTCAATAAATCCTGATAGGAGACATCTCCTGCATCTTCAGCCACCACATCCTCTCCAACATCACTAGCAGGCATTACTGGAGTCTCATCTGTACCTAAAAACATAACACCATAGGAAGAAATGCTCATAAGGGAAATAGTTACAAGATTAATTATTACTGATTTTGCCTTCATCCTCCCCACCTCCTCTTTTTGACAATTTTAATCACATTAACCACAATAAAATATCTCTCTGAAGTCTTTTTTATCTCTGGGACTTAAGGATTCTCGAGAGGGATTTTTTATTTTTAAAAACAAATTTAAAGCATAAGATCTAACCATTTCTCCTCCCTCCTTTATATTTATAGCAGAAAAGTAAATTTAAAACAAATTTAAAATATGGGGGTAATTTAAAATATATTTTGTGTAAACTTAGCTTGAAGGGATAAAGAAGAGGATTATAACCTCACTTTAAAAACAAATAGAAATAAATAGCCGTGAGGTAGCTATGAAGGTCTCTATCAACGGGCAGAACTAATAATCCTTTTAAAGAAGGAAGAGTACATCCACTTTGAATAGAAGGACTCTGGGGTTTTGCTAAAAAATATATCAATATATCACTTAAAGAAATGAGGATAGATTTCACCATAAAAGAGAAGATAGTCTATAATTTAAAAATAAGAAAAACTACAAAAAAAATATTTTTAAATTTGACATAAAGAATTATTATGTGGAATAATTTTTAAGGGGGAAATATGAAAGAAAAAAATGTGGCAAAGAAAAAAAAGAAAAAAAAGAAGTTAATTAAGCTTATACTAATTCTTTTCCTCTCTTGTTGCTATAAAGTCTATCCTTTTTCTCTCCCATTTGTTAAGGATGAAATTTTGGTAAAACTTTCCTCCTCAAATGAATCTTATATTAATTATCTGTGTGCTCAATATCACCTGCATTTACTTGACGGTATTGAAGAGATCGGTTTATACCGCTTAAAGATAATAGAAGATTACGAAAATTCCCTAGAGACATTGATTTATAAATTGGAGAAAGAAAAATATGTGGTTTATGCCCAGCCCAATTATTTGCTTTTCCCCACCTCAGATGGAGAAGAAGAACAGGCAATAGATCTTCTTGCTAGCGTTAATTTCCCTCCTGGTTTGCTGGAAAAATTAGGGATAGAAATTAAATATCCAGCTATTGTTGCTGTAGTAGATAGTGGAGTCGATTATACACATGAAGATTTAAAAGATTTAATTATTAAAGGATATGATTTTGTTGATCTCTGTGATGTGCCCAATGGAATTTATGACTTTCATAAATTTATCCATAGAGACATAGAGGAAGACTATCTTTTTCTTGATAATGACCCTATGGATAAAAATGGACATGGAACACATGTAGCAGGGATAATTGCACAGATTTCTCACGGGAAGGTAAAGATAATGCCTGTGAGAGCAGGGTTTAATCTAATTGTGGAAATTTATCATACGCCAGAGGGCCCCAAGGAGATTAATTATGGGACATTTACTACATTCAGTGCCATAAAAAGTATTATCTATGCAGTGAATCAGGGAGCAAAAGTTATAAATGCCAGTTGGGGAGGTCCTCCATCTCAAGCTTTGATTGATGCTCTTTTATATGCTCAGAAACATGGGGTTCTGGTAGTTGTATCTGCAGGCAATTGGGATACAGATGCTCCTTCCTACCCTTCTGCTTTTGGGTTAGATAATCTCATCTCTGTGGCTGCATTGGGAGAAGACAATGAAAAAGCAATTTTTTCTAATTTTGGCAATTATGTTACAGTTTCAGCGCCGGGAGTAAATATAGAAAGCACCTGGCTAAATAACTCTTACAAAATACTCAGTGGTACTTCAATGGCAGCACCTTGTGTAAGTGGATTGGCCGGACTTTTATTTTCTGCTTTTCCTGACTTCAACTATAAAGAAGTAAAGGCATTAATTGAAAAAAGTGCCGAGGAAATTAATGATATAAACAGACAATATAATGGGACTTTAGGGACAGGTAAGATTAATGTGGCAAATTGTATGGCAAATGCTAAAAACTATTATGAACTAAAGCGACTTCTTAGAGATATTGAATCATTTATGAATGGAGAAATTACACTGGCGGAATTTGAAACACGAATCTCTGCAATGGTTCAGAATTTGATAATCCCTGATTCTAATAGGAGAAATTTTTTAAGTATTATTCTAGATACTGTCAGAGAAGATAACGACCTTCGATCTGCCCAATTAAATATTCTCTTTTCTCTCTGGAGAAATATAGAAGATAAAGAAGGTATTAAAGCAGCAATCCCAATACTTATCCAAAGATATAATCCTGAGTACGTTGCAAACTGGGTGGAAAGTAACGGTTTCGTAGAGGAAGATGATATTCTCCTTTTGAGTAAAACAGATTCAGAATTTCTTTCTGCTCTTTTATCTTATTTAACTCCAGAAAATGTGGCAAAAGTTATCTCTCGGACTTTCAGAGATATGAAAGAAATTCTTCAACTCAGCCTAAATCTCATAGACAAATATCCTGAGGTTTGGGATTTTATTATGGATAATTTAAATAACTTAGATTTTCAAAATGAAGAGGTAGCAATATTACAAGAAATCAACAGGGTTTTTGTAGAAGGGGGAGATATAGATTCAAAGGATTCATTTTTGAAAGGCAAAGACCCAGCTATTCAAGCAGCCTTTGAATATCTAGCAAGGTATAGAGCAATAGAGCTGCCTAAAAAGGTTAGACATATAGATATTATGGGAGTGATCCGAGATAAAAATGGCAACCCCATTAATGGAGCAATAATTAAGGTTACACTTCCCCATCCAGAAGAGTTGGATCTGGATTTAATAGATGTTCCTATAAGGATAGAAGAAAAAAAATATCTTTTAAGTCATAATTACGAATATTTCCGCACCCAAAGTGAAACTGACGGAAGTTATCAGATTATAGGAATTCCTCTGGATGAAGGAGAAACTCAGCTACTTTTGGAGATTTATGCGTTAACAAGTATGGGCTATATCAAGAAGACTATCCCTGTGAGGGTAAATAGAAATAGTGAGTTAAACCTCCTAGATGTAACCCTTGATTTGCAAAACCAGGATATAATTTCACCTGAGGAATTTATTCAGCAGAAAATAGAACAACTAGTAGGAAGAAGGCTTGATACATCATCTTCAACAGAAGCTAAAATTTTAGAATTTTGGCTTGAGCTTTTTAGGAAATATCAACGCCAAGAATACCCTGGCTATAATCCTCTCGGTAACGACTATCAATTAGTTCCCGAGAAAGCTGTACAGAATATTTCCAATGCATTTGAAGTAATGGAATTTCTGAAACCATTGATAGAGACTTATTACGGAAGGAATTTTGATTTTGGGAAAGAAGTACATTGGGATTTTATGTGGTATTGGCTCCTTCACTGGAAAAAGTACTGGGAAGATAGAGATTCTCCGGATATGGGAGAGATTAAAAATGAAGCAGAACGAGCTTTTAGAATATTAAATCGATTAAAACCCATATTTGAGGAATCAAGTGGATATAAAGTAGATGAACTTCCTTTTTGTTGTTTCGGTTTCGAACGGATGGTTTTTTGGTTTAATAAAGTTGAGGAGATGGTGAAATACGAAGAATATTCTGAAGAGGAGGCAATTAAAACAGTTTTGAATTGGATGCAGAAAATTTTACCTTATGCTGAATACATACCTGATAATAATATCCAGGAGGCATTGATTTTCATAGACTCCATAAAAGAAGCTCAGGACTATTTGATGAGAGAAGTGAATTTAGAAAATGAGGAGGATTTGGATTTCGTAACACAGTGTTATGAATTTAACAAGATTCTTTCTTGGGATGGAGATTATCATAAAATAAACGCAGGACATCTCGTAGCCCTTCAGGAAGCTTTTAACACTTTTGTAGAGGATTTAGATGTAGATGAAATTGATATCATTAGCATGTACGAAGTAATACCTGAATTTCAGGAGCATTATCTCGGAAGGGAAATAAATTATTCTTCCGCCGATGATTTGCGATTTCTTTTTTACTGGGATGAGTTATCTCTTTGGGCTAAAGACCCTGAGCTAACTAAAAATGCTCTTTTAAATATCGGTTTTTTTGAAAAGTTATTTGGTCGAGAAGTTGATATTGAGAGAGATGGTTTAGATTTAGTTAGATTGGCAAGAAATCTTCCCCGAATGGAAAGGCTTTTAGGAGAGAAGATAGATTTAAATAATCCCGAACATTTTGAGTTCTGCAGGAAATTTATGCTGGTAATCAATGCTGGTATTGGCCCGGCAATTTTAGATGTAAATGATGATGAGGCGATGTTAAAAGTGGTTGAGTTTATCCCCTACTATGAAAAACTGTTAGGAAGGACGTTAGAGGAAAGAGATATATTTGGAATGATATCTACCATAAAAGATTTAGAGAAATTTGAAGAATATTTGGGACGGAAATTGAATCTTGATTCCGAGGAGGATTTTGATATATGGAAAGACTGGTACCATATAAGAATGGGGGATTTTTCAACTAGATTGAATTATTGGAATCTCAGATATTTAGTTGAAGATATAGAAGGGCGGGAACTCCACTTTTATAATAGTGAGGATCGGGAACTTATTCATGCTTATAGGCAAACTGAGAAATATGTTTCTAATTTTATAGAAGAATATTTCAACAGAACTATGGTTGAATATGAAGAACCTGATAAATCTATCTGGCGAGATGCAGCTCATATGTGGGTGGAAGGTGAAAGAGACCCTGTGGAAATAAAAATAGCGCTTTACGATAAATATATCAAAGGAGAACCTACAGGCGCAACAGATCCTATTCCTTGCATCTTTTCAGAAATTCCTGTATCTTCTGAAGAGAATGAATATAGCTACTCTCCGATAAATATAGAAGATTTAACCTCCCCTAACGATCTCTTTTTATAATCACTCCTTATTTTTAAAAAATTGTTTTGGGATTTGACAAGGTTATTCTTTGTGTGTAAAAATTATAAGTGAGGGGTTAAATGTTTATAAAGTGTGATTTAAGAGGGGGATGGGTTTATAAAGTGATAATGTCAAAATTAATGCAATCTTTGTTAATTTTAACATTGTTTTGTAATTCCAGAAATCTTGATGCATTAGCTGGTGTCTTGAAGCCTAATTGTTGTTCTTTTGAAAATATTCATCTTCCTTTAAATATTTTCCCTATGGAACAAGCGAATGAATCAGATGTTGATGAGCAAAGGAACCTCTCTAGGATGGAAATTTCAGAAGATATCAATAGTTCTGATAACTTGAAAGTTTTTATTTACACCTGTTTAAAAGATCTTCTTTTTCCCTATAAGGAAAACCTTGACGAGGAGGAACGGGCTTTCCTTAATACCGAAGCGCAGAAATGGGTGGAATTAGGATTTACAGAGGATGAGATCCAATATAAATTTCTTATCAGACGTGCCTTACTTCCTAAAATAGAGAAACTTTTGTTAGGATATATCCCTGATGAGGAATGGATGAGAAAGGAACAATTAGATGTTATAAGTTTCATGCCTCTTCTCGATATAGTAAAATTGTATAATGAGTTAGAAAAATGGGCGAGTCGTATAAATGGAGGTACAGGAGTTTTTCCTCTTTCTAAAAGTTTAAATGAATTTATAAGAGATATTAATTGGAATATACCTTCCTTTTATTTTTATGAGGATACTTGGCAATTCAATTATGATCTTTCGACAGGGATGAATTTTAATGCGGTATGGTTTATGATTCAATCCCAGAATATGAATAATTTCGATAAAATAGTATTTGATGTAAAAAGTCCGATAGGACTTTCTTCTTTTCCAGATTTTAGAATCGAATTTGACGATTTACAAGGGAGGAAAGTGTCTGTTCCAGTAAAAGACTATTTTTCTTCCATAAAGACAGACAATGGATGGCAAACCATAGAAGTTAACCTTTCAGATATAATAAAGGACCATATCCAAGAGATTGATTGGAATAATGTTGGAGTTTTTTCGGTAGTTTTCTGGAAGGAAGACCTAATTACAAATAATGCTCCATTAAAGGGAGTTGTATTGATAAGAAACATATCGTTTAACTCAAAAGATATCGGAGGAGGGAAACAGGCATTAGATGAGGTGTTGGATGAGTTAGATTTTTTGCTTCACAATAAGAATTTTTTAAAGGGAGTAAGTTATGAAGATATATATATTGGAAGACCTTTATTCTGGGATATAGATGAAGATAGAAAAATTTTGACAAGTTTCAGTAAGTTAGTCAAAGAGAAAATGGCTCAAGGTATGCCTCTCCCACAAGCTCAACAAATGGCGTGGGATGAGTTTAAGGATACTTTGGCTAACTACAATAATAAGGAAAGTTTGGTCCCATTTCTGTCAAAATATATACATCAAAATTTAGATTTCAAGCGTCCAGATCATAAAGGGTTTTGGGACTGGTATATAGGGCAGATAGATTCAGGGAAAGCCATAGCTCAGCTTAAAAGAGAAATAGCAATTAGTATAATAATGAAACCTTATGTAGAAAGAATGTTGGGGGATAGTTTATCCCCTTATGGGATAAATAGAGAGTCTCTACATTCTGATTTCATATTTCAAGAGAGAGCGTTTAAATTTCTCGAGAATACTTATTCCAATAAAGATTTTTTGAAAGAAATTCTATACCCGGTAGTGGAATTATTTGTAAATAATCGTCAACAGAACGGGCTTCGAGATGAAATTACTGGTTTAGTTTTTGATTCAAAAAATGGTAGAGATACAGGAATAGCAGCTACTGGTTTTGGACTGACTGCTTTAGCAATGGCTGTGAAAAATGGTTTTATTTCTTATGAGGAAGGTATAGAAAAGGCACGAAAAACCTTGGAGACAATTTATAAGATTCAAAATGAACTGGTAGAATACGAGCAATTTTTAGAGGATACCCTTAAAAGAGATGTTGAGAAACTTGCGCATCAAAGAGGAGTCGAAATTCTTGGATACGATATAAAAGGCAAAATACCTACTGAAAGAGAGTTAAATTTATTACATGCTAGATTGACATTAGAAGAGGAATTGAGAAAGGAGCGGGAACCAGAGTTATTATACAAGTATTTAGAAATAAAAGGGAAATTAGATGCTAAAGCTCAAGAATTATATGTAAATGATCCATACGAATTTGTAAAGCAATATAGCCCTATTTTTAGATATGGGAGATATGGTTTGTTGTATAGATATTTTGCTTCTACGGATGATATAGAAAAAATAAGACAAAACTATGCTCCTGGGAATGATGCGAGTACAATAGATAATGCAATTTTAGGATATGGGATTTTGACAATCCGAGAGGCCTTTAAAGACAAGGAGGATATTCGCGAGATGGCTGATGCTATTTTATCTAATTTCAAGTGGTCATATTATTTAAATCCAGACGGGAAGCATCCTTATTCTTTATGTATGGGATGGTTACCAGAATACGATTATTTGCATAATTTCAAACAAGGTTTCCTCCCTAGTAATAACTATTGGGATAGATATACCGATGAAACGCTTCTTATAGTGCTTTTGGCTGTTTCATCGCCTACCTATCCTATTGCTCCTGAAGCATTTTATTCATTTTATGCTCCTCGTAAACATTACAAAGATAGGATAGATTTAGAGTTTATTCCCAGTTGGCATAACGGCTTATTTAGTTTTCATGTCGGAGACATTTGGTTAGATAAGAGAGATAGATTGGATAGAGAAGGGAGAAATTGGTATGGGAATTCCATAAATGCTGCTTTGACCAATAGATTATATGTAATAGATAATCAAGATAAATATCTAACCTGGGATAATAATAGTTGGCCTATAACGACAATGTTAACTCCTTTTGTAGGTTCTTACGTCATGCATTATGGATTTCCACCTACTGGAGGTCAAATTTTAATAAATGCTCCTATAGTTGCGCCTAATGGCTTTGCAGGTTCATTAGTACATACGATATATTCTTTATTTGGCCTTAGAAGTTTAGTATCTAAAATTAGTATAATTTGGGGGAGCGATGGGTTTAGAGATTCATATAGTTTAGATATAAGAGACGGTCAATTACCCTGGGTGGCAAAAGATACGGTTGGATATTCTGAAGGTATATTCTTATCTTTATTTAATCTTTTGGGAGAATTAGATAATTATGAGATAAAATCCCCTTCTGAGTATTTGGGGCCTTTTTCTGAAACCTATCAAGCTCTTTTAAACAAAATTGGATTCTCAATGTCTCAGAAGTCAGATCGTTGCTCTTATGTTTCCATTTGGGATTTGGTAATGTCTAGTGATTATATGAAGAGAGCTTTAGCAAAGGTTGGATGGACTCAGACAAGAAGAGATGAGGCGAGAGAGCTTTCAGGTGAATTAGATGAGGAGTTTCAAGCAGCTGTGGATGGATTTGTTCAAAAGCTGGTAGAAACAGAGGATTTTGGGGGTATTTATGATAATTATCAAAAGCTTCTCGATACGGCTGTATCAAATGCTGATTATGAATATCTTGCAAAGAAAATTATTGCTACTATTAATCTTGATAAAGATGTCGATTGTGAAGAAACTCTTATCAGACGATATCTTCTTGCAGAAACTTTTATGGCTCAATTAAAAAACCTCGCATATGTAGCTACAGGTTTAGTGTATAAAGATGGAAGAAATTTTGATGCGATAGAGGAGTATCTGATGAAAAGTGATTATATGCTCTCAGGAATAAAAATTTTATTACATAATTTCTTTAATAGTGAGAACGTTTCTTCGAAGCTTATAGCTGCTGCTTATGCCTTGCTAGTAACAGCTTATAAAAATAATTCAGAATATTTTTTGCAGAAAGAAGCATTTAGGGAACTCAAAACTTATATTAAGCAATTACCGTCAGATATACAAGAAAACATTGCTACTCTGGCTGCAGAGATAATATATAAATACGACTTTATGGAGGGAGAATTAAGTGATGGTGGATTAAATATAGAAAGAATTAAATCAGATATTTTAGGAGATATGGATATTAGTCACTGTGCCACGGTTTCATACTCTACTATAGAGAAAGATTTGGATAATGATTTTGTATTTCTCAATCCTTTGATTAGTGCTGATTCTGGCATAATTAATTACTTCGCAAATAGGGTAATTAGGGAGAGAGAAAGTTTAGAAAAGGTAATTAGAGAATTAATGTTAACTGTAAAAGGAGGTGATAACCGATGAAGAATAAGTTCGGAATGGTGATGTTGCTTCTCTCTCTCGCAACTTTTTCTGATTTATTTGCACAAACGAGATTCGTAGTTCATGTGAAAGACAAATTTGGCAATCCTGTTCAGGGAGCAGAAGTGATAGTTTTGGCGCATAAGAAAACAGAAGTCGGTCATTATTCTCATTGTGGTGGGAGTGGGTGGACTGAGATAATTTATTCTTCAGTAGGAAGTGTTAGTTGGACTGGGAGAGATGGAATAGCAACTATAAAATTGGATATCTGGGATCCAACTTCAGTATGGATATTTGTGGAAGGACAAAATCTATCGCAAGGTCCTTATTATTGTGGTGGTGTCCCTTCTTATTGCGGAGGTATTACAAGAGATTATTGCGGAGGTGTTACAGCAGGAGTAATAATTAATATGGCAGGGGAGTTCTACAGAAAGTTATCAGGTGTTCCATTTTGTGGAGGAGTATTCAAGCCAGCTCCTGAGAGTGGGGCAGGAAGTAACCTGGGAGCTTTGGTTCTAGAGGCTAATTCTAGAATAGTAAGATATTATCAGGATGGACTCTGGAGAAAAATCGATTCGTCGCTTTTTGACAAGACGGAGTTATTTGAATTATTGAATGGTGACTTTTTGATCTATTGCGGTGGAGCTCCTGATTATCAAAAAGTACTTTTACCCAATGAGAAAAGTATATATGCATCTTTACAAGAAAGATTATCTAAAAAAGAACTGGTAAAAAATGTTTTCAAAGGTAGCCTCTCAGACCTTCCAAAATTAATTGGGTTGTTATCAATCGATGATGATATGGTAAGAGAACTGGTTACCACAAGCATTGCTTTATTAGGAGAGAGTGCTATAGATGAACTTTCAAAACATATGCATTCCGCAGACATTTCTGTAAAAGTCGGCGTTTATAAGGCATTAGAAAAAATTGGTAAAGTAGACGATAGTATTATACAACAATTTCAATTCGGTTCTAGAAGAGAAGCGTTAGCAGCCATTGAGGCATTGGGAATATTGCTCCCCTCTTCTCAAAACCCGTTCTATGTGCTAACAAATATGTTATCAGCGGGTTATTATTTTGGAGAGATTGTTTTGGAAGAATCTGTAAAAACGCTTTTAAACATTACTCCCTCACTATCTCTTTCGCCAGAACAGAAATTTGAACTTGGTAAAAAATTACTCTCGGGATTCCAGGATAGAAAATTTCAATATTTGGATGAGGGAATTAAATTGCAGTGCAGGCAATTTATAGAGAACATTATCACTCAATTACAGAGTACTCATAAAGACGATCTAGCTAGAGAGTTATCTACGATGTACGCATCGACTTTTGAGCCAGCTTCAGGGCCTGCACAAAATCCTCAGGAGCAGGAAGAAACTGTCACTGTCCAGGCTCCGTCAACTCCTCCAACTGAGGAGCTTATTGCTCAATTGAGCAGTGAAGATAAACAGAAAGTATTGGAAGCTCTTCAGGAATTATCTCAGAGAAAAGCAGTAGAGGCAGTTGAGCCAATGCTTTCTCTGTTAGGTAGTCAGGATGGGGAAATAAGGGATAAGGTAATATCTGTACTGGGGATAATGTATTCGGAGATTAAAGAGGAGAGTTTAAGTGACGTAGTAGGATTGATACTGCAATCAGAAAAAGCAGAAAGTATGGAAGAGAAGATTAAGGTAGTAGAAAAAATAGGAGAGTCAAAAGATATAAGAGCCCTGCCTTATCTTATAAGATTGCTAAAAGAAGATGGAGCTAAATTAAGACTATCTGTATTAGATGTGATAGTAAGTTATGGAGAGGAAGCGTTAGATATTTTAGAGGGGTATAAAGAAGACGAGATGGTAGGTAATTATGTGATAATTGCGATAGATATGATCGAAGATATAAGAATGGCTGAGGAGAGGAAGAAACAAGAAATCTTAACTGGACTGAGAAGTGAGGATAAAGAGGAAGTGATTAATGCAATTGGGCAGGTAGAGGAAAATAACCTTGTAGAGGCAGTTGAGCCTTTGCTGGGTTTACTGGGCAATGTTGATGAAGAGATAAGAAATAAAGCCAGAGAGGCATTGGTACAGTTAAAAGATAGTATTGAGGATGAGGCCTTGAGAGAACTGACTACTTATGCAGTTGTAATTGCTTCTCCGGATACAGCTAAGGCAGATAAGATAGCTGCTATAGTTCAATT
>CBEUCN010000035.1:0-12077 GCA_965541635.1 uncultured bacterium
TCGCGGTCTCTGGTTTTTTTATATTTAATTTTTCTGTTACGGGATTTCCAGGATGTAATCACATAACCGAAATTTAATAAAAAAGTAATGAGTTTTACATCTCGAGGTGTAAATGCTTTTTTTCTCTTTACTAATTTACTTACTACATAAGATAAAATATCAATCATACTCATTTTTTCACCTCCTAATTTAAATTATTTCGGATACCTAAATATTTTAGGCATCAAACTATTTTTTGTCAATACATTTGTTGTGGTTAAAGTAGAGGTGTTATCTATGTTTTTCAAGTAATTGTTACTTTTATCATCCCTTGACAGCAAAAATAATGTTATATAAAATTTAGGTATCCGAAATAAATGGAGGAAGTAGAATATGGAGTTGAGTATTAAAGAGTTATTTCCTTGGGAGAAGCTCCCAGTGACTTACAGTCAATACAGAGTATTAGAAACTATCTTCAAGATGAAGAGATGTTTGCTTACTCAGTTAAGTAGAGAACTTAATTACGCTGTCAGCACCTGTACCGAGACAGTTGCCCGTCTGGTTCATAAGAAGTTAGTAAAAAAAAGAATAGATTTAGAAGATAAAAGAAAAACATGGGTAATCCTTACCGAAAAAGGTAAGAGACTTGTTGAAGACATTATTGCGGAAAAGGACAGATTGATGCAGGAGTTTCGTGCCAGACTGAGTAGGAAGGAACAGGAATTATTTATTAATATCCAAAAGAAATTGCAAGAAATAAAAGCAGAATTGAGACAGTCTGGGGAGAAGTTTAAAATTGTTAGATAAAAAAATCGGGATAAGGAAGTGTCTGCGTCTGGGGCTTCTGGTTTTTCCAATTCTCTATATTTATCTTCCCAAGCAGGTTATTATCTTACCGCTTTTGATTATTGCTGGTTTTCTGTTACTTTTGGATATTGCACGGTATTATAAGTTAAACTTTGTGGCTAAATTTAAGTTTCTGTTTAAGGAAAAAGAGAAAGGTATTTCTTCTGCCAGTTTTTTGCTTTTAGGGTTAGCAGTAGTTCTTAATTCCTTTGAAAAGGAAGTGGCAATATTGTCAGTATGTATTGCTCTAATATACGATTTCTTTTCTTATCTAGGAACGTTTTTTGGAAAAATAAAATTCCGAGGTAAAAGTATAGAAGGATGTATTCTGGGAGCAGTCTTGGGATACGGTATAGGAGTGATTGTCAATACTATATTGAGACTTGATCATAATGTTTTGTTGGCAGGGACAATTGCTGCTCCTATTACAGAACTTTTTCTTGACTGGCCAGATGATAATTTCACAATTCCGTTCTTCACCGCTGTTGCTGCTCAGTTTGTAAAGAATTCGTTTTAGATTCCTTTAATTTCCTGTATAGTTTTTCCAGATTGGTTTTTATATGGTGGTTTTGGGGATCAATTTCTAAGTAGCGTTTGTATAACTGTTTGGCAACATCATATCTTTTCTGAATATCAAAAGTAATGGCGACCAGATTCCCAATTTCCGAATCGCCAGGATTAAGAAGCAAGGCTTTTAGGAAATATTTCTGAGCCTCATCTACATGGCCAGTTTCTAATGCTATTAACCCTAAGGATTTATATGTTAGGGGGTGATCATTACGGATACTCAGGGCTTTAAGAAAAAACTGGCGGGCATTTTTGTAATCTTTTATTTGATAATGTAATGTTCCCAGATCCTGATAACTCATCCAGCTATTGGGATTATATTTCAGTACACTGGAAAATAAACTATAGTCGTTATTCCATTCTCGGGTTCGGTTTTTAATAGTAATTACATATGTGGCTGATAACATAAGGAGTAAGAGGAGAAATATAGTTTTTGCCTGTTTAGTTTTAAAGGAAAAAATTATGCTGGCAATTGATATAAATATTCCTATACAACTCAAGTACAGAAATCTGTCTCCGGTTATGGTGGTAATTGGAATGAAATTTAAAGCCGGAGCAAGAAATAAGAAAAACCACACCACGCCTAACCACTGCATACTCTTTTTGGTTTTCACCCATTTATAACTCAGCCACAATAGTACTATTATGATGAATGTTGAGATTATTAACTGAAGATCAAATAATGACTGTACAGGTTTAATTCCGTAATCTACAGAGAGATGATAGGGAAATATTAAAAGGTAAATATAATGAGAGATAAGTTTTATTGCCGTAAGGAAATTGTTTATAAAGCTTCCACCCCACCATTCTCGTTGAGCAAATCCCTGCATGAGGTAGATTCTTACTGGTAAATAAATAAATGCAATTACAAAAGGCAGGATAATGGTTTTTCTTTTCGGTTTTTTCCCCATAGCCTTACTTATGGCTAGAAATATAACTGGGGTAACTATAGCTGTTTCCTTACATAAAAGTGCCAGTATGAAGTTAAATATAGTCCAAACATAGTATTTTTTATTTCCAGTCCTGATAAAGAGAATAAATGTGATAATCGTCAATAATTCAAAAAATCCCAGCAATAAATCGGCTCTACTTCCTATCCACAATACTGCCTCACTGTAGGCGGGATGGATTGCAAACAGTAAAGTTGTTATTATAGAAATTCTTTTATCTGAGGTTAGAAGATTTACGAATATAAAAGTCAGCACCACATTTATAATGTGAAGCATTAGATTGGTAAGGTGATAACCGCCAGGGTCCAATCTGTAAAGTTTATATTCTAGGGCATAACTTGTTGTTCTCAGTGGTCGGTAAATCCCTTTCCATTCTGTACTGGCATTGGTATGGATAGGGTCAAGGAAAAAGCGAGGGATATTTTTTAAACTTCTAATTGCAAGATTTTTTTCTACAAAATAATGGTCATCATAGACAAAAGAATTGTTTACACACCCATTATAAGCATAAAAAGTGATAAATATAATTAAAATTATAAATACAAACTGAACAGCCTTCATCTTATTTTTTCTTTAAATAGTATAAAATGCCAGATAAGTATTGTTCTAAGAAATTTCAAGCCAGTTTTAATTATGGTCATTTTTGATTTTCCCTTTATCCGCCTATGATATTTTATCCCTACTTCTTTAATGCCAAGATTTAACCTCACGGCATTAAATAATATGTCAAAATCTCCCCAGGGACATATTCCCCACACCATATTCTGGTAGTCCTGCTTATATATCACTTTGGTCCCGCATAGTGTATCTGTGACTTTCACCCCTGTAGATAACCAGAACAGAAGAGAGAAAATTTTGTTGCCTAAGATACGGATGAAATTCATGGCTCCTTTCTCCATCGGCAGCAAGAATCTACTTCCATTTATAACTCTGGCTTCTCCCGAGTGGAGAGCATGGATGAATTTAGGGATTTCTTCTGGCATAACAGCCATATCAGCATCCAGGATAATAAGGACTTCGGCATCTGCAAAGTCAAAGCCCTTCTGGACAGTAAAACTTTTTCCTCTATTGGGAGTGTGTCTTAAGAGTGTAAGATTGGGAAAATGTGATTTTAGCTTTTCCACCCTGTAGGATGTATTATCCTGGGAGCCGTCATCTACCACAATTATCTGAGTGGGCTTACCGAGATCTGGAATTCGGTGAATACATTCTTCTATATTTTCTTCTTCATTATAACAGGGTATTATTATAGCGTAAGAATATTGCATAGTATGATTATTGTAATATAACTTATATAATTTTTCTTTAATTTTCTATCTTGGGGGTATAAAATTTTATTCATGGTAAAATTTAGAAGAGAACATTCTAGTGGTGGAATAATTTTTAGGAATAATAATGGTAAGCTGGAAGTGGCATTAATTGCCCGCATTAATACCCGTGGAAAGAAAGTATGGTGTCTACCTAAGGGAAAAGTGGAGAAGGGAGAAAGTTCTGAGGAGACAGCCAGAAGAGAAGTTAGAGAAGAAACAGGGATGAATGCAGACATTGTCAAAAAATTGGGAAGTATAAATTACTGGTTTGTCTCTCCGGAAGATAAAAGCAAGGTGTATAAGATTGTAGATTTTTATCTTATGAAATATAAATCTGGAAGTTCTGAGAACCATGATTGGGAAGTGGAAGAGGTGAAATGGGTAGATATAGATTCTGCCTTTAAAATGATGGAATATCCCAGTGAGAGAAAAATGATGTTTAAAGCAAAGGAAGAATTGAAGAATATTGCGGAAGGAGGTGGTGAATAATGAGAAGATTGTTGATTCTATTCCTAATTTTAATGGTGATTACCAATATCTTGTGGGCACAAGAAAAGATATTAATGATTATAGCCAAAAATGGGTTTCGAGATGAGGAGCTTTTTGTTCCTCGAGAAATATTGCAATCCCATGGGTACGAGGTGGAGATAGCCTCTGTATCGAGAGGAAAATGTAAGGGGATGTTGGGGAAAGAGGTAATTGCTGATATTTCTCTTCACGATGTTGATGTCAGAAATTATGCTGCAGTCATATTTGTGGGAGGGATTGGGGCTAAATCTTACTGGAAAAACAAACGTGCTCAGGAGATAGCCCGATTTGCCTATAAAGATGGAAAAATTGTGGGCGCAATATGTCTTGCTCCTGGGATTCTGGCGCGAGCAGGTCTGCTTAAAGGGAAAAAGGCCACAATTTGGCCGGGGGCAAAGTCAGAACTTATTAAGGCAGGTGCAATTTATACTGGGAAAGGCGTGGAGGAAGATGGTAATATTATTACTGCTGACGGCCCCGGCTCTGCTTGGGCATTCGGAGAAAAGATTCTGGAAAATCTCAAAGCCCAGGAAATTAAGCAATGAGTGTAGTAAGATTCAGTATTTCTTTAGAAAAGGAACTGGTTAAGGAGTTTGATCGCTATCTCAAAGTTAAAGGATATTCTAACAGGTCAGAGGCCGTAAGAGATCTGGTGCGCAAAGTTCTGGTAGAAGAAGAATGGGAGGCTAATAAATATGTTTATGCTGCAATTACTATTGTCTATGATCATACGCAACGGGAAGCAGTAGATAGAATTACTGATATTCAACACGAGTATCACAAAAATATAATTTCTGCCCAGCATGTGCATATAGATGAAAAGAATTGTCTGGAGATAATTGCAGTTAAGGGACGGGCGGAAGAAATTAGAAAATTATATTACAGACTAGAGAGAGAAAAGAAAATAAAACACATAGCAATAGCGAGGTCAACCGCTGGAGAAAGATTGATTTAAGAGGTAATTATGACATCAAGAAAAGTGGTTTTACATTTTCCTAAGACTCTGGTGGATAAACCAATTATCTGCCGGATGGTTAAAAAATATGAGCTGGAGTTTAACATCCTGAAAGCATCGGTTACTCCGGATGAGGAAGGGCTTCTGGTTCTAGAATTAATAGGAAAAGAAGAGGGGATTGTAGACAAAGCAGTAAAAGAACTCAGAGATTTAGGAGTTAGTGTTCAGCCTTTAAGTAAGGATGTTGTAAAGAATGAGGAGAAATGCACTCACTGTGGAGTGTGTGTAGTTTATTGCCCGACCTTCGCTTTGTATATGGATGAATATAGTAAAGAGGTCAAGTTTGCAAATGAGAAATGCATTGGATGTGAAATCTGTGTCAAAATTTGTCCCTATAGAGCAATGGAGGTTCACTTTTAGACACTAGCAGGTGATAATTCAGTGGAAAAATTTTATCGCAGTTGGGTAAATTCTTCCCACCTTTACAAATATGAGATTCGGTATAAAGAAAGTGATTTGTTCATCCAGAGCGATTGTGATCTCAGAAAAAAAGCATTGAATGCTTTGAAAAAATATCGGCAAAAAATTGAAGATTACATAAAATTGAACCTCATCTTTAGAGAATCATTAACTCCAGTTCCAGTAGCAGAATCAGCACCGGATATTGTGAAAAAGATGGCCTATGCTGGAATAGTGGCCAATGTGGGTCCAATGGCAGCAGTGGCTGGTGCTATTGCCGAGTTTGTAGGAGAGGAATTAAGCAATTATTGTCAAGAAGTTATTGTGGAGAACGGTGGTGATATATATTTGAAGATTATAGAGGATAAAAAAGTGGCAATCTACGCTGGGAGTTCTCCACTTTCCGGGAGGATAGGAATTAAGATAGATAAAAAAATGACTCCCTGTGGGGTATGCACTTCCTCAGGCAGGGTAGGCCATTCTTTGAGTTTTGGACTTGCGGACGCAGTTACTGTGATAACAGCCTCAGCGGCTTTATCCGATGCCTGGGCTACTTCTTTAGCGAATATGGTCAAGAGTGATGATGATGTAAATAAGGTGATAAAGATGGTGGAAGAGAGAGAAGAGATAAAAGGTGTTGTGGTTATATTCCGGGATAAACTTGCAGTCTCTGGAAATGTAGAACTGGTAGAAATTTAATGTATTTTTGCAGAAGAAGGATTTAATTGTAGTAATTATCCACATGGGTAATAGATTTTGGAAGACATTTAATTCCTTGACAGTTATCCTTAGATATGTTAGGTTTATCCTATATAGGAGGTTGTGATGACCAAAAAGGATATAGTGGACAGAATTGTTCAAAAGACCGGCCTGAAGTATCTGGATGTCAAGAAAGTCGTGCAGATGACTTTTGATACTATGGCAGAGGCTTTATCTTCAGGGGAGAAAATAGAACTCAGAAATTTTGGTGTATTCAAGATTAAACTAAGAAAAGCAAAGAAAGGACGCAACCCCAGAACTGGAGAAGAGGTCCCAGTTCCAGAACGGAAGGTTGTGGTCTTTAAGCCAGGGTTGGAGTTGAAGGAGAAGGTGAAGTAGCCTCTGAATAAGAGGCGAATAGGAGATTCTTTTCCTTATACTTCCCTGGCAGTATAAGGGGAAGAAGCAAGGAAGGTGTAGCATGCGTAGTAGGGGCAAGGTGAAGTGGTTTTCCAATCAGAAAGGCTATGGTTTCATCACCCAGGAGAATGGACCTGATGTATTTGTTCATTACTCAGCCATTCAGGGTGAAGGTTATCGAGGTCTGGCTGAAGGTGATGAAGTGGAGTTTGATGTTGTGGAGACTCCCAAGGGTCCTCAGGCTGCAAATGTGAAGAAGCTTAGTTAAGCGTGCAGGAAAACCATAATGCCCGCCTCTTCTGAGTTTCAGGGGGGCGGGCTTTTAAATATCAGTATGAAATACCGTAAAATCAGAGGATGTGAGGATATCCTTCCTCCTGATGTGGAGGTCTGGCAGGAACTGGAAACAAAAGCAGTTGAGGTTTTAACTCAATTTGGCTATTGCCAGATAAGAACTCCAATTTTAGAACCTCTGGAACTTTTTCAAAGGAGTATTGGAGAGTCTACTGATATTGTTGAGAAAGAAATTTTTAGTTTTAAGGATAAAAAGGGAAGAAATATCTGTTTAAGACCGGAAGCAACTGCTTCCATTGCGCGCGCTTATGTGGAAAACAATCTTTATCAACTACCAGGGGTTAAAAAGTTTTATTATTTTGGTCCCATGTTTCGAGCAGAAAGACCCCAGAAAGGAAGAAAGCGTCAGTTTCATCAAATAGGAGTAGAGGCAATTGGTTCTTACTCTCCGGTAATTGATGCTGAAATAATATACCTCTGTCAGCGATTAATTCAAATATTGGGAATCAGCAAGTTTCGTTTGGAGATTAATAGTTTAGGATGTGCTAAAGATAAGAAAAGAATTTCAGATTATATTCGGACAAAAATCAAAAATAATTTAAGTAATTTTTGTCCCCAATGCCAGAGGAGATTTTCTCGTAATGTTTTGAGAATTCTCGATTGCAAAAATCTCCAATGCATCACTGCAATTAGGAATTTAAATATTGATATTGGTTCTCAAATCTGCCAGGACTGTCACCAGCATTATTTAGAGGTGAAAGACTACCTTAAAGCCCTGGGAGTGAAATTTATTGAGAATAATTATCTGGTAAGAGGGCTTGATTATTACACCCGTACGGTTTTTGAAATTGTAAGTGATAAACTGGGAGCACAGAATACAATTGGTGCCGGTGGAAGATATGATGATCTAATTCAGGAAATAGGAGGACCACCACAGGGAGCAGTAGGATTTGCTCTCGGGATGGAAAGGATTCTAATTTTAAGGAATAAACCTTCTCAGATTAAATATCAACCCACAGTGTTTGTCGCTGTTCAGGATAATACTCTTTTGAAGGCAGCGATTGCAGAAGTTATGAATTTGAGAGAAAATGGTATCTTAGCAGAGATGGACTATCAGCAGAGATCATTAAAATCTCAAATGAGACTTGCTAATGAAAAGGGTGTGAAATATGTATTAATTCTAGGGACAGAAGAGATACAGAAAGGTCAGTACAGTTTGAAACAGATGGATACTGGTATTCAGCGCAGAATTAAGAGAGAGGATTTAATTAAAGTTCTTAAACAGGAGGCGTAAGGTGTTGAGGAGTCATTACTGTGGAGAATTGAGGAAGGAACATGTGGATTTGGAAGTTGCTCTCTGTGGTTGGATTTATAGAAGAAGGGAGCATGGCAAAATAACATTTTTTGACCTCCGAGATAGAGAAGGAATTGTGCAGATTGTGTGTGTGCCCAGTGTGATAAAAGGTGATTACAAAATGGTGAAGGAACTGGACAAAGAGGATGTGATCCA
This sequence comes from uncultured bacterium, assembly GCA_965541635.1. Classification (GTDB taxonomy): domain Bacteria; phylum Omnitrophota; class Gorgyraeia; order Kaelpiales; family Kaelpiaceae; genus 4484-49. The sequence goes on from CBEUCN010000035.1 coordinate 8,518, forward strand.
GGTTAAAGGGAAGGTACAGTTGCGTCCTCAGGGAACCGTGAATGAAAAATTACCTACAGGAGAGATTGAAGTTCTGGCTGAGGAGATAAATATTTTGAATAAATGTACCAGTCTTGCTTTTGACATTGAATCTGATACTGAGGTGTCAGAGGAGCATAGATTACGGTATCGTTATTTAGATCTCAGAAGGCCTCAACTTCAGAAGAATTTTATATTCCGACATAAAGTAGTGAAGGCAATGAGAGATTTTCTGGATAAAAAAGGTTTTGTAGAGATAGAAACTCCAATTTTAACTAAATCCACACCAGAGGGGGCGAGAGATTTTCTTGTGCCTTCTCGGTTGAAGCCAGGCACGTTTTATGCTCTTCCACAGTCTCCCCAGTTATTTAAACAAGTACTTATGATTGCAGGATTTGATAAGTATTTTCAGATTGCCCGATGTTTTCGGGACGAGGACTTAAGGGCTGATAGACAGCCGGAATTTACTCAACTTGATATTGAAATGAGTTTTGTGGAAGAGGATGATATTTTCAGTATAATAGAGGAATTACTGGTTTATGTGTTTCATAAATGTATGGGTATAAAACTGAATTTTCCTTTTCCCCAGTTAAGCTATAATCAGGCAATGGAGAAATATGGCACCGATAAGCCCGATTTGAGAACCGAAAATAACTGTCAGTTTAGTTTTGTATGGATTAAAGATTTTCCATTATTCAGTTTTAATCCCGAGAGTGGGAGATGGGAGATGGAACATCATCCTTTTACTGCTCCTCATCCTGACGATGAATCTCTTTTGGGTAAGGAGATGGAGAGAATTAGGGCGCGTTCCTATGATCTGGTTTTAAATGGTATTGAACTTGGGAGTGGGAGTATTAGAATACATAAAAAGGAATTACAGGAAAAGCTGTTTGAGGTGATTGGTATTGCTAAGGATGTGGTAGAGGAAAGATTTGGATTTCTACTCCGGGCATTGGAAGCAGGTGCTCCACCTCACGGTGGTTTTGCAATTGGCCTTGACCGTTTACTGTCGATAATGCTGGGTGAGGAAAGTATCCGGGATGTGATTGCATTCCCTAAAACTCAAAGAGGAATATGTCTTTTAACTTCAGCACCATCGGAAGTTGAGACTACTCAACTTCTGGAGTTAAAAATAAAGACTTTAAAGGAGGTGAAAGGCGATGCACACAAATAAAATTTTAATTCTGGGGATATTGGTAGCAGTTGCTGGGTGTATAAAAACCGGAACCAAAGAGATTGTTATGCCTGATCAACAGATAAAGGGAAATCAGGGATTTTTAATTGGAACCCCCCCCAAGGTAGAACGCTCGCAAATCCCTAAAAAGAAGAAAATTTTGAATATTGAAGTAGAATTACCTCCGCTGTTTGAAAAAGTGCCTCCCAAGTATACTGAGGATAAAGAAATATGGGGGAATGCTGGGTATATTTATACCGGGAAGGAAGAAAAAATGAAATACATCTATGTTCCGATTAAAACCAGGAAGACAATTAAGGTTAAACAGGTTCAGCCACAACCTGAAGTTAAAAGAGAACAGGTTGTGTCTAAACAAGAGAAGCAGGTAAAAGAGAAAAAAATCCAGCCTCGGTTTATGGAATATAAGGTGAGAAAAGGAGAGAGTTTGTGGACTATAGCTAAAAAGGTTTATGGTGAGGCTACTAAATGGACAGTTATTTATGAAAATAACAGAGATGTACTGACCGACCCCGAAAAAATTCGTCCTGGTATGGTTTTGAAAATTCCACTGTTTGAGGAAGGAAACACCGAGTATATAAAGTGATGGAACGTGTTCTGGAATTTAAAGATGTAAGGATTGCTCAGATTCTGGCAGGCAGGTTCGATGAGAATGTAAAACTTATCGAAAAGGAACTGGGCTTGGATATAATTCCCAGAGGTAATGGTTTTATATTACGGGGTGAAAAAGAGCGGGTAGAGAAGGCTGAAAGATTATTTAATGAGTTAGCAACTATTATAGATAAAGGGGCTCATCTCAGAAAATATGACCTCAATTATGCTTTGAAATTACTTAAGGAAAAAGAGGGCGCAATCCCTGAAGTTTATCTTGATCGTATAGAGGTATTTTCTAAAAGACAGTATATTACTCCTAAAACGAAGGGACAGAAAGAATATGTGGATGCAATTCGTAATTATGATATTGTGTTTGGAATTGGGCCTGCGGGGACTGGTAAGACCTATTTGGCAATGGCCATGGCAGTAAATGCTCTTAAAACTCAAAGAGTCTCGCGGATAATTCTTACTCGTCCGGCAATTGAGGCTGGAGAAAAACTAGGATTTCTCCCTGGGGATATGTATGATAAAGTCAGTCCTTATCTTCGCCCTTTATATGATGCCTTATACGATATGATGGATCCCAATATGATTGAAGATTATATTGAAATGGGAATAATTGAAGTTGCTCCTCTGGCTTATATGCGGGGGAGGACTTTAAATGATGCTTTTATAATTTTAGATGAAGCACAAAACTCCACCCCTGAACAGATGAAGATGTTCCTCACCAGAATGGGCTTTGATTCCAAGGCAGTAATTACTGGTGATATCACTCAGAGCGATTTGCCCATTGGAACCAAGTCAGGATTGATTCAGGTGATTGACATCCTTAAGGGTATTGAGGGAATTAAATTTGTTTATCTATCGCGTGATGATGTTGTTCGCCACGAACTTGTCCAGGAAATATTAGAGGCTTACGAAAGATATGAAAGTAAAAGAAAGGAAAAGGATACTAAAACTTCGTCAGAGGAACCTTCCTAAGTTATCTCTAAAATTAGGATATTTTATTCGTCCCTTGATTATATTTTTTACTGCAGTAATTATTTCTGCAATTTATTATTTTGGGTTTAATATTTCTCAGTTGAGTCTGAAAGAGGGAGATATCGCATTACGTGATGTCTATGCACCCTTCGATTTTCGATATCAGGTAGGAATTGATTACAGAAAGACACAGAAAGCAAAAGAGAATGCCCGCAAATCTGCAGGAGAGGTATACTTTTTTAACACTGGAGCAGATAAGCAACTTGTAAATATAGTTTGTGATGTTTTAAAAGCAATTCCTCAAAAAGAATTCTCTCATCCTACTGTTCCCCAAAATTTACTTCCTTACATCCCTCAGGACTTGGATTTTGCAGACTTATATCAGGTAAGGAGAAGACATTCTACGGAGGAACTTCTTGCCGTCATTAAGCCAGTAATAACTGAGTATTACAAGAACAGATACATTTTGTTATTGCAAGATTTCCAGAGACTCACTCAGGATAATCCTCGTTATATTTATATAAAATCTGATGGTAACAGCATCCAGGTTCCTCTTGAAAGTAATAAACTGGTGGATTTGAATAAAGCCCGGGGTGAAATTTCCCGAGAATTGAATCGAGTTCTGAAATTTCGTGAGAGAGATGTAATTGTAAAACTGGTTGTCTGGAATATGAAACCTAATTTAATTTATGATAAAGTTCAGACTGAACAGTTAAAAAACTCAGCAGCACAAAATGTTTCTGATGTGTATATTTATAAACAGGTAAAAAAGAAT
>CBEUCN010000036.1:0-11846 GCA_965541635.1 uncultured bacterium
CTCTTTACAGAAATCTTTTAAATAATCAATTTTACAAGGATCCATATATACAATTAAAAAATCTATTCCATGTTTTTCGCAAGCGTCTTTATATTTTTTAAGTAAAAAGTATATTAACTTCTTAAAATCCTCCTCCTTATATCTTTTTCTATCTTTCGTTTCTCTCAAATGCAACTTGGAAAAATTACTCCAAAAATTTTTATCTCTCTCTTCTAATTCTGTTTTTATATTCTTCCTTTTTCTATAATAATTCAGCAATATTAATGTTTTGCTTTTTCTAATTAAATCATTTTTCTTATTAGAATTTTCTGCTTTTTCATTCGAAGAATTATTTAACTCTGAGGGAATCTTTTTACTAAATTTTTCTTTAACAAAATTTAAATCTTGTAAAATTATTCCATCTTTATTTTCATTAAGCACAAAACGAGGTTTGAAACGACCAGCCATCATAGTATCCTTACATCTTTCAAGAAAAACTTTAATTATAAATAAGATAATCAAATCGGGTTTAAATTTAAATCCGTCTCTTTTAAGTTGTAAAAAGGATTGATCCATTCCAAAACCCTGCACTCCCATATTTATTACCTCAACATTATCCAAAGATTTTTCTATTATTTCTGTAAAACGTCCGCCATAATTTACACCTTCCCCAAACACAGTAGACTCTCCTAAAGCTAATACTCTAAATTCATGGTTAGATTTCTCTATAGAAATCTCTTTATCTCTAATTCCTTTAGAATTTATAGAATATTCCACATCAAATTCTGAAGTAATTTTTATTCCTTTTGCTCCTGGTTTATACCCCCATCCCAAATCTTTATCATCAGTTACGATATTAGGATAAATACCAGCTCTAGAATTACTAATATATTCTAATTTCTCGTTTAATTTAGTACTTGTTAAATAAATATTTGCAATTATTTCTGCTAAAATCCCACCTAATGTTAAACCCACCAAAATTAATAATATTTTACATAAAGCAAATTTTCCCTTAGCCATTTCTTTACCTATTTAAATATTATTCTACAAAACATGGCAATATGCAAGGGGTAGGACAATTTCTAACCTTTTCCCTTGCGATTTCTGCTTCCTTTGAATTCCAAATTTTATTTAAAGAATTGTTTCTTATATTTCCCAGAGAGTCAAAACAGGTGGTAACATCTCCATTATTTGAAATAAGCATATCCCTAATTCCTCTACCGCAATTTACATCTTTAGCCGTTAATTTCTTCCGAAAGTACTTCTTTATCAATTTCAAATTTCTTTCGGAGTTAAATAAAAGTGTGGGATTTTCCCTCTTAAATTTTATTAATTCTTCAACTACTTTATCCAATAAATTATATCTTTCCTCCGGTATCCAGAATTTTGAAATTGCTTTTCTTTCTTAGATATAAAGATTATTATCTAAAATAGGTTGAATTTGAATTTTATCTACCTGTAGTTCTTTTAGGAAATTTAATAAAGAAAGGATCTCTTCTAAATTCTGATTTAATAAAATAGTTATTACCATATATTCAATAGAAGGATATATTCGCTTCAAGCTATAAAGTTTTTTCAATACTTTTAAAGTAGCCTCATGAGCCCCTGTTTTTCCTCTTATTTCATCATGCAGTTTGGGACTAAGAGAATCTAAAGAAATACATAATGTAACAGTCCTGGATAAAAGATATGGTTGCACTTTCTCAAAGAAAGAATCATCAGCCAGTATCACCCTATTAGTCAATATTCCCACACGATATCTTATCTTTCTAACAAATGATAAAATTTCAAAATATCGTCTCTTAAAAGGAACTCTCCTTCCGATAAACTAAATTCTTTAACTCCCCATTCTTTAGCTTCTCTAATGATTCTCTTAGCCTTTTCAGTGGTTAAAGGTTTGTTATCTGCATTTTTTCTTATATCACAGATGACACAATATAAATTACATTTATGAGTTATATCTAAAATTATAAACGAGAAAGTAGTTACTCCTTTGATCTTATTTTCTTCAAATCATTTATCTTCTGGTTAAATACTCCTAAGAAGTAAAATATTTTATGCAACCAAAAATAAAAAATTGCTGAAATAGTTTGGAAATCACCTTTTATATTACCAGTCTCTCCTAATCTATAAGCCAATCTCAAACTAAAAAGTGGAGACAACAGTAAACCTTTTAATATAGAATAGGAAAATCTGTACCAATTTTTATCATCTATTTCCTGTAAAGCAGGGTGTTCAGGAAAAATCTCCTTAACCAAGAAATTCCCTTTGCCATAAAGATATGATTGTCTTAAGTGAGTAAAGAAGTTATGAATTCGATTATGGTAAACATAAGCGCGTTTATTAAATAGAAATTTATATCCAGATTTGTACAACCTCCAAAAGAATTCCAAATCCTCTCCTGCAGGATAAGGAAATCTTTCATTAAAGACTTCTTTTTGGAATACTCTTCTTTTTATTGACACATTGCATGTAGGGAAAAATATATATTGAGATTTCCCATCAATAACAGCGGTCATCGCTCCGTTGGCTAAAAATTGTGAAACCACGGCTTTCAAATTATTTTTGTCAACCCAAGTGAATCCTCCTACAATATCTACGTCTGTATTCTCAAAATGTGTTTTCACCATTCCCTCTACCCAATTATTATCAAGAATACAATCGTCGTCTGTAAATCCTATCAACGGAGCCTGTGATATTTTTATACCAAGATTCCTGGCTGCTGCAGGTCCTCTTTTTTTTTGTTTTACATATTTAATATTCAATCCCTTAACTTTAAATTCATCTACTAAACCTGTTAAATCCACATCTGAACCATCATCTACCACAATAACCTCTATCCATTCTTTAGGATAAGATTGCCTATAAATAGAAGTAAGCGTTTCAGCCAAAGATTCTTTTCTGTTACAGGTTGGAATTACTATAGAGATTTTATAACTAGTTCTCATCTTGAAAGCAGGCCTGAAAAACCCATAAAGGCAAGAGCAAGTAATCCTGCTATTATCAACGCTATCCCTGCACCTTTTAAAGGCTTTGGTATATCTGCAAATTCTAAATCTTCTCTAATTCCCGCCATTATTAATAAAGCCAGAGTAAATCCAATTCCAGCACCAATAGCAAAAAATACACTCTCTATAAAATTATACTCCTTTAAAACCATAAATAAAGCCAATCCTAAAATTGCACAGTTGGTGGTTATAAGAGGAAGATAAATCCCTAAAGCCCGGTAAAGTGGAGGCGATATTTTACGGATTACCATCTCTACTATCTGAACCAGAGAAGCAATAACCAGAATAAACACCACATATTCCAAATAAACGAGTTTAAATGGCAAGAGAAACTTATAATAGAGAAGCCAAGTAGTAATTGCAGTAAGTGTCATTACAAATGTAACTGCAATCCCCATACCAACAGCAGAAGAAATTCTTCTGGAGACACCCAGAAAAGGACATATACCTAGAAAATATGTAAGGACAAAATTGTGAATTAAAGCTGCTGAAATTATAATTAAGATTAAATTCATCTCTTCCTAATCATTAAATTCATAATTCCCACCATTACCCCCAGTCCCAGAAATGCACCGGGAGGAAGAAGCATAACAATAAGGGGCTTATAAGCCTCTGGCAGAATCATTTTCCCAAACAAACTACCATTACCCAGAATTTCTCTAATACTTCCCAGAATTAATAGGGCTAATGTAAATCCACATCCCATTCCCAGAGCATCTAAAAACGAATTGAATACAGAATTCTTAGAGGCAAATGCTTCACATCTTCCCAAAATTATGCAATTAACCACAATCAGTGGCACATAAGGACCCAGGGCCTTGCTTAATTGAGGAAACTTTGCTTTCAAAAATAAATCAGCAACTGTAACGAAAGTAGCAATTATTATGGTAAAAACTGCAATTCTTACCTGAGGCAACACTATTTTTCTAATCACAGATACAAAAAATGTAGAAGTTACAAGAACAAATATAACTGCCAGGCCCATGGTAAGAGCATTTATTGCGGAAGTGGTTACTGCCAGAGTAGGGCACATACCCAGAAGCTGAACAAGAACTGGATTTTGAGTAATTAAGCCCTTCTTAAACTCCAGAGATAAATTTTTATTTTTCATTTTCCAGAGTAGGCAAAACTTTTTTTATTGCAGTATTAATTATTCTTACAACACTGGAAGAAGAAATTGTAGCACCAGTTATTGCCTGTATTTGATTATTTTTAACTGGCTTTTTATTTTTTACATATTCTATCTTAGGCATAAATTTTAAATTTTTAAACTGATTAACAAACCAGTCAGAAGTAATTTTTCCCCCTAATCCCGGGGTTTCCACATTCTCCACTATTTTTATTCCCAAAAGTTTTTCTAAATCAGCTGCTATAGCAATCAAAATCTTAATTTCTCCCTGATAGCCATTACCTGACGCCAGAATACAATATCCTACAATTTCATTCTTATCATTATATACTCGATAAACCTTATAACCTCCTAGTTGAGAGAATTTATACCCTTTACCTTCAGGAACTAATTCTTTTATGTAAACTTCTATTTCTCTTTTTCTATTATATTCTATCTCCTGAAGCGTTTTGGTATACACAAACGAAAGGAAAAATCCTGAAGCAGAAGCAGTAATTCCCAGGACTAATATCATCTTAAATAATAATTTCATTTCCCAAATCTTTTAGGTATAGTAACTCTATTTATTAATGGTGTGAATCCATTCATTATTAATATAGAATACATAACTCCCTCCGGTAATCCTCCCCAGTTTCTAATCACAAACACCAAAATACCTACTCCAATTCCAAAAATTATCCTGCCCAGTTTTGTTACTGGTGTAGTAACAGGATCAGTAGCCATAAAAAATGCACCCAGCATAAGTCCACCTGCAAATAAATGGAATAATGGTGAAAAATATCTCTGGGGAGCAATAATCCAGGTAAGCAATGATAAAATAGAAACTGTCAAGAAAATTGAGATGGGAATTCTCCAATCAATTACTCTCCGGATTAAAAGATAAAATCCACCGATAATTATTGCCAATGCTGATGTTTCTCCCAAGGAACCTCCCACATTACCCAAGAAGAGATACTTCGCAGGAGTGACTACATGACTGAATTTTGCCAGCCCCAAAGGAGTAGCACAACTAACTCCATCTATTTTCCCCCAAAAATGATGAGGATAACTCCAGGTAGTCATATACGTAGGATAAGCAGCCATCAAAAACGCCCTCCCTATAAGAGCGGGATTAAAAATATTATAGCCCAGTCCTCCAAATATCTGCTTGCCAAAAGTGATGCCAAAAAATGCCCCCAGAGCCACAAGCCAGTTAGGAGATTTAGGAGGCATAATAAGGGCAAATAAAAATGCAGTTACCAGGGCTGAGCCATCAGTCAAGTCAGGTTTTTTCTTTCTTAATGTTAGAAAAATATATTCGGTTAACAAACAGGTTATCATAGAAATTGATATAATTCTAATCGCATCCTGAGAATAAAAATACCAACTGGCAAAAATAACTGGAAAAAGCGCTACTGTCACCTCCCACATCATTTTTCTGGTGGTGAATTTTGACCTCAAATGAGGACTTTCAGTGATTATCAGTTTCATTTTTTACGCAAAAGATAATTTTTAGCCTGTTTTATATAAGCCACTAATGGAATATTAGAAGGACAGATATACTGACAGCACCCACATTCTATACAATCAACAGCATTATACTCCTCTGCTAAATCAATTCTGTTAAATTTAACTGCCTGGGCAATCTTTGTAGGTAATAATCTCATGGGACAGACATCAACACATTTTGCACATTTTATACAGGGATATTCTCTGTATTCGTTAACATATTCCTGAGACAAAAATATAACTGCCGATGTTGTTTTCAATACTGGCACATCAATTGTAGCCTGGGCGATCCCCATCATTGGGCCTCCAAATATTATCTTTGCTGGCTGTTTTTTAAATCCCCCCAATTTAGTTACAATCTCCGAAACCAGACTACCAACCTTTATCCAGTAAACTCCATTGTGTACAACACAATCCCCAGTAATTGTTACCAATCTTTCAATCAGTGGCTTGCCCTTATATATTGCTTCATAAATGGCATAACAGGTAGCAACATTATGAACTATAACCCCAACATGAAAAGGAAGACCACCAGGAGGAACTTCTCTTTTCAATAATGATTGAATAAGTTGCTTCTCTGCTCCCCGAGGATAACGGGTACTTAATTTTATCACTTCAATATTTTTATTAACAGTTGCCTGTCTCATTCTTAAAATTGCTTCCTGTTTATTATCTTCAATAGCAATTATCACCTGGCTGGGATTTATTATCCGTGTGATAATCTCAATCCCTTTGACAATCTGAAAGGGATATTCCTGCATCAAAATTGCATCTGATGCCAGATAGGGTTCACACTCGCAACCATTGATAATTAGGGTATCAATTTTATATTCCGAGGGGGGCTGTAATTTAATATGAGTAGGGAAACCCGCTCCCCCCATCCCCACTATTCCTGCTGATTCTATAATTTTTAAAAGCTGCTGGCGATTTAAGTTTTTTACTTCCTCTGGTTTTCTTTCTTTCCATTCTCTATGTTCACCATTTCCCTGCATGAATACTGCCTTTCCGCAACCAGTTACAGGATGAAAACTCTCTTCTACCTTTATAACTTCCCCGGATATAGAAGCATGAATATTGGCAGAAATATTGCCATCCTTTTCCCCAATTAAATCCCCCTCCATTATTTGTTGTCCACTAATAACAACTTCCCGGGCTGGTTTCCCGGTATGTTGAGACAAAGGAATTACTATCTTCTCAGGAATTAACTGTTGGGGTTTACCCCTGTGAGGTTCCAGAACATTTTTCTCTTTTATTTTTACCCCAAAACCCAGATTTGACATTTTTGGATACAAGTGGTAAAATTTTCACACAATTATATGAAAGTGAAAAAGAAAAGGCAAGAAAATTTGGATTTTGAAATAGAGTTTCTGGAAAAACTCCTTCAGAAAGATCCCAATTATGTAGATGCATTGTACCTTCTGGGAGAACTATATACTAAGAAAAAGAAATATCAAAAGGCATTAGAAATCGACCTTCGCTTAGCAGAATTGAGACCAGAGGACCCTATAGTTTTTTACAATTTAGCCTGTGATTATTCTCTGCTTAACAAAAAGACCCTGGGGTTAAAAGCATTAGAAAAAGCATTCAAACTGGGCTACAATGACATTGATTATATCTTCCAGGATCCCGATATGAAAAATCTCAGAGAGAGCAAACGCTTTCAACAGGTTGTTAATAAATATAAAAAGAGAATCTCCTCACATATTTCTTGATTTCTCGTGTAATTATACCTCGGGGAGTTCTTTAATTGCTTTTTCTATTTTTTCCTCAGGATATTCGTAATCTTCAAGTTCTTTTGCCAGATATTTCTCATAGGCAGATAAATCAAAGTAGCCATGTCCTGAGAAGTTAAATACTATACATTTTTCCTTTTTCTGTTCCCGGGCTTTTATAGCCTCATCAATTACACATTTTATAGCATGAGCAGTCTCAGGAGCAGGAATTATCCCCTCAGTCTGAGCAAATATTAATGCTGCCTCAAAAACTGGATTCTGATGATAAGCAACTGCTGACATTACACCATGATGGGCAAGTAGTGAAAGTAAAGGAGCATCCCCGTGATACCGCAAGCCACCAGCATGAATGGGAGCAGGGACAAAATTATGCCCGAGTGTAAACATTTTAAGGAGAGGTGTTAATCCCACAGTATCTCCATAATCGTAGAGATATTTACCCTTGGTAAATGTAGGACAGGCTGTGGGCTCAACTGCTATAAATTCTATATCTTCACCATTTAATTTTTGAGGAACAAATGGAAAGAAAAATCCCGCAAAATTTGATCCTCCACCTACGCAACCAATTAAAATATCAGGACTTTCCCCTGCTATCTCTAACTGTTTCTTAGTCTCCAGACCCACTATAGTTTGATGCAGGAGAACATGATTCAATACACTTCCCAGACTATATTTCGCTCTTTCATCTTTGGCTGCGTCTTCCACCGCTTCCGAAATCGCAATCCCTAAACTTCCATAAGAATTAGGATCCTGAGCAAGTATTCTTCTCCCAGCTTCAGTTCTGTCAGTAGGAGAAGGATAGACATCTGCTCGCCAGGCTTGCATCAATGTCTTACGATAGGGCTTCTGTTCATAACTTATCTTTACCATATATACTGTGCATTTAAGGCCAAACATATTACAGGCAAATGCCAGTGCTGATCCCCACTGACCGGCACCAGTTTCAGTACACAATCTTTCCACACCTTCTGCTTTATTAAAATATGCCTGAGCAACTGCCGTGTTGGGTTTATGGCTTCCAGGAGGAGAAACTGACTCATTTTTGTAATAAATTCTTGCCGGAGTTTTAAGATATTTTTCTAATCTATACGCTCTATGTAAAGGAGTTGGCCTCCAGAGACGATAAATATCCAAAACTTCATCAGGGATATCTATCCATCTTTTCTTGGTCATCTCCTGCTCAATAAGAGCATTAGGAAAAATTATGGAAAGTTTCTCCGGACTCACAGGTTCTTTCGTAGCGGGATCAATCGGAGGAGGAACATCCCAAGGTAAATCTGCCTGAATATTATACCATGCCTGAGGAAGATCTTTGGCAGAAAGCAAAACTCTGGTTTCCATCATTCCCTCCTGTTCTTATTATCCGGCTATTATACAGAAATTTGAAAAAAATTAAAAAGTTTTTTCTGAAAATAAGTTTTTAAATTTTTGATTTTACAGAATTGAGCTTGCCCTGCATTGAGCTTTGCTTATCTCGACGTTCGTCTGTCTTTATTGTGGTCACCACCCGTAACACCCCATGGTTAAATATCTCCTCCTGCATCTGGCGTATTGCAGTCATAACTTCGTCCCATTCTCCTTCTATTACTGTTCCCATAGGAGTAAGTTGAAATTTAATATTTCTTCCCTGGAGAATTTTAATACATCGTGCAATATAAGAACTAAGAGAGGGAGAACCAGTCCCTACAGGAATTATACTTACCTCAGCAATAATCATTAATATAGTTTAAATAAGTAATTAGGTTCCGCGTATTCCACTCGCTGATCATGTTTTAATTTATCAATGATATCCTCTACTTTTACTCCTTGTGGGAGTTCCAAATTATAAACCCCGATTCCTGAAATTATCTTTTTTACTTTGAGACCATATTGAGAAAGGAAATTATCTATCTCTTCCGAAGTAAGATTCTGCTTGAATTTTACCAGAACTTCTCCTTCTACATACTTCTGAGGCCTATCCATTTCATTCTCTTTCATCTTCTCCTCCTGAGAGGAATTTTCTCCCTCAACTTTTTGCTCTCTTTCCATAGTCACTTTTCTTACCACTGCTTGCGGCAGGGAATAATTAACAGGTTTAATACTTATAAGCAAAACTATAACTGTTATAACAACTACAACCAGAACAAAAACGAGCAAATTTTTCATAGTTTTCCTCCCTAGTGGTGGAGGTGGCGGGAATCGAACCCGCGTCCTCGGTGAGGCTCCCCTTAAGCATCTACATGCTTAGCCCATCTTTTTATATTCATCTGCTCAACTCCGATGGGCAGGATTTGAGCAGATATAGCCTGCTATTCTTAACCAGATGCCCGCAGGCAAAAGCATCTGGCGCAGTCCGCTCGCCCTCGTTATTAAACGAGGACTTCCCGAACCCCTACAGGACCGCGGACTTATCCTGAAGGGGCTTCCCTCTTAACAGAGGGAGAAGGCAACGCCATAAGATGCGTCGCTTATTTTTCTGCCAGGTGTTTTGCCACCGCCTACGGCGGGGCCCCCTGCGGGACGAGGCCTCCTGGCAACCTCGGCATGCAGCTTAAGGTTTACCTCCCGAGTCGAGTCCATTCACCCCCATTTTAAAAGAACCACTTTTAAATTTAACACATCTTCTTTCTCATTTTCAAGTCCTATTGTATAATAAAACTTCAGAATGAAAAAAGTCATCGTAGCGATTATAATACCCATAATATTCTTCGGGGGATTAGAATTAATCCTCCGGCTTTTCAATATAGAGATCAATACTGGTTCCAGTAACAATCCTGACAGTATATTTGACTTCAGAATAATTAATGCTCGTAAAGAAAAACCTGACAGAGATATCAATATAGAAATCGGCCCCCAGATATACCCTATTGAATCCTTAAAATATAGAGAAAAATATCCCATTCCCAAAAAACAGGAAAATGAATATAGAATAGTGACATTGGGAGACAGCTGTACTTATGGATTAGGAGTAAAAAATTCTTATGCTGACTTCCTAGAAAGTTATCTGTCACAAGCAAACAAAAATAAAATATTTAGAGTTTTTAACTATGGATATCCAGGTTATTCTTCGTTTCAAGGACTGGAATTTCTCAAAAAATACATTACACAGTTACAACCCGATATGGTAATAGTCTGGTTTGGAGCAAATGATGGATGTTGGGCACCTTTCTATTCTGATGCAGAATTTTATAAAAAGAGGGCCCAACTCCTCTCTCTTGCAAAAATTCATATATTTTTATATACCCACTCCCGACTCTATCAACTGATGAGAAATATAAACCTAAATTATATAAGAAGACTTGTAAATAAAAGTTTCAACAACCCTCTGGAAAGTGACTATAATAAAGTTCGTGTCTCTCTCCAAGAATTTCAACATAACCTCAAAGAGATTCAGAAATTATGTAACCGCCACAACTGCAGGATATTATTTATCTGGCACTGCTGGTTTATTAATGGAAAAATACTTAAACACCAAGATTATAAACCCCCATTTCCTTACATAGATTTATGTGAAGTTTATCTCTCCCATTCTAACGATCCTAAAATTTATTTTCTTGACCATTGTCATCCCAATCAACTCGGACACAAAATTATAGCAGAGACATTAAAAAACAAAATCTTAGAAAAGCATTAAAATGTTTCACTTCCTGGTTTTCAGCTCTTTAGAGATTTCCTTGTCCATTGCCTTTTTTTTCAAATCTTCTCTTTTATCATAAAGCTTTTTTCCCCGGGCTAAAGCCAGTTCCACTTTCGCCCATTTATTATCCTTAAAATAAATCCTGAGTGGTATCAATGTAAAACCCTTCCTGTGAACATCCCCTATGAGTCTGGCTATCTGATTTTTATGCAAAAGCAGTTTTCTTTTCCTGATGGGATCATAACCTCTGTCACTGGAAAATTTATAAGGACTTATATGACAGTTATAAAGATAAACTTCTCCCTCATCTATGCGGGCAAAACTATCATTTATATTTGCTCTGCCCTGTCGCAAGGATTTCACTTCGGAACCTAAAAGAGAAATTCCGGCCTCCAGAGTATAAACAATCTCATAATCTCTTCTGGCTTTTCTATTAGTAGCAACAGTCTTTTCCATTGGTAGAGAAATTACTAAAACTGAATTCAGGTGCGGGTAACAGATGTCAGATATCTTATTAAATTTTCTCTATCTGCTGATAACTGTCTGGTAATTTCTTCTTTGGTTTTGAATTTTTTCTCATCTCGAATTATCTCTTCAATAAAAAATATTACATTCTTACCGTAAAGATTACCCTTGAATTCGGGAATATATATTTCATATCTTAATACTTTGCCTCCAAATGTAGGAGCAGTCCCAACATATAACAAGGCAGGACGAAGTTCACTCCCCAAGTTAATCCTTCCTGCGTACACCCCAGTTTTAATATAAAATTCAAAATCAGGGACAAGATTGGCAGTAGGATAACCTAAGGTTTTTCCCCGACCTTCTCCTGGCACTACTTTCCCTGAAATTTCAGGTGCTTTCCCCAGTAAAGATTTCGCCTCCTGAATTTT
>CBEUCN010000037.1:0-10994 GCA_965541635.1 uncultured bacterium
TTGCAGAATTTTCGTAGTTTAAATGTATGTTTTCTGGGAATACTTTCTTGCTATCTTCCGGTAAAGGAGAAGTATTGGCTGAAAGCAATTGGGGCAGAGATAAGAAAGGAATATCTGAAGTCGAATATTGCTGCTTTTTATCTCGGTAGAAAAATTGGAGGTGGTGTATGATCTGGAATGAAAAATACGAATGTATGGACCCTCAGGAGTTGAAAAATATTCAGTTGGAGAGATTAAGAAATGTTGTAAGCTACGTATATGAAAAAGTTCCTTTTTATAAAGACAGGCTCAATACTTATGGTGTGCACTGGAAGGAGATTAAATCCCTATCGGACATCAAGAAATTACCATTTACCACCAAGGAAGATTTGAGAGATAACTACCCTTTTGGTTTATTTGCCAGACCATTAAATGAAATAAAAGAAATCCATGTTTCCAGCGGTACCACCGGTAATCCTACAGTTGTTGGTTATACTCGTGAGGATATCGAGCTCTGGATGGAAGTAATGGCTAGGGCGATTGCCTGCGCAGGAGGAAAACCTGGAGATATGATTCAGATCGCCTATGGATATGGTCTATTTACTGGAGGGTTAGGTTTTCATTATGGTGCGTTAAAAATGGGGTTGACGATTATACCTACATCATCTGGACAGACGAAGAGGCAGTTGAAGCTCATGCAAGATTTTAAACCCCGGATTTTAGCCTGCACTCCAAGTTATGCCCTATATATGGTTGATGACGCTAAGGAGATGGGAATGGAGCCTAAAAATAGTTCTTGGGAGATAGGAATTTTTGGAGCTGAGCCCTGGAGCGATTCCATCCGGAAGGAAATAGAAGAAATTTGGAACATGACCGCACTTGATGTCTATGGACTATCGGAGATAATTGGCCCTGGAGTTGCTCAGGAGTGTTGTTATAAAGATGGACTTCATATTTTCTGGGATGTTTTTTATCCCGAGGTTATAAATCCTGAGACTGGAGAAGAAGTCAGGGAAGGAGAAGATGGAGAACTTGTCATTACAACCTTGACAAAAATCGGCATGCCCCTTTTGCGATACAGAACCCGGGACATCGTGAGTATTAAATATGACAGATGTAAATGCGGAAGGACTTCTCCCCGGATAAGTAAGATAAAAGGCAGGACCGATGATATGATAGTGGTTCGAGGTATAAATGTATTTCCTTCACAAATTGAGCATGTTCTTCTGGGAATTGAGGGGACGCAGCCTCATTATCAGATAGTTGTTGATCGTAAGGCCCACTCCTTAGACGAACTGGAGATATGGGTAGAGGTGGAGGAAAAGATTTTTTCAGATGAGGTGAAAAAACTAGAGGAGTTGCAGGAGAAGATAAAAAAGGAAATAGAATCAGTTCTGGGAATCATTGTAAAGGTTAAGCTTGTGGAACCTAAAACAATTGAGAGAAGTATGGGTAAGGCCAAGCGGGTTATTGATAAAAGGCAATTATAAACAGAGGAGGGCAGAATGAAACTTAAGCAGATATCGGTATTTTTGGAAAACAAAAAAGGGAGGCTTCATGAAGTGTGCGATATTTTAGGTAAAAATGATATTAATATTCGAGCATTGACTATAGCAGAAAGTGAGGATTTTGGAGTATTGCGGATGATTGTGGATAAGCCCGAGCAAACTCTGGAGATCCTGAGAGAGAAAGGTTTTGTGGTCAGATTCTCAGATATAGTTGCAGTTGAAGTTGAGGATAAACCAGGAGGTCTGGCTGAAGTGTTGAAGGTTCTAAGGGAAAATGATATAAATGTGGAGTATATGTATGGCTTTGTGGAAAAGAAAGCTGATAAAGCCTTGGTGGTGTTTAGGTTTGATGAGCCGGATAAAGTGGTGAATGTGCTTAAAGAAAATGGAATTGGAATTTTAGAAGAACTGGAGGGATTGTGAAATGTTATGGGCACTACCTTTTTTTACTTTATGTGTAGTAATTGGGTTGCCAGTAGTAATTATTGCCGGCCTTATTTACTGGGGGATAAGATACAAAATAGAGAGGTGAAGAATGATATTTAATATTTTTGTAGTTGCAATCTATTTTATGTTTCTGCTGTGGATTGGAGTTAAATCATCTCGGAGGATAATTTCTGCTCAGGATTATATAATTGCTGGCAGAGACCTTGGATTCTGGGTATTTGTACTTTTAATAATTGGTTCTACAGCCAGTGGAATGACCTTGCTGGGGGTAGCAGGGTTGGGTTATATTGGAGGTTATCCTACATTCTGGGAACAGATATTTGTGCCTTTAAGCTGTGCTTTAACAATTTTGTTATTTGGGACAAAGTTGCATCGGATAGCCAGAAAAAGGAATTATTTAACACTTGAGGATTATTTTTCGGATAGATTTTACAGTAATAAGTCCATGCGGTTATTGTCCTCCATTGTCGTGCTCACTGTTAGTTTGGTGTATCTTGTGGGACAATATACCGCGATAAGTATAGTGCTCACCTGGCTTTTGAAAATAAATCATGCTCAGGCACTGGTTATCACTGCAGTTATCGTTATGTCCTATGTACTTCTGGGAGGACTTTATGCAGTGGCTTTTACTACCTTGGTTCAGGCAGTAATGATAATTCTGGGAGTAGTAATTGTAGGTCCTATGATTATCACTAAAGCTGGAGGGCTTACTGTTATAAATCATACACTGGCTCAGATTGACCCCAATCTGATAAAGCCATTTTTCCCCCAGGTGCATCCCCCTTATGCTAAATATGCTTTTTGCACTCCATTGTTTGTAATTTCATTTGCGTTGCTGTTAAGTCTGGGATTGGCCTCTGCTCCTCATATAATCAATAATGTGCTGGCAGCACGAAGAGATAAATATTTTAAGTGGGCACCTCTGGCTGCATTCAGTATATATCTGGTTGTGATGTATCTTATAAAACTTTCAGGATTTGCTGTGCGTGCTCTTGCTGAAAAAGGAGTAATTCATGTGGCAAGACCTGATTTTGCTTTTATAGCAGGGGTGGAATATGTTTTACCAAAAGTATTCTGGGTATTTTTTGGTACAGTTATCTTGGCAGCAGTAATGTCTACTACAGACAGGTTAATGCTTACCATTGGCAATTGTGTAAGTTGGAATATATATAAGAAGTTTATAAATAAGCAGGCATCTGACAAATCAGTTAATATGGTTAACCGTATCACCATTATAACTACGGCAATAATAACAGTTATTCTGGCGATAAAGCCTCCCAGACTTCTGGCGCTTTTAATCTGGATGGGAATAGGGATAATGTTTTCTTCATTTGTGGTACCTCTGATAGCAGGGCTTTACTGGCGAAAAGCCACAAAAGAAGCAGCGATTCTGTCCATGGCTCTGGGATTTGTGAGTGCTATTGCTTTTGCATTAGTCCATAAATTCTATAAACCATTACCCATGCATTTCAGTTTCTTTTCATTTTTGTTTTCTTTATTTATTATGATTATTGTCAGTCAGATTACACCTGCTCCCAGTGAGAAAATTCTGAACGAAACTGAAACCGGATTTTTCATCAAGGAGAGACAATATTGAGAATCAAATACTGGCAGGAAGATGTAGAGAAAATAGATAGAAAATCTCTTGCTGAGATACAGTTAAAATTACTGAAACAGACAATTACTCAGGCGCTTAAAACGCCATTTTATTCTCAGAGATTAAAAAAGGTAGGAATATCCTCTCCAGAAGATATAACTGCATTAGAGGATTTGCATAAAATTCCCTTTACCACCAAGGATGATTTAAGAGATGTCTATCCATTTGGACTTCTGGCTGTAGAACTTAAAGATGTGGTTAGAGTACATACTTCCAGTGGCACTACTGGTAAGCCTACCGTGATATACCATACCAGAAATGATATTGATAACTGGGCGAATCTTGTTGCCCGCTGTATTGTGATGACAGGATGTGGGCGTGAAGATGTGTTTCAGAATATGATGAGTTACGGTCTTTTCACCGGGGGATTAGGGCTCCATTATGGGGCTGAACGGGTGGGGATGATGGTCATTCCTGCTGGTGGAGGCAATACCAGGCGTCAATTGCAATTGATGACAGATTTTGGAACTACAGTTATTCATGTCACTCCCAGTTATCTTCTGCATATAATAGATAAACTTCGGGAGTTTGGATTTAAAAGAGAGGAGTTAAAGCTGAAGAAAGGTTTTCTGGGGGCTGAGCCTTATTCTGAATCTACCAGAAAAAAAATCGAGGCTCTTTTAGATATAGATGTCTACAATTCTTATGGATTGAGTGAGATGAATGGGCCAGGAGTTGCTTTTGAATGTGTATATAAACAAGGAATGCATGTCTGGGAAGATGCTTATATAATGGAAGTGATAGACCCTTACACGGGAGAAGTTTTACCTGATGGGGAAGAAGGAGAACTGGTGTTCACAACTTTACAGAGAGAAGCCACGCCTCTTCTTCGTTATCGAACTAGGGATTTGGCTGTAATTTATCCTCAAGGATGTAAGTGTGGCAGGACCCACAGGAAAATTTCCAGAATCAAGGGCAGGACAGATGATATGTTGATAATAAATGGAGTGAATGTATTTCCCTCTCAAATTGAAGAAGTGTTGATGGCCAATCCTGATATTGGAAGTAATTATCAAATTTATGTGGAAAAAGACGGTTATCTGGATAAACTCACAGTTAAAGTGGAAATAAAACCAGATGTATTCCATGGAGATATAAAGGAACTGGAATTTCTTAAGGAGAGAATTCGTGGGGATTTGAAAGCGAGTATAGTTATCAATCCTATTGTAGAATTACTGGAGCCTGGCAGTCTCCCTCCTTGGGAAGGTAAGGCGAAGAGAGTAGTGGATCTCAGGGAGAAATTATAAGAAGGAGGAATTAAGATGGCCAAACATCTGGCAGTATTTGTGGAGAATAGGCCTGGCAAATTGGAGAAAATTACCAGGGCATTGTTGGAAGCGAATATAAATATTAGAGCGATATCCATTCAGGATAGAGGAGATTTTGGTGTAGTAAAACTTCTGGTGGACAAACCCCAATCTGCAGAACAGGCATTGAAATCTGCAGGGTTCGTATGTGCATTAAGAGAAATAATAGCCGTGGAAATGGAGGATAAGCCAGGTGGTTTACATAAAATTGCAGAGATATTTTCTAAAAACAATATAAATATCCTAGATGCTTATGGTTTTGTAATAGAAAGCAGCAAGATTGCCGTTTTATGTGTGGAGGTAGAGAAGGTTTTGGGGTTGGATGAGATTTTGCAGAAAGAGGGTTTGAAAATCATATCTGATCATGACCTGTATGGATTGTGATTTGATAATTGATATACATACCCATGCCTATCCTGAAAAACTTCTGCCTAAGGTCAGAGAGAATCTGGAGAATTTATTTAAAGTGAAATTTTATGGAGATGGTTCTTTGAATTCTCTATTAGAGTATATGGATAGAGCCGGAGTGAATATAAGTGTGGTGTGTTCTGTTGCCACCAGACCGGAACAGGTGCCTTCTATAAATGACTGGTTGTTCAGTATCAGGAGTGAAAGAATCAGGGTATTTTGTGCTTTGCATCCTCAGTATGCCGACTGGAGAAAAGAACTGGTAAGAATTAAGGAAAAAGGTGACGGAGTTAAACTTCAACCGGAATTTCAGGATTTTTATGTTGATGATGACAACGTTTTCCCAATATATGAAGAGATGCAAAAGCTGGAGATACCAGTTTTATTTCATTGTGGGGAAGAGTTGTCGGGCACACAACTTGTACGTTCTTCTCCTCACCGAATAGCTAGAGTTCTGAAGGAGTTTCCGAAATTAAAACTCATTGCTGCTCATTTTGGCGGTTTCCGGCTCTGGGATGAGGTGGAGAAGTATCTGCTAGGTAAGGATGTATATTTTGATACTGCATTCTTTTTGGGACATCTCCCACCAGAGAGAATAAAATATCTAATTTTAAAACATCCCTCCGATAGAATTCTTTTTGGCACTGATTTTCCCCTTCAGGATCAGAGAAATGATATCAAATTTTTGATGCAACTGGATATACCCGATAAAATCAAAGCAAAAATTCTGGGAGAAAATGCCAAAAAACTTTTGAAAGTCGAAGGAGGTGAAGCATGAAGAAAAGCAGTATTGCGTTTCTTCTGCTGGTGGTATTTGCAGGGAGTGGTTTTGCCAAAGATATTTCATTTAAATGGGGAATCATTGAGCGATTAAGGCAGGAGTATTTGAAGAATTGGAAAGATATGGAAAACTCTACTGAAGTTGACGATCCGCGCAACTACTTTAGAATAAGGACCAGTATCTGGGGGAAGTTGGATTTCGATTCTCAGTTTAGTGTTTATGCTAAATTGACAAATGAATTCAAACCTTATGTTACTCCCAGCAAGAGTGGGGATATTCACGAACTGGTATTTGATAATTTATATGTGGATTTGAAAAATATTTTTGATTCTCCCTGGAATTTGCGTATTGGAAGACAGAATATAATTTACGGAGAGGGATTTCTGTTTATTGATGGCACTCCTTTAGATGGGTCCCGAACAATTTATTATAATGCCATAAAAGCCACACTCAATTTGGATAAATTAAAGATAGATTTTTTAGGAATAATCAATCCTCGTCAGGATGAATTCTTACCAGTGGTTAACAATCGCAATAAAAGTTTAGCAGAACAGAAAGAGGAGGGATTTGGTTATTATGCCCAGTATGATCCCAATGCTAACTGGCATGGGGAACAGTATTATTTCTATAAAAAAGAAGACGAAAGGAGTTCGCCTCAGACAAAACTAAATACCATTGGTGGGAGGTTGGTATACAAAAATTCTCCCTGGCAGATAAGGACAGAGTTGGCTTATCAGTTTGGAGATTATGGATCCTATGATAGAGAGGGCCTGGGTGGATATGGTTTTGTGGATTACACCTTACAGGATGTAAAGTTTACTCCCACAGTGACTATTGGCGGAGTTTATCTTTCAGGAGATGACCCCAGTACTTCTGATAACGAGTCCTGGGATCCGTTATTTTCCAGATGGCCATATAAAAGCGAACTTTACTGCTATATCCTTTCCATGGAGAAAGCAATTGCTTACTGGGCAAATATGCAGCTGTATAAACTGGGGTTAAATTTGAAACCCACCGATAAAGACAGCCTGGATTTAGCCTATATGTATTTAAGGGCAAATGAAAATACATATGCCTCCAAATCAGCATTTTCCAATGATGGCAAAGAAAGAGGGCATATATTGCAACTTATATGGAAGCATACATTCAATAAGAATTTAAGCGGACATATTCAGATTGAGTATTTCCATCCTGGAGATTATTATGTGGATACAGCAGATGATGCACTATTCCTGCGCTGGCAGTTGTTATATAAGTTTTAAAACTTAAGACCCGAAATAACGAATAATAGATGAAACTGGCTATTACAGGTGGGGCAGGTTTTTTGGGATATCATCTGGCCAATTTACTGGCATCTGATTTCCAGAACATTCATATAATTGATATCGCAGATATAAATTTTTCGGAATACCCCCAAAATATTATCTATCATAGAGTAGATGTTCGCAATCTGAATGCACTTTCTCACATTTTTACCGATTCCCAATTCGTTATCCATGCTGCTTCAGCATTACCTTTATGGAAAAGAAAGGATATTTTTGAAATAAATGTTCAGGGGACAAGAAATGTATTGCAAGCCGCTTTTGAGGCTGGAGTGGATAAAGTTATTTATGTCTCCAGTACCGCAGTCTACGGCATTCCCAAAGTTCATCCCATTTATGAAGATTCTCCTCTTGTGGGAGTTGGTCCTTACGGGGAAAGCAAAATCGTGGCTGAAAAGGTTTGCTTGCGATATAGAAAAAGGGGTTATTGTGTTCCTGTTGTGAGACCAAAGACTTTTATAGGCACCGGACGGATGGGAGTATTTCAGATTCTTTATGATTGGGTAAAAGATGGGAAGAAAATACCCATTATCGGTAGAGGCAAAAATAAGTATCAACTTCTGGAGGTTGAGGATTTAGTGACAGCAATAAAAATGATTTTATTTAGTGACGACCATAAAGCAAATGATACTTTCAATGTTGGCGCCGAGGAGTTTGGGACTGTATATCAAGATTTAACTGCTCTCTGCAGGTATGCTAAAACAGGTGCACGCGTAATGCCTACTCCTTCCTGGTTGGTAAAACCCGCGCTGTTTGTATTCCATGTTCTGGGAGTCTCTCCTCTTTATAAATGGGTGTACGGGACTGCAGATAAAGATTCTTTTGTGGCTATCGATAAAATCAAATCAGTTCTGGGCTGGAAGCCTCGATATAGTAATGCTCAGGCGCTCATCAGGTCCTATCAGTGGTATTTGGATAATTGGGATAAATTAGAAGAAACAGGAATAACTCATAGGGTCGCTTGGAGTCAGGGTATCCTTGGATTTTTTAAAAAAGTCCTGTAAAAAATATATTCTCGTATTTTTATTTGCCTGTGGGGCGTTTTCGATTTCCTATGTATCCACTATTAAAGGCGGAGTAAATCTTCCTCCTGATTCCGCCAATTATTTATGTGCAGCCAGGACTTTTATGAGGGGTGAAGGGTTTCTGTGTTTTGATAACACCTATTTTGTGAAATGGCCTCCCCTGTATCCTTTTGTATTAAGTGTGTTGCTGAGGGCAGGAGGGGACATTTTTTATGACGCCCGGATACTCCAGGCATTACTTTTCGCCGGCACAGTGTTATTATCAGGATTGTTATTTCTCAGGAATGAGTATTCACTAACCTCAGTTGTTCTGGGAGTAAGCCTGGTTTGTTTTTCCCTTCCTCTTTATACCATATCCTTATGGTTGTGGACAGAGCCTTTATTTCTATTCCTGCTGATATTGTTTTTTTATATGTTCAATGAGTTTCTTAACTTTCCTGGATACAGAAATTTAATTTTTTCGGCAGTGGTTTGTTCTCTAATCTGGTTAACCAAGTATACCGGGGTGGTAGCGGTAATTACGGGGTTGATTTTCATATTGAGTGATAGGAGGTTAAAAATTCCACAGAGGATAACAATGGGATTAATATTTGGAACAGTTGCTTCTTTTCCTCTAGGGTTGTGGATTGGGAGGAATTATGTTTTAACCCATACTCTGGCTGGTGTCCGCGTTCCTTCAGATTTGGGAGTGATAGAAAATATTTATCGTTCTCTGAATGTAATCACCAGCTGGTTTTTCCCTTTTTCATTATCTCTAACATTGCGCATAGTCCTGTTTACAGGAACTGTGGGTGGAATGATTTATGCCGGGCGTAAAGATAGAAAGACGAGATTTATGTTTACATTTGGACTCCTATATCTTTTATTTTTGATATTCATGGCTGTCAGGGTCCACTTTGATAAGCTCGATACCCGACTCCTGGCTCCTGTATACTTACCTATAGTATGTATAATAATCGCAGGCTTGAATGCTCTTTATTATCAAAAGGGAGCGGGCAGAACTATTTTTAAATTTCTTACAGGTTTCTGGTTTCTGGTGGTTATTTTTTCAGTGTATACAATCATTTCTATCACCTTGTATTTCCATACCATAGGGGGAAAATTCACCGTGGATAAATGGCGGGATTTGGAAGTTGTAAAATGGCTAAAGAAACATCCTCTAAAAGGGAAGCTTTACAGTAATGCACCTGATGTGCTATATCTGGGAGCAGGACTGAATGCCTCCAGAGTCCCTGAGAGAATTTGGGGATGGAAAGAGATGGAAGAGGCGATAGAGAGAAATCAAAATGTTTACCTGATATGGTTTGGTATCCGCAAGGGACAAACTATATTTTCTTTAAAGGAGATCGGGGATAAATACCGGTTGATACCGATTAAGAAGTTTTCTCGAGCCTTGGTTTTTAAAATAAATGAGAAGAATTAAACTGATCATCGAGGAATTAAGACCTAAGCAGTGGATAAAAAATCTGTTTGTATTTCCGGCTCTTATTTTCTCCAGACATTTGGGAGATTTTCCCTATGTTGAGAGGACATTGCTGGCATTTTTTATTCTATGTATGGCTTCGGGAGCATCTTACATAATAAATGATATCATTGATCTGCGATCCGACCGCCTTCATCCTCGTAAGTGTAAACGGCCATTGGCTTCTGGAAGGTTATCTGTCTCCTTTGCTGCTATGAGTGCTCTGTTTCTTATCGCAGGAGCAGTTATCTGCGCAGGATTTGTAAATAACGAATTTTTAGGGCTGATTCTAATATTTCTGATCCTTCAGGTTGCCTATTCTGTGTATTTTAAGCATGTAATGCTTCTGGATGTGTTTTTTATCGCAGGGTTATTCTCATTGAGAGTAATTATGGGAGCAGTTGCTATTAAGGTTGAGATTTCATCCTGGTTGGTTATCTGCACGATTTTGCTTTCTCTTTTCTTAGCACTCTCTAAAAGAAGGGCAGAACTGATATTGATGGCGGATAACGCTGAGGAGTATAAAAAAGTTCTGAAGAGATATAACATTGAAGTTGTGGATGAATGGATTAACATCATTACTTCAGCATTACTGCTTTCTTATCTTTTATATACACTATCTCCCGAGACAGTGGCAAAATTTCACACCCGGGGCTTGATATTTACCTCTCCATTTGTTCTTTACGGAGTTTTACGATATATTTATCTTATCCATAACCAGGGGAGTGAAGATAGTATTGAAAATTTGGTCCTTAAGGATAAACCTCTACTTTTGACCCTTGCCTTATGGATTTTGAGTGTGGTGTTGGTTCTATATCTGGGGAGTAGAGTATGAAGATAAAAATTAATAATGTGATAATTGAATGTCGGCAGGGAGATATAACCTCTCAGCCGGACATAGAAGTGATTGTAAATTCTGCCAATGCTCATCTTGCACCGGGAGGAGGTGTTGCAGGCGCGATTCATAGAAAAGCCGGTCCCCAGCTTTATGAAGAATGTAAGAAATATGCTCCTATAAGCACAGGACAAGCGGTTATAACCAGAGGGTATAATTTGCCCAATAAGTATGTTATCCATACTCTGGGGCCAGTATATGCT
>CBEUCN010000038.1:0-10976 GCA_965541635.1 uncultured bacterium
TGGAAGGATTTCAAAACCAAGGCAGGCTTCACTTTCCAATATCTCAGGCGTATCTCTCAACCAGCAGGTAAAGAATTAGCCCCAGGTACTATCGAACCTTTATTGTTGCCAAAAACCTGAAATTAGAATACTGGTAAATTATTTTTGAAATCAAAGGCTTAAAATGGTAATATGCGTGTAAAAATACTAAGATAGTGGAGAGTCAAAGGGAAAAGGATATGGAAGAGGAAAAGATTAACGCTCACATTCGTTTACTTAAGCCTGAAATCGAGAAATTAATTGAAAATAAAGATTGGAAGGCGATAAAAGAAGCAATTTCTATACTTCATCCTTCTGATATCGCTGATCTTTTTGGGGAGTTGGATATTAAATACTCCGTGGTTCTGCTAAGATTACTCCCATCCCAACTGCAATCAGAAGTATTTTCAGAATTAGATAGTGAACTTCAGCTTCAGATACTCAATAATCTTACTGCTGAGGATGTGAAATCAATCATTACTGAACTTGATCCCGATGACCGTACAGAGTTATTTGAAGATTTACCCCCCAAGTTGACGAGGAAACTTTTGAATATCCTCCCACCAGATGAGAGGAAAGAGGCACTTCAGCTTCTGGGGTACCCTGAGAATAGCGTGGGACGGTTAATGACTCCGGATTATGTTGCCCTTAAGAAAAACTGGACGGTGGATAAAGCAATTGAGCATATCCGGAGATATGGAAAGGATGCCGAGACGATTAATATGGTTTATGTAGTAGATGAGGGTTGGCATCTTATAGATGAAATTCCTATTCGAAGGTTGATTCTGGCAGATAAAAATCAGACAGTGGAATCTCTTATGGATTACCATTTTGTTTCTATAGATGTTAATGCTGATCAGGAAGAAGCTATTAAGCTTTTTGAAAAATATAATCTTGTAGCTTTACCTGTTACTGATTCCCAAGGACATCTTCTGGGGATAGTTACAGTGGATGACATTATAGATGCTATTCGAGAAGAGCAGACAGAAGATTTCACAAGATTTTCTGCTATTAAAACCAAGGCGGTTGATCTTGATCTGTTTACAAGATTGCGGGAGATTCCTTTCCGGAAAGTATTTAGAGCGAGAGTAACCTGGTTGTTCTTTTTACTAATCATGGACTTAATGGTAGGAGGTATTATTCAGGGTTTTCAGGAGACCATAGCTAAGTATGTGGTTCTTGTCAGTTTCCTGCCAGTCCTTATAGATACAGCAGGGAATGCCGGTTCTCAAGCAGCTACTCTTGTGATAAGAGCACTTGCTTTGGGGACTGTAAAGTTAAAGGATTGGGCTTTCCTTCTGGGTAGGGAGTTGCTGGTAGCCGGAGCTTTGGGAATAGCGATGGGAGCAGGGATTTCAATAATGGGTATTGTGCGGGGAAAAAGTATAGCGATTGCTCAGGTTGTGGTTTTGGCAATGATAATAAATGTTATAGTGGGAAGCCTTATTGGAGTTTTATTGCCTTTTATATTCACCAGATTTAAAAAAGACCCCGCTACCGCAAGCACTCCCCTTATAACCACACTGGCTGATATCTTTGGTACAGCAATTTATCTGGGTATTGCCTATTTAATGCTGGGATAAACTTGGCCAGAAGGGGTCATTGAAAGAGTTCTCTTTTGTAAGAATTTCACCGGTCATTTTTGGGATAGAACCTGGTTATTTTAACACCATTGTTTGAAAGTGAAAAAGAAATTTGTTATTATAGAACCATGTTCCAAGAGATAACTTATAAGGTAATAGGTGTAATCCATTCTCCATTTGAAAGTCCTAAAGGTACACCTATTCAACCTAGGGGAGCCAGAGGAGTCAGAGGAGAAATTGTTCTGAAGGAAGAATATAAAGAAGGATTGAAGGACCTGGAAGGGTTTTCTCACATAATTTTGGTTTATCATTTTCATTTAAGCCAAGGATACTCATTGATTGTTACTCCTTATATGGATGACAGTCCTCATGGTGTTTTTGCTACCCGTGCTCCTAAAAGGCCAAATCCCATTGGGCTTTCAGTGGTGAAATTGTTGAGTGTAAGAGATAACATTTTAGAAATAGAGGATGTAGACATAGTAGATGGTACTCCCCTTCTTGATATAAAACCATATGTTCCTGATTTTGATATTAGAAAGGTGGAAAAATTCGGCTGGCTGGAAGAAGTAATTCACAAACTGTCTGAAAAAAGAGACGATGGGCGATTCTTGAGTTAGATTTGTAACTTCTTGGAAATCTTCGTAAAATAAAGTTAAATGGATTATATAAAACAGATACGGATTTTGAAAATTCTGCCCTGCATAGCAGATGCTGAAAAGATCAGATTTCATGCTCAACTGGACAGAGATATTTCGGAAATTTTATCTTATCTGAATGCAATCTTAGATTCTGTAATTTATAATCATTATGGGAAGACTCTGACGATTAAGAAAGAAGGAAGGATTATTACTCTTTATTCTTACGATGTACAGGGAGCAAAGATTGATGATGAAGAAGATGCAGCAAGGATTTTAGAATGGCTGAAAGAAAAAATCAATTATTGTTATAAGAATAAAGATAAGATACAACCCAATTACCAAAGACGTCAGAGTCTTACACCTTTAGATATTTATAGACTGCTCCCAGGTTTGAATTGTAAACAATGTGGAGAGACAACTTGTTTTTCTTTCGCAATTAAACTTTCTGCCGAAGAGGCAAATAAATGCACTGCGCACCCATTCTTTCTTCTCAATATCAGAAGAAAAGAAAAATACTGTTTCAGTTATTAAAATCTTCAGGCTATACTGTGCCTTCCGTATTCGTAGAATAATTGATCACTATTTCTGTTTTTTTTGAATTTGTCCTAAAATTTATTATAATAAAATCATGGAGTTACATTTTCAATCTGTGATTTTCGATCTTGATGGGGTTGTCACAAAGACAGCCATTATCCATTTCAAAGCCTGGAAAGCAGTTTTTGATGAATACCTTAAACTGAGAGAAGAAAGAGATAACCAGCCATTTAGAGAATTTACTCAACAGGATTATTTGAATTATGTTGATGGCAAACCGAGATATGATGGAGTCAAAAGCTTTCTGGAGTCAAGAAGTATAAATATTCCTTATGGTAGCCCAGAGGATTCTCCGGGAAGAGAGACAATTTGTGGTATAGGAAATAGAAAAAATAGAAAATTCTTAGAGATATTGGAAAAAGAGGGGGTGGAGGTTTACGAGAGTACCATTGAATTGATAAAGCAGTTGAAAGAAAAAGGTGTGAAGATTGGAGTAGCATCGTCATCAAAAAATTGTAAACATATTTTAGAGGTGGCAGGGATTGAAAGATTGTTTGAGACCAGAGTAGATGGGTTAGTCTCCCAGAAGTTAGGCCTTAAAGGCAAACCCGAACCCGATATATTTGTAGTGGCATCTTATAATTTGGGGAGTTCTCCCGCTAACTCAGTAGTTGTGGAGGATGCTACCTCGGGGGTTTCAGCGGGAAGAAATGGAGGATTTGGATTGGTATTGGGTGTTGCTAGAAAGAATAACTATAAAGATTTATTTGAAAACGGAGCTGATATTGTAGTTTCGGATTTATCTGAAATTAGCCTGGAGTGGATGGAGAGATGGTTTCACAAAGAGCCTAAGCCTCTTCTTAAACATTGGGAAAAGACAGACGAGGCATTGAGATTCAAAGATCAGGTTTTTAAAAAAGAAGAACTCCCATTTGTCAATCCTTGCTATTTTAGGACTGCTGAATCTTTTTTATTTTCTAAAAATAAAATGGCTCTGTTTTTGGATTACGATGGGACACTCACTCCTATAGTAGAACGTCCTGAGTTAGCAGTCTTATCTTCAGAAATGTATGATTTATTGACCGCTTTGTCTAAAAAATTCCTGGTAGCAATAGTCAGTGGCCGAAGTAGAGAGGATGTAGAAAAATTGGTGGGACTGGATGGTATTTTTTACGCTGGTAGTCACGGGTTTGATATCAAAGGTCCTGGATTTTCTAAAATTCAGGAAGAAGCAGAGGTTCTTATTCCAGTGATTAATAAGATTACACAGGAATTGAAACAGGAGCTTGGAGAAATCCCGGGTTTACTTTTAGAGGAGAAAAGGTTTAGTATCGCTGTCCATTATCGTTTAGTAGATGAAGGTAAATACCTCTCGAAAATTGAGAGAGTGGTTACACACAAGATCCAAGATAATCCCCAATTGCGTTTGATGCATGGCAAGAAAGTCTTCGAGCTTCTTCCCAAAATAGATTGGAATAAGGGAAAAGCAATTCGCTGGATTATGCAGGCATTGGAGATTGATTGGGGAGAGTATTCTGTGATTTATATTGGAGATGATGTTACTGATGAAGATGCATTCCGGACGATAAGGACCAGAGGGACTGCTATTCTGGTCTCAGAGGTTCCAAAAATTTCTTGTGCTGATTTTTTTCTGAAATCTCCGCAAGAAGTAGCCCAGTTTTTTAAAATTTTGCTTGATAAATGTTAAGTTCGCAGTGGAAAATTATTTATAATAAATTCGATCCTGATGAGGAGGGGTTGAGGGAGGCGATATGTACTCTGGCTAATGGCTATTTCGGTACCCGGGGTTCGGCTCCGGAATCAGTGGCTTCCAGAATTCATTATCCCGGTACATATATAGCTGGCGTTTACAACAAATTAGCCACTCATATTGCCGGTAGAGTGGTATACAATGAGGACCTTGTAAATTGTCCCAATTGGACATTTATTACCTTTAAAATTGGAAGAGGAGAGTGGTTTTTACCTTCACGTGTGAAACTTCTTCTCTATCGGCAGGAGTTGGATATGAAGAATGGCATTTTGAAAAGAAAAATTAGATTTCAAACTCCGGATGGCAAAAGAACCTATGTTGAGACCCAGCGGATAGTTCATATGGGAGAACCTCATTTAGGTGCTATTAAGTATACAGTTATTCCAGAAAATTATGATGGTTATATTACATTTACAACTATGCTTGATGGAGCAGTTTTGAATGTGGGGGTAGAAAGATATCGGCAGTTGAATTCTAAACATCTCTTGCCTCATTCTGCAGGTAGTTTTGCTAAAAATGGAATATTTTTAGAAATGGTGACCTCACAATCTAAAGTTCGTATAGCAATGGCTGAGAAAGTGAAACTATTTGTAAATGGACAGGAGAAGAAAATAACTATTCATCACCATATTCGTGGAAGAGAAAGGGTGGAACAAATATTTCGAGGGTTTATCTTGCGTAATGAATCTTTTACTGTGGAAAAAACAGTAGGAATTTATACCTCCAGAGAGGTAAATGCTCCTTTAGAGAATGCTATTCAGTGTGTTAAAAGGTCAAAAGATTTTCAATGGCTTCAGGAATCTCATATCCGGGTCTGGAATAATATATGGAAAAAATGCGATATTAAAGTGGAGGGAGACGATTTTACTCAAAAAATTTTACGGCTCCACATGTTTCATCTTATTCAGGTATCTTCTCCCAATATATTAGATCTCGATGTTGGAATGCCAGCCCGGGGTTTACATGGGGAAGCATATCGGGGGCATGTTTTCTGGGATGAGTTATTTGTTCTCCCTTTTTTTGATTTCCATATGCCGGAAATATCTCAAGCGTTGTTGCTTTATAGATATCGCAGATTACCAGCAGCAAGAAGATATGCCAGAAAACATGGGTATAAAGGAGCGATGTTTCCTTGGCAGAGTGGGTCTACAGGAGAGGAAGAGACTCAAACAATGCATCTTAATCCCCTATCTGGAGAGTGGGGGCCAGATTATAGTAGATACCAAAGACATGTATCTTTCGCGGTGGCTTATAATGCTTGGCAGCATTATGTAAGGACTGGTAATTTTGATTTCTTAATAAAATATGGCGCTGAGATTATACTTTCTGTTGCCCAATTTGCTGGTTCTCTTGTTTATTATGATCCTCAGGATGGTAGATACCATACTGCAAATGTAATGGGCCCAGATGAGTTTCACGAGAAATATCCTGCTTCTTCTGAGCCAGGGTTAAAAGACAACGCTTACACTAATTTTATGATTGTTTGGACGTTGCTTAAGGCTAAACAAGTTTTAAATTTGTTGCCTGAAAATGAAAAAAGGAGAATTTTGCGGAAAATAAAATTGCATTCTCGAGAGCTCAATCTCTGGGAAGAAATCACCACTAAAATGAACATAATTATTTCTCCTGATGGAATTATAGAACAATTTGCAGGTTATTTTGAATTGAAAGAAATTGATTGGGAAAAGTATAGATTAAGATATGAAAAGATTGAAAGGATGGATAGAATCCTCAGGGCAGAGGGAAAATCTCCTGACGAATATAAAGTAACTAAACAGGCGGATGTATTAATGATTTTTTATCTTTTTCCACTTGATACCATTAAAGGAATATTTCAAAGATTAGGATATCAATTAGATAAAAATATAATCAAGAGAAATTATCAGTATTATGTTTCCCGAACTTCGCATGGTTCAACTTTGAGTAAAGTAGTTCACTGCTATATTGCTCATCTTTTGGGATTACATAAAGAATCCTGGAGGTGGTTTCAGGAAGTTTTGGAATCTGATATTTTTGATACTCAGGGAGGAACTACTCCTGAAGGGATACATATGGGAGTGATGGGTGGTTCTTTAGACCTGGTAATGAGAGGATTTGCTGGATTAGAAATATTAGAAGATAAGATAAAGATTTCTCCTAATTTGCCCCCACGTTTTGAAAAAATCAGTTTTAGGATAAATTATCGAAATACCTGGATATATTTTGGGATGGATGATATGCAGGTTTCTGTATTTATTCAGAGAGGAAGTAAGGAAAGTTTCACAACTCCAATAGAAATCAAAGGTAGAGTATATTATTTTGAATCAGGGAAGAGATACAGAGTAACTATTCGCAAATAATTGAAATTTTCGTTTTTTATCTTAAATTGTGTTAACCATTTTAAAAAATTTATTAACATAATTTTTTTTCTTGCATTTTTTTCTAATTTTTTTATAAATTAAATTGAAATATAAAGAAAGGAGGTGAAAAGATGGCTGTAAAGAAAAAGGCGGCAGCAAAAAAGAAAACAGCAAAGAAAGCAACAAAGAAGAAGGCTGCAAAAAAGACAACAAAGAAGAAGGCTGCAAAGAAGAAAAAGTAGAAAAGAATAAAAAGGTAGAGGATAGATTACTCACCTTTGTGGGGGGAATGTGGAGGCTGAAAAAGCCTCCACATTTTTTATTTAATTTCAAAATATCTTTGGATAAAATTGATTTACAAATTGGAAAGAAAAGAGATTAAATGATTGCCCTTTTTGGATTACTAATAATTATATCTATTTCTATTATAGTTGTAAGGATAGGAGCAATAGCCTTGGAATTAACCGGACTTTCACCTGAGGTAGCAACGTTTCAGGCTCAGTCTGCTTTTTCTGGAGTTGGATTTACAACTGCTGAATCAGAAGTGATAGTCAATCATCCTGTGAGAAGGAAAATAATCAGGATTTTAATTCTGTTGGGGAGTGTAGGGATTACTTCCTCCATTGCTACTCTTATTCTCACTTTTGTGGGCCAGAGTGGAGAATCAGCGCTTTTGAGAGGGATAATTCTGGTTTTGGGTCTGGTGGTTATTTATATTTTTGCAAGGTCAAAAATAGTATACAACCTAATGAAGAAAGTGATAATAAAGGCTCTGAGAAAATGGACTACATTGCGAATTTTTGATTATGAGCAGATATTAGGTCTAAGCAGAGGATACTCTGTATGCAGAATTGTGGTAAAAGAGGAAAACTGGTTAAGCAATAGAAAGTTGAAGGATTTGAAGTTGAATTTAGAGGGAATTCTAGTTCTGGCTATTTTCAGGAAGATGGATGATGAAGAGAAGGTGATTGGAGCACCCAAAGGAGATACTGAAATTTTGCCAGGAGACGTTCTGATGTGTTATGGGCGTGAGGAGGCTTTGAAAAATCTCGCTCAGAGAATTAAGGGATATGAAGGAGATAAAGCCCACGAAAAGGAGATAGAAAAAGAGCAGCAGTTGGAAAAAGTAAGAGAGATGAAAGGAGGATACGATTGAGATGTATATGTTTGATCCTAAAGTTAAAATAAGTGTTATTAAATATATAATTCAACCGCTAATAGCAATGATAGCAATTCTTATCCCTCTGATATTTTTAGATGTTCTACATGAAACCGCAATAATTGCTTCTTTAGGGGCTACGGCTTTTGTTGTTTTTTCCCGCCCTCACAGTAAATTTTCTCAACCTCGAAGATTGTTTGGGGGATATCTTGTAGGTATCGGTGTAGGAGTTATTCTCTGGTATTTATGTAGATTATTATCTTCTTCCACAATTCTCAGTGAAAAGTTTCTTCTTATATTTCTAGGTGCGCTGGCAGTAGGCTTTTCAATTTTTGTAATGGTGGTTACTGATACCGAACATGCTCCGGCTGCAGGGATTGCTTTAGGCCTAGTTATAAACAGGTGGGATTATCTTACATTAATTTTTATTCTATCCTCGGTATCTTTATTCTTTTTCATAAAGAAACTTCTGAAATCTAAAATGATTGATTTAGTGTAATGAAACATTCTATAAAGATAGGATTTAGTTTCGGGCTTACATCTGGAATTATAACTACGCTGGGTCTTATGGTGGGGCTTCATTCCGGAACCCATTCTCGCCTGGCAGTGGTAGGAGGGGTTTTAACCATTGCTATTGCCGATGCTTTTTCTGATGCATTAGGAATTCATATTTCAGAAGAGTCAGAAATTAAACATACCGAAAAAGAAATATGGATTTCTACAATTTCTACATTTTTGTCCAAATTGATTTTTGCCTCTTCATTCCTAATTCCTGTTATATTGCTACCACTTTCTTCCGCAGTAGTGGTGAGTATATTATGGGGATTTTTACTTCTAGGAGTATTTAGTTATTATTTAGGACGTGCTCAAAGAATTTTTCCACTGAGGGTTATGTTTGAACACTGGCTAACTGCCGGAGTGGTGATATTGTTAAGCCAGTTAGTCGGAATCTGTATTTCTAACTTGAAATAGAGCAAAGGGTTTTAATTTTTAACAAAGAGTTTCCCGAAAATTTTGAACTTGACAAATAATTCCTATGTGATATATTGATAATGAGAATCATTTTCAATAAGGAGAAGGATAGAAATGAGAGGCAAAGGTCCTTGGTGGATGATAGAGTTTAAGAGACAGGGGTTGAGACTTACTGAACCTCGACAGGCAGTTTTGGATGTAATGCAGAAGATGTCGGGACACCATTCAGCGGATGAGATTTTCTTCAGAGTCCACAGATTTTACCCTGGAATTGGACTGGCTACTATCTATCGCACTCTAGATTTACTTACTAGGTTGGGTTTGGTTAAGAAATATGATTTTGGTCAGGGACGAGCAAGATATGAACTGGTTACAAAAGAAGCGGAACATCACCATCATTTAATCTGCGAAGAATGTGGTAAGGTGATTGATTATGACGATTTTATGAATGAGGAGAAAACGCTTGTAAAGAAAATAGAAGAGGTGCTTTCCAAAAAGCATAATTTTAAGATAAAAAGTCACAATCTTCAATTTTATGGATTATGCGAAAATTGTCAGAAAAGGAGGTGATAAAAATGCCAAGAGGAAGAAATTTCTGGGGACCTGGTTTCTGGAAATGGGGATATTTTGGCTATCCCTATTTTGGTTATGGAGTATATCCTTATTTTGGCTGGGGGAGAGGAAATCCTTTCCCCTTTTGCAGGTGGTTCCCCTGGCTTCCGAGATGGTGGTGGACAGGTATGTATGGGCCGATAACTCCTTTTAGTTATCCTGCTTCTGGGAGTTTTAGGGTTAATCCCCCTACTTCAAGTTAGATAATTAGATAAGGTTTAAGGAATTGG
Organism: uncultured bacterium; assembly: GCA_965541635.1. Taxonomy (GTDB): domain Bacteria; phylum Omnitrophota; class Gorgyraeia; order Kaelpiales; family Kaelpiaceae; genus 4484-49. The sequence goes on from CBEUCN010000038.1 coordinate 9,857, forward strand.
AGAATCAATAAATTAATTGGAAAGGAGGTGATAAAAATGCCATTTGGAATGGGGCCAGCAGGATGGTTTATGGTGCCATATGTTTATCCTTATTTAGTAAATTTATATAGTTGGTGGGGGTATTATCCTTGGTATACTCTTACACCTTTTGGATACCCAATGACTGATGAGCTTTCTTATTTGAAACAACTTAAACAAAATTTAGAAGCTCAACTTCAAGATATCAATATGAGAATAAACGAATTGGAAAAACAGTAAAAGGATAATGCGAATAATATGATAAAATGGGAAATAGAAAAAATATTTGGTCTTTTTAGGATTAACTTTTTCAAAGGAGGTGATTTCAATGCCCGGTTATAGACACAGGTATATGTATTACATGACTGGCCTTCCGGGATGGATGAGATTTGGTTATTCTCCTGGTTGGGGGACTCTGCCTCCAGGAGCCCAATATTTGATGACTGGAACTTGGCCTACCTGGCAGGCAAATTATGCTTGGCAGAATATGCCTCAACAGCCACCATTTGATCCTTATGGAGTAACTCAGTTGAGTAAAGAACAAGAACTTCAACTTTTGAAATCTCAGGCGGAGGCATTAAAGAATCAACTGGGACAGATAGAAGGAAGAATCAAAGAGTTAGAGGCTAGTTAATTTATCCAAGCAGTGTAGCGATTGTTTGGTAAAGTAGTCAATTAGTTTTGCTGGTCAAAGGATAAGGAGGTGATTTCATGAAAATATGTATTTCATCTACGGGGGACAATCTTGATGCTCAAGTCGACCCCAGATTTGGTCGATGTCCTTACCTTATATTTTACGATACTGACAGCGATAAGTTTGAATCCATTCCTAATTCCAGTGCTATGGCTCCCTCAGGAGCAGGAATTCAGGCAGCACAATTGGTAGTAAATAAAGGGGCTGAGGTTGTAATTACCGGAAATATTGGTCCCAATGCCTTTGGGGTTTTTAGTTCTGCAGGAATATCGGTGATTGCTGGTGTTTCAGGTATGAGTGTAAAAGATACAATTGAAAAATTTAAAAAAGGAGAGTTGAGAAAATCTGTGACCAATCCTACTGTGCCAGGTCATTTTGGTATGGGAGGTGCATTCCCTTCACCGCCAA
>CBEUCN010000039.1:0-10181 GCA_965541635.1 uncultured bacterium
TTAGGAGGTTTATGATTGTGAAGTTAAGATTAAAAGCATTAACAAAATCACCGTGGGTCTACCATTTATCCACTGCTTCCTGCAATAATTGTGATATTGAAATCCTTGATGTTCTGACTCCAAGATATGATGTGGAAAGATTTGGTGCAATTCTCGCCGGAAGTATAAGACATGCTGATGTTTTACTGGTTACGGGAGCAGTTAACAGAAAATGCATTCCCCGCGTTAAAGAAATATATGAACAGGCACCTAAACCCATTCTGGTGGTTGCTGTTGGGGCTTGTGCTTGTGGGGGAGGAATATTTAGAGATAGTTATAATCATCCTACTACTCTGGACCAGGTTATTCCAGTTGATGTTTATATACCAGGATGTCCCCCCAAGCCAGAAGCAATTATTGCTGGGATTGTTAAAGGAATTGAGAAACTTAAAAAAGTAGGCAGTAGGCAGTAGGCAGTAGACAGTAGACAGTAGACAGTAGACAGGAGGTAGGTGTTAGGAGAATGATAGAAAAATTAGAAAAGATAAAGCAGAAGTTTAGAAATAAGATTGAAAATATTTATGTCCATAATGAACGCAGAATTTATGTGGATTTAAAAGATAAAAATGACATTAAAGAAGTTGCACACTATGTATTTTATGATCTCGGTATGCGATTTAACATTGCTTCCGGAGTAGATGCCAGAAGACATCTGGAGATACTTTATCATTTCTCCAACGATTTCAAGGGTCAGATAATAACATTCAGAGTGAAGATAGATAAAGAAAATCCGGAAATAGTAAGTATTGCTTCTGTGTTTAAAGCAGCAGAATGGATTGAAAGAGAAATCTGGGAATTGTTGGGAATTAATTTTATTGGGCACCCCAATTTGAAAAGACTACTTCTGGCAGAAGACTGGCCAGAAGGGAAATGTCCTTTAAGGCATGATAAATAGTATATTATAACTGGAGAGTGAAAATGGTAACGAACAATAATAAATCTGAGCATTCGAGTAATAAATCAACAAACCGGCGAACTATAATTCCAATTGGACCATATCATCCCTTACAGGAAGAGCCGGAATTCTTTAAACTTGAGGTGGAAGGAGAGAAGGTTGTTGGACTGGAAATAAATATCGGTTATAACCATAGAGGAATTGAGCAGTTATGCGAACAAAAAAGTTACGACCAGGTTACATTTGTTGTGGAAAGAATTTGTGGAATATGTTCCACCTCTCATCCCTTTGCTTATGTTAATGCTGTAGAAGACCTCGCTAAAATTGAAGTTCCGGAGAGGGCTCTATATATAAGAACTGTCATAGGGGAATTGGAGAGGATACATAGCCATCTTTTGTGGCTGGGCTTGGCCGGGCATTTTTTAGGATACAATACTGTTTTTATGTGGGCCTGGAAATATAGAGAAATAGTTTTGGATATTATGGAACAGATTTCAGGCAATCGTAATCATTATGCTATGATGAAACCCGGTGGTGTAAGAAGAGATATAGATGAAGAAGATATCCCCATGATTCTTAAAGGCCTTGATGAACTGGAGGAAAAAATTATCATGCTGAAAAAGGCTGTAATGGATGACCCTGTCTTTCACGCTCGATTAAAAGGAGTGGGAATATTAACTAAGGAAGAAGCAATAAATTATTCTGCTGTGGGACCTACGGCCAGAGCATCAGGAGTGGCTATTGATGTGAGAAAAAATGACCCTTATGCTGTCTATGATAAAGTGGAATGGGATATGATTGTTACTGAAAATGGTGATGTTTTTGATAAGGTGGTGGTAAGACTTTTGGAAAAACTGGAATCTATAAAGATAATAAGGCAGTGTTTACAAAAGATGCCTAAAGGAGAGATAGATGCCCACGTAAAAGAAATTCCACCGGGGGAAGGAATCGGCCGCCACGAAGCACCCAGGGGAGAGGTTTTCCATTATGTAAGGTCTGATGGGACTAACTCTCCTGTAAGACATAAGGTCAGAGCTCCCAGTTACATGAATGTCCCTACTAATCAGACTACAGTTGTGGGAGAGGATATTGCTGATGCTGCAATAATTCTGGCAGCAGTTGACCCCTGTTATTGCTGTACTGAAAGACTTTATGTCTATCAGGATGAAAAACGAATAATGACTGCTGAGGATTTAATTAAACTCTCACAGAAGAAAACTGAAAACATAAGGGAAAAACTGAAGAAATGAATTTTTATCTTCTAATATTGGGACTTTTACCTGTAACTTGTGGATTTGTATTGCTTATAATACCGGAGAGATGGAAAAAGTTACCATTTCTGGTTAGTTTTGCAATAACTACAATTGTCTTCTATTATCAATTTTATGTGTTTTTATTTAAGCCTTCTCTGGGACTGCATTTCGCTGTTGACAACCTCAACGCCTTTATTCTGATATTTGCAGGTTTATTTAGTTTCCTAACCCTGATATATTCCTATGCTTATTTTCAGCGTTCAATCACCACAATGTGGGGATACATATTATTAACTTTGGGAGTTGCCAATTTAACTATTCTTACCACCAATCTAATGCTTTTGCTTGTCTTCTGGGGATTCCTGGGAATAACTCTTTATTTGATGATTAATTATGCATCACCCCAGGCAGCATCTGGTTCTAAGAAAACATTTATAATTGTAGGAGGAGCGGATGCCTTTTTACTTTTAGGTATAGGTATACTTTGGAAACTCACTGGCAGTTTTGAATTCTCCAAAATATCTACCCAGATAACCAACTGCCCAACTAACTGGTTGGTTATTTCGTTTCTGTGTTTTGTAGTGGCAAGTTTTGCTAAGGCTGGGGCATTTCCGTTTCATACCTGGATTCCTGAAATTTCAGAAACAACTTCCATTCCAGTTTTGGCTTATCTACCAGCCAGCATGGACAAACTTTTGGGAATATACCTTCTGGCAAGAGTTTCTCTGGATATATTTAAGTTGCCCCAGTATCATCCCCTGGCACAATTTCTGGTAATTATAGGAGCATTTACAATTATATCTGCGGTAATGATGGCTTTAATTCAGCATAATCTGAGAAAACTTCTTTCCTATCATGCTGTCTCCCAGGTAGGTTATATGGTTCTGGGGATAGGTACTCTTAATCCTGTAGGATTTATAGGCGGATTATTTCATATGTTGAACAATGCTATTTATAAATCCTGTCTGTTTCTATCCGCCGGTAATGTAGAAAGAGAAACTAAAACCTTGGAATTATCCCAGTTAGGTGGACTTTCCAGAGTTATGCCCTGGACATTTACAGCGATGCTTGTATCTGCACTTTCCATATCCGGAGTTCCTCCATTTAATGGCTTTTATTCCAAGTGGATGGTTTATCAGGGAGTAATTTCAGGATTTTCATCTCCACAACTTCCATTTTTTACAAAACTGATTTACATTCTGGCATTAACCGCAGCAGTTGTGGGCTCAGCCCTGACCCTGGCATCATTCCTTAAAGTCATCTATGGAATATTCTTGGGCCAGAAGTCAGAATTCGTGGCTAAGGTCAAAGAGGTTAGTAAAGGATTTTTATTCCCGGTGATAACACTTTCCATTCTGTGTATAGTTTTTGGTATTTTTGCCCAGCCACTGATTTTGAAATATTTGATTAATCCTGTAAAACTTAATAATAATCAGATTGGATTTTGGAATCCAGGTCTGGCAACACTGTTGATTCTTCTGGCTCTATTTATTGGTGGTTTAGTATTTATATCTTCCAGAATAAAATTTCGTACTGCCGATACCTTTATTGGAGGAGAAAGTTTATCTGATGATACCAGACCCCGGGCTGGTGATTTCTATAATGAAATAAGAACTTTTCCAGTGATTTTCAGAATTTATAATCTGGCGGAAAGAAAACTATTTGATATCTACGAAATATGCTTGAAAATTACATTTGTGCTTATAAGATTTTTAAGGTATCTGCATAATGGAGTATTGCCGACATATTTGGTCTGGTGTTTGATTGGAATGACAATTTTATTTTTAAAGATGATCAGGTAATATGCTGGAACTTAATCTTATAATGCTGTTTGTGATAATTGCAGCCTTCATAGCCGTAGAGATGAAGGACCTGCTTTCAGCTGTAGTCTCAGTAGCAGCAGCAGGATTGGGATTATGTATTATGTTTTTGATTTTAAAAGCCCCTGATATTGCAATTACTCAACTTGTAGTTGAAATATTCTTGCTTATAATTTTAATCCGAGCCACGATACGAAAGGACCTGCCGTTTTCTACTTCTGGAAGATGGTTTTTTAATACTGTGATGACTGTGACATTTCTAATTATATTTTTAAGTGTGGGATATTTTGTTATCAAACAACTTCCTCAGTTTGGACATCCCTTAATGCGAGTTTCCGGTTATTATCTCAGTGAGGGCCTGGAAAAAACCAGAGCAACCAACCTTGTAACCTCAATATTGTTAGGATTTAGAGCGTACGATACCTTAGGTGAGGCGACTGTGCTTTTCACTGCTGTAATATCAGTTCTGGCAGTTATGAGAAAGAAGGGAAGGAAAAAAATAGGGGAGGCAGAAGATAAATATGAACTCTAATGGTATGAGTTTAATAGTAAAGACAGTAACCCGGCTGACAGTGGGATTTATATTTGTATATGGTATTTATATAGTTCTTCACGGTCATATTTCACCTGGTGGCGGTTTTGCTGGTGGAGTAATAATTGCTCTTTCTTTTGTAAATCTAATGCTTGCTTATGGCAAACAGGAACTTTACCGCCGAATTCCTAAATTATTCTTAGCATTATTCGAAACTATCGGTGCCATTATGTTTTTGGGAATAGCAATTCTGGGATTTATGAGTGGGTATTTCTTTTATGATTGGTTTGTCTCCAAAGGAAAGCCATTTACAATTTTCTCTGCTGGTACTATCCCTCTTTCCAATATTGCCATTGCTCTTAAAGTATCTTCAGGATTATTTGCTATTTTTCTAGTTCTGGTATTGATAAGGGTGACAGGAGGTAGTCAGGAATGAGCATTTATTTTCTGGATTTTATTCTGTTAAGCATTGGGCTTTATTGTGTGTTACGAAAAAGAAATTTGATAAAAATAATAATAGGGCTGATTATCTGTGAATACGCAGTAAATCTTTTTCTGATACTCATTGGATATAAATTAAATGGTCGTTCACCCCTGTTTTCACCTGGGATGGAGATAAAAAATATGGTTGATCCTTTACCTCAGGCTCTGGTTTTAACATCAATAGTGATATCACTGGCAACCACTGCGTTTGTAATTGCCTTGGCAGTGCGGATTTATCAGAAATATAAAACATTTGACATTACCAAAATCAGGAGATTAAGGGGATGAATACCCATGTTAATATAATACCACTATTTGTAGTTATTCCTCTGGCAGGGGCCTTTTTGACTTCTCTTATTGGAAGATTTTGCAAAAAACTTTCAGACCTCATTGGCAATGTGGTTACAATGACATTATTTATATTCTCGTTATATGCTGTATATATGGCAAATAAATTTCAGGTCCTGGTATATGAAGTAGGAGGCTGGAGGCCACCTTTTGGTATCTCCCTGGTTCTGGATGGCCTTTCCGGGTTTATGCTGGTTACTATTAACCTTATTGCATTTATGATTACTATATTTGCCGTAAATTATATGGAGAAATTTACCACAAAATGGAAATTTTACACTCTGTTTCTACTTATGCTGGCAGGAATGAATGGTGTGGTGATTACCGGAGATATATTTAATCTGTTCGTATTCTTAGAAATTGCCTCCGTTGCCAGTTATGCTCTCGTTGCTTATGGTACTGAGATGGATGAACTGGAAGCCGCATTTAAATATACTGTGATGAGTTCAGTGGCAAGCATATTTGTATTGCTTGCTATTGGTATTCTTTATGCCTATGCTGGAACTTTAAACATGGCAGATATTGCCAGTTATTTCTCTCAAATACCCAATGCAATTGTAATAAAATTCGTGATGATATTATTGATAATGGGATTTGGACTTAAGGCGGCGATAGTTCCATTTCATGCCTGGTTACCTGATGCCCATCCCTCTGCCCCGGCGCCAATATCCGCTGCTCTTTCAGGAGTGGTGATAAAGGCGTTGGGTATATATTCTCTGGTGCGTATCTTCTATAACATATTTGGAGTCAGCCAAGAAATGTTGAATATATTTGCCTTTCTTGGTGTGCTGTCACTGATGGTTGGAGTGCTTCTGGCAATTGGGCAGTGGGATCTCAAAAGACTTCTGGCTTACCATTCCATAAGTCAGGTAGGATATATTATGCTGGGAATTGGACTGGGCACTCCTCTGGGGATTTTAGGAGGCCTTTTCCATCTTTTCAACCATTCGGTATTTAAGTCACTGTTATTTTTGACTTCAGGTTCTGTGGAATATACCACTGGAACAAGAAAATTGGAAGAAATGGGAGGATTGAGAGAAAAAATGCCAGTTACTGCCAATACCAATTTTATTGCCTCCATGTCAATTGCTGGTATCCCACCATTTAATGGATTCTGGAGCAAGTTAGTAATCATACTGGCTTGTCTTCAGGCTGGCAAACCTGGCTATGCGTTGTGGGCAGTTGTAGGGAGTATACTTACACTTTCTTCTTTTATGAAGGTTCAGAAGTATGCATTTTTTGGAAAATTGAAAGAAAAATATACTAATTTAAAAGAAGTTCCTGTTTTCATGACTACTCCTATGATAGTTCTTGCTATTGTGTGTATAATTGGTGGTATTCTGATTCTGCCAGGAGTGGAGAGGTTATTTATTCAGCCAGCGGTTGATACCGTTGTTCAGGGTTTGAAATATAAAGATATAGTTATGGGAGCATTACGATGAAGACGAGAGTAATATTTTTTATCCTAATTTTGATTATCTGGATTTTACTTAACCTTCCAGTTGATAAACAGAATCTGATTGTAGGGGTAATAGTCAGTTTTTTAGCCACTCTATTTGTTGGAGATTTTCTCACCCATCGTCCTCATAAACTTCTTCATCCTGCCAGATATTTCTGGTTTGTAGTATATCTTCCCCTGTTTTTCTGGGAATGTCTGAAGGCGAATATTGATGTTGCCTTGCGGGTAATTCATCCCCGACGTCCTATAAAGCCTGGAATTGTAAAAGTGAGAACATCTTTACATTCTGACACGGCATTAACATTTCTGGCCAATTCAATAACTCTTACTCCTGGAACTTTAACTGTGGATGTAGATAAGGAGAATGGCTATTTATATGTCCACTGGATAAATGTCAAATCTCAGGATATAGAAACCGCCACCCAACTTATAGTGGAGAGGTTTGAAAAGATACTGAAGAGGATTTTCGAATGAAAGGTTACTTGAAATATATAATAGGAGCGATAATTATCCTTATACTGGTTTATTTTATTCTACTTTCTCCTTTACCAATTTTAATTTATCCAGAACTTCCCCATATTTCTCTTTTAAGAAGAGCAATAGGAATTTTCATTATGGCTGGACTTTTCTGCCTTATAAGAATCTCTCGGGGTCCAACTGCTTCTGATAGAATTGTTGCGGTAGATATGCTGGGAATCCTTATTGTGGGATTGTGTGCAGTATTAACAATTGTCACAGGTAGAAACTGGTATTTAGACATTGGAATTGCCTGGGCGTTGCAGAGTTTTATATCTACACTGGCATTATCAAAATTTCTGGAGGGCAAGCACTTTGATGATTGAGATAATTGGTAAAATTTTTATTTTTATCGGTCTGTTTTTTGACTTTGTGGGTTGTCTGGGATTGGTAAGGTTCCCTGATGTCTATAATCGCCTTCAGGCATCTACCAAATGCGTTACTTTTGGAACTTGCAGTATACTGTTGGGAACATTTCTAATTCTGGGAATTCAGCCCGCAGGTATAAAAGCGTTGTTATGTATGTTCTTTTTGCTTTTAACCGCTCCTGCTGGTGCTCATGCTATTGCTCGAGGTTCTCAGAAAGCAAAAGTGAAATTATGGGAAAAGAGTGTGTGCAATCACTATGGGGAGGAGTAGATAGTAGGCAGTAGAGAGTAGGTAGGAGATAGGAGAGAGATGGGAGGAATAGTAAATTTTGAAGACTTACAGGTTTGGCAAAAATCACATAAACTGGTGTTTAAAGTTTATGAAATAACAAAGGGTTTTTCCAGAAGTAGAAAAATATGGATTGAGTTCACAAATGAGAAGAGCTGCTGTTTCCATTCCAGCAAATATAGCAGAAGGGTTTAAGAAAAGAGGAAAAAAAGATAAAATAAATTTCTATAATATTTCTCAAGGTTCTTTAAATGAGTTGAAATATTACATGATACTTGCAAACGACTTAGGCTATATTGAAGAGCCAAAATATATATTAAGAGAGATAGAAGAAATTGGTAAAATGTTGTATGGTATGATATCCTCTATAAAATGTTCAAAATGAATACTTACATACTTAACTCCTACATACTACTTACTATTTCCTGTGTACTACCTACTGTCTACTGTATACTAACACTATGAAGTTACCAAAATTGAGAGAGTTAAAGGAAGCGGTAATTGCCCTGATAAAAGGTCCCTATACTACAAAATATCCATTCCAGCCTCATACGCCAATGCCCAAATTCCGAGGTAAAACCCAGTTCTTCGATGACGATTGTGTGGGCTGTGGTGCCTGCTCTCAGGTTTGTCCTGCTCATACTATAGAGGTAGAAGATATAGTAGATAAAGAAAAAAAGACTGGTAAACGAGTAATAACTTTATATCACGAGAACTGTATATTCTGTGGCAATTGTGTTCAGAACTGTATTACTCAAAAGGGAATAAGGCAAACTCAAGAATTTGACCTCGCTACTTATGATAGAAAATCCGTATATTCCAGGGTGGAGAAGGAACTTGTTCTCTGTCAATGCTGTGGAGAACCAATTACTACAGTTGAGCATCTGGAATGGATAACCCAAAAGGTTGCTGAATCTGGATTTGCCAGCCCCAGTTTATATTTATCCCACCTTAAATCTTTAGGACTTGCCCATTATGAAGATATCGTAGGCCTTATTCCATTCAAACGTGCTCGCAGACAACTCATCCTCTGTCATAAATGTCGAAGAGAGTCAACTCTGGAAAAGTAAATTTCTTTAATATCCAACATCAAAAACCTATCGCGTTTTTAAAAGATGGGAAATAGAGTTCACCAGTTTATGGGATATCTTTAAGAGAGAAGGCAAAAGCAATTCGATACACACCATATTCAATAAATATACCATATCAAATTTTGCAAAGTCTATTTTATATGCTATATTTATAAAGAGGGGAAAAGGTTATGAAAAAGATTCTTCTCCTAATTTTGATACTGAATATAAACCTTACATTAATTATTGATCACCATTTTATATATCGCAGAGTTAAGGGAGATATTACAGTAAAATTCAAAGATGAAAATTTTGAAAAAGCCATAAGAGAAGCCATTCAGAAACCTGAAGGGGAATTGACGATTGCAGATTTGCAATCCATTCAAGTTCTTGACCTTTCCGGTAAGGGGATTAAAGATATATCAGGGATAGAATATATGGAGAACTTACGATGGCTGGATATTTCTAATAATCAGATCGCCGACCTGAGTCCTTTAAGACCTGTGTTGGAATTGGGAAGAGTAGAAGAAATAAATGTAGTTGGCAATCCTCTTACAGTTAGGGACCTACAGCTTCTTACCATCTGGGCAGGTCACGATTCTCTCAATTTACGTCTGATAATGAAACTGGAACAAACAGGATTTACCTTGGCAGAAATTCAGGGGGAATTCTTTATATACACTGATGGGCTATTTGAAATCTGGGAAAGAGATGGGAAAATTGTCAAAGTGGGCAACGCCACTACCGGAAAAATACTTTTGGCTGACCCCAAAGGAAATTTGAATATCAGGATGCTTGACATTAGAGAAAAATCCGGAGAGAGAAGATTAATTTTATATGGAGAAAAGATAATCCTTGTTGCTCCTGATGCCATTCTTGATGCCCGTAAGACTTTCTGATTCTATCTGTGACTTGCAAAAATGATTTCCTTTTTGTTTTTCTTTTTTATTAATTCTTATTTATTAATTCTTACTTGTGTGGTAAAGCCACATAGTAAACATTTCTTTTAGCTCTGTTCATTATCATTTATTAACCATTCTAATCCCTTCTTAACTCCTAAATGTTACATAACTGTCGTCGACGGTTTTGTCACATCTTAGTGTGACTGG
>CBEUCN010000040.1:0-10049 GCA_965541635.1 uncultured bacterium
CTCAGCAGCACAAAATGTTTCTGATGTGTATATTTATAAACAGGTAAAAAAGAATGAAAAGATTCTTTCTCGGGGAGAAAAAGTTACCAGGGATGATCTTTTGAAGTTAAGAGAGATAAACAGAAGAAGCGGTGGAAAAAAATTGCCTACAACTTTTGGCCTGTTCATATTTTCGTTATTATTCCTTTCTATAATTACGATTTCTTATAAGTTTTATAATCCCAAATTCTATAATGAGATATCTAAACTTTTACTGGTGAATTTAATAATTATTGTTATTGTAGTTATAACAAAATTCATTATAATTTCTCCTCTCCCCAGTTATCTTATTCCAGTAGCCACAGGGGGAATGCTGATAGGGATGTTGATTTCTTTCCCGGTGGCTATAAAGGTAGCTGTATTTCTTGCGATAATAGTAGGGGTTATGATTGGAGACAATGTTACTCCTGCAGTATGTTTTCTTACCGGAGGTATAGCAGGATCACTGGCAGTCAGGGAGATAAGAAAACGTTCCCAATTGTTGAAAGCAGGGTTGCTGGTGGGTGAGATTCAGTTTCTTACAGTCTTGTCTTTAGGGTTGTTTTTTAACCTCAGTTATGAATATTTTATTCGTGGGGGATTGATTGCATTGTGTAATGGATTGTTGTCATCATTTTTGGTATTGGGGCTTTTGCCTGTTTTAGAACATGGATTTAAAATTACCACTAATATTAGACTTCTGGAACTTTCTGATCTCAATCACCCTTTACTTAAGGAATTACTACTTAAAGCTCCCGGTACCTATCATCACTCTCTTATAGTCAGCAATCTGGCTGAGCAAGCAGCCGAGGCAGTGGGTGCCAATCCTCTTTTGGCTAGAGTAGGAGCCTATTTTCATGATATCGGTAAACTGGAGAAGCCAGAATATTTTTCTGAGAATCAGATGGCAGAAAAGATGAAATCACTTCATGTGAAACTAACCCCTTCAATGAGCAGTTTGATCATAATAAATCATGTTAAGAAAGGATTGGAACTGGCTCATAAATATAAACTTCCCCCAGCAATAATTGATTTTATAGAGCAGCATCATGGAACGAGTCTAGTGTATTATTTTTATCACAAGGCCCTGGAGAATAAAAAAGAGGAGGAAATCAAAGAGGAGCAATTTCGCTATCCTGGTCCTAAACCTCAGACCAAAGAAGTGGCAATAGTATCTTTGGCTGATGCTGTTGAAGCTGCCACCCGTAGTCTTCAGGAACCAACTCCTGCCAGAATAAAAGGGCTGATTAAGGAGATAATTAACAATAAATTTGCTGAAGGCGAACTTGAAGATTGTGAGTTGACATTGAAGGATTTAAATAAAATATCGGAAGTATTTACTAGGATAGTGTTGAGCATCCATCATGCCCGTGTGGAGTATCCCAGTGAGAAAAAGCAGGGTTGATGTTCAACTCTATACTCGAAATTCTCCTCTTACTGTATCTCAGATAAGGTCATATTTAAAAAAAATTCAATCCCTGTTGCCGGAACTTAAAAATTTCTTCATAACTGTTGCAATTGTAAATGATGTTAAAATAAAAGATATTAATTTCAGATTTACTGGGAGAAATAATGTTACTGATGTATTATCGTTTCTCTATAGTGATTTTCCCCCCACAATAGAGGTGATTGTGTCCAGTGATCAGGCAATATCTAATGCCTCTAAGTTTAAAAATACTCCTGCCCGGGAGTTACTTACTTACATTATACATGGTCTTTTACATGCTGTTGGTTATAATGACTTAAATGTCAGAGATCGAGCAAGAATGTTCAGAAAGCAGAGAGAAATTTTAAGGAGGATATGGAATGAATGATTTTAGAAAAAGAAATTTTCTAGACAGACTCAATGACGCCATTGATGGAATGGTATCGGTGTTTAAGGAACAGAGGAATATGAAGCTCCATCTGTTGATGGCTATTATTATTTTTGGGCTGGGAGTTTTTGTAGGTATGAAAAAGATGGAACTTATAGGAGTTATATTTGCTTTGGGTATGATTATATTTGCTGAGATGATAAACTCCTGTCTGGAGATGATACTTGATTTTATCCATCCGAAATATAATCCCGATATAAGTAAAATTAAAAAAGCCCTTGCTGGAAGTGTTCTATTTATAGGACTGGGAGGATTTCTCATACTGTATTTATTATTTACCAGTTATATTCCCTATTCCATAGAAAATGGATTCCGGAAATTGCGAGGAGCAAGCTGGCATTTGAGCTTCTTTTCGTTACTTCTTATAATAGTTGTGGTAATTTTAACCAAGGCATTTTTTAAAAGGGGTAAACCTTTACGGGGAGGACTTCCTTCTGGTCATTCAGCGCTGGCTTTTTCCATCTGGATGAGTGTAAGTATGATTACTTCCAATCTTTTGGTTTCTATTCTGGTGCTATTTCTTGCTATAATGATATCAGCCAGTCGCCTCCGGGGTGGGATCCATAACCTTTGGGAGGTGATTCTGGGTGCAGTGGTGGGTATTACGATAACTTTAACTATTTTCCAGATATTTAGTTTATGAGAAAAACAATGAAAAATATAAGAAGATATTTTTTTACGGGAGTAGCAGTGATACTTCCATTGGCGTTAACTTTCTGGATTCTGAAGATTATATTTCAAAAGATAGACCAATGGCTGTTACAACCACTTCTCCCTTATTTTAAAGACTATCTTGGTCCCCTCTCTCTGGAAGTGGTAGGAAGAATAATAATATTAATTTTATTTATCTTTTTGTTGGCTTTTCTTGGGTTTTTGATTAATTTCTTGTTTTTCCGCAAACTCTTTTCCAGTTTTGAGCATTTGATTTTACGATTTCCATTTGTAGGTAAGATATATAAGACTATAAAACAGATAAGCGTGGCAATAGTAGGTGAGGGCAAGAATATATTTACCAAAGTGGTGCTGGTGGAATATCCTTACAAAGGTAAATACTGTATCGGTTTTTTAACCAGTGAGGCAGAAGAGGTGTTAAATGCAGCAGCGGGAGAAGAATTGGTGGCAGTATTTATACCTACTACTCCTAATCCTACCAGTGGGGTTCTCATTTATTTCCCTAAGGAGGAAGTGAAACTTTTAGACCTTACGGTTGAGGAGGGAATGCGTTTGGTTATTTCCGCCGGGACTGCTCACGCAAAGGTAAATGATTGAAAAGACTTGTGGTTTTATAATATCTCGAAGGCTCTACCGCGATACCAGTCTAATTTTGAAAATCTATACTCGTGATTTTGGTAAAATTGAAGGTATTGCTAAAGGAGTGAGGAAGGTAGAAGATTACGGACGGTATGATGGTTTATTAAATCTTTTCTGTGAATATGAAGTAATCTTTTATCGCCGGCGCTCAGAACTTAAACTGTTTGTTCAGTTTTATCTGTTAAACGCCTGGTGGGAACTTACTCGTGATTATCACACATTTTGTATTGCAAGTTCTGCATTTGAATTTTTAAACTATGTTATGCCTCCAGAACAACCCAGTAGAGCCATTTATGAACTTACTGGTGAATTTCTGAAATGGATAATTAAAGGAAGCCCGGAGATTTTCTATTATGCATTTGTATTAAAGTTGCTTAAATTTTCAGGATTTAATCCCCAGATTGATTGCTGTCTCATATGTGGAAGAAAAATATTTCCAGATGCCTATTTTTCAATTTGTGATGGTGGCATTATCTGTGCTCGGTGTAAAAAACCTAACAGTAATTTACAGCCAGTATCTCCGGGAGTTATAAAGTCGATAATTTTTCTGGAACAGAAACCTTGGGAGAATATTTCTAGATTAAGATTGACTCTCGATGTAAAAGAAGAACTTCATAAACTTTTGAAAGATTTTATTGGTTTTCATCTCAATTATACTCCTAAAGCCTTAGCAGTGCTGGAAAAGGAGATAGTTTTTGCAAGATGATAAAAGATACAACATTTGAAAAGGCATTAGTAATTTCATTAACTATTCATCTTCTGATTCTGCTTCCCTGGCCGGGGTTTCAATTTTTAAAGTATAAATTTTATAACCAACAAAAAATATCTCCAGAAATAGTAGTGTATAAACTGGGGAAAAAAAACGAAGTTAAGATTGAAAAGGTTTCAGGTAAAGAAATTGAGAATAAACAAAAACTCTCTTCCGGCCCTAAATTTCCAAAACAAACATCTATTCACGAGGTTAAAAAAATAAAAAGGCAAGAGGATAAAAATCCCCGAAACGAGATCAAAAAACTTAAAGTTCATTCTGGTCCCCAACTTCCCAAAGTTGAGAATAGGGAGATTAAAAAATCACAAGTTGTAACTCTTTCGGGCAAACTGGAGAGCAAAACTTTATCTCCGTCTGTTTTGAATTACTACCGCGCTATTCGGGAAGAGATTAAGAAGCGCGCTTATTACTATAAACCTCCAGTTCAAGGGAATGGTGCTGTTACTGTATTATTTACCCTTTCTCGTGATGGAGTATTAAGGGAGTTAGTGGTGGATAACTCCACATCTACTAACCAAGAGATTTTTCGCCAGGCAGCATTAAAGAGTGTTAAGTATGCTTCTCCTTTTCCACCATTCCCTCCAGAGTTGAAGGAGGATTACATTACATTTAGTATCACAATTGAATTTAATTTAACAGAAAGGTGAAAAAAATTAGAGTTTTTTGGAAAATGGAACAATATTTTAATTTTAAAAAGTTTTTAATAATTTGCATTTGAATGGGTTATGTGGTATAATTTTATGGATGAATAATAAAAAGTTAATAAAATTAGTTTTAATCTCGATATTAGGAGGATATATATATGGATGGGGGCTTTCTTTTTCCTGGCTGGATAAAAAAGATTATCTCCCAGCACCAGGAAAAGAAGAGAATCCTGGATTTATGGAATGGGCAGTTATTGGTAGGGGAAATCCTGAAGATGATTTAAGGCGACTGGAAGAATATTTAATTGATATGTCCCAGAAGAATGAAATATTCCTTCAAACTACCAATGGAGATCCTCACTGGTATAAAGTAGAAGTAACTCCTGATGAAGAAGTTATTTTGGTGGATTATTTGAATCCAGATAGAGATAATACTCTGTTCACACTCAAGGCCTTGAATGCCATCCCTGGTGTTTCTACTCCTGTACTTTTATCATATTATTCTAAACCTCCTCAGGAGCAAATGGTAGATGGAAATAATGCTGTTTTGACTACTGCCCAGAGTTATTCTAATCCCTATACTGGTTCTTTGCCTGCTAATGCTCCCGACTGGCTCAAAAATGTTCCCTGGTATCTGATACAGGATGGAGTGGATTATGTAAAAAGAACATATAATGCCGATCTGGGCACTTGGGAAACATATCTTATGGCTGCTATCTGGGATGCAGAAGGAGCGAAATTAGATACAGCTTTTGGTATAAGACATTACGATAATGCTTACGATAAGGCAGAGGAATGTGCAGCTACTATTTATAAGTATATCAATAGATTCTGGAACCATCTGGAAGAGATAAAAAATAATCCTCAGGAGGCGGAGCAGTTTGGTAAGGCTCTGGTTGCTACTGCTGCTCTGGAGTTGTACAGAGCGGGAGAAGATCTTTTTGAATATTTCCGAGCAAATGTTCTTAAAATGCTGGTTCCAGATTATTTAGATTTTCTAAACAGGGGAAAGGAATCTAATATCGATAAGGCAGATACGGCAACAAAAAGATTGAGCTATGCCCGATTTTTACTTGAGTTTATCCCCGAAGATTTCAGTGCCAATTTTGATTATAGAAAGGTGGCAAGATACTTTCTGGACAAATTCCAATCTGCTTCTGAAAGCGATCAATTTTTGATATTTGCTACCTTTTTACTTCCTTATGAGGGTATGAACTATTCTTCAGGTTATTGTCCTATCTGGGATATGGGAGGTGCTTTCTGGAGAGGAGCCTATGAGGAAAAACCCGGGCATTTTGAGTTGAACTCTAATTGGGGTATGAATGTCTACAGTAATCTCAGTTACCTGTTGAGGGAGATGCCTACTATACCTGTGACTACTCCTATAGTCAGTTATTTTCTTTCCAGAAAATACTTTTAATTTTTTCCCTTTTATGTATAATCTATAAAAATCTCTCAGGAGGTGTAATATATGCAGGTATTGGAAATAATACGGGAGAAGTCTACTCCTGGAAGTTTTGAAAAACTTCTGGCTGTTAAAAGTCCTGAAGTTCTTGATTTTGTAGTGAAATATGTTGAACTCTGCAATCCCGATAAGGTATTTGTGAGGTCTGATTGTGAGGAGGATGCCAGTTATATCAGAAAAAAAGCAATAGAACTGGGAGAGGAAAAACCACTTAAAATCAAAGGGCATACCGTACATTTTGATGGAATTTTTGACCAGGCAAGAGATAAAGGTAATACTAAATTTCTGGTTACACCCGAAATCAATCTTGAGGGATTGAAC
This sequence comes from uncultured bacterium, assembly GCA_965541635.1. Classification (GTDB taxonomy): domain Bacteria; phylum Omnitrophota; class Gorgyraeia; order Kaelpiales; family Kaelpiaceae; genus 4484-49. The sequence continues at coordinate 6,403 of CBEUCN010000040.1, forward strand.
TGTATAAATAGAGAGGAAGGCCTTGAGGAGATGATGACACTTCTCAAAGACAGTATGAAAGGGAAAGAGATGTATGTATTGTTTCTGTGTCTGGGGCCAGTAAATTCTGAATTTTCAATTTATGCTCTTCAACTTACTGATTCGGCATATGTTGCCCATTCCGAGGATATTCTTTATCGCCCGGCTTATGAAATATTCAGAAATAACCCCGATATAAAATTTTTCAAATATGTTCATTCAGCAGGAGAACTTGATGACAGAAAGAATAGCAAAAATATAGATAAGAGGAGAATCTATGTGGATTTTCTGGAGAACACCGTTTATAGTGTCAATACTCAATATGCTGGTAATACAGTGGGATTGAAAAAACTTTCTCTGAGATTGGCGATAAGAAAAGCAAGTAAAGAAGGCTGGCTGGCAGAACATATGTTTTTGATGGGAGTTAAAGGATTGAAGGAAGGTGAGCCCAAAATTTATTTTGCAGGGGCATTTCCCTCTGGCTGTGGTAAGACTTCTACCTGTATGGTAGAGGGAGAAAGCATTGTGGGAGACGATATTGCCTATTTGAGGAAAAGAAATGGTAAAGTTTATGCAGTCAATGTGGAAAGAGGAATTTTCGGAATAATCAGAGATGTAAATCCTGTTGATGATCCCTTAATATGGGAGATGTTGAATAAAGAAGGAGAAGTTATTTTCAGTAATGTTCTCATCAAGGATGGTATTCCTTACTGGCAGGGAGATGGTAGAGTCTCGCCCACAGAGGGTGAGAATTTCTCTGGAGAATGGTATGTGGGTAAGGTGGATAAATTCGGGAATGAAATACCTTTTGCCCATCCCAATGCTCGCTATACTATGAGGTTGAAGCCATTAAAAAATGTGGATCCCGAACTGGAAAATCCCCAGGGCGTGGAGGTGGGAGGTATTATCTATGGGGGAAGGGATTCTGATACCTGGCCACCAGTATTTGAAAGTTTTGACTGGGAGCATGGAGTGATTACAATAGGAGCGGCTCTGGAATCTGAAACCACTGCTGCTACTCTTGACAGAGTTGGAGAGAGAAAATTTAATCTCATGGCAAATTTAGATTTTCTTTCTATACCTGTTGGAGAATATATTCAGAATCATCTTAATTTTATCTCGGGTTTGAAGAAAACTCCCCGGATATTTGGAGTAAACTATTTTCTCAAAGATGAAAACGGCCGTTACCTTACAGGTATGCATGACAAGAAGGTATGGCTTAAATGGATGTGGTTGCGTGTGAATAATAGAGTGGATGCTATTACTGCTCCTATTGGTTATCTTCCATACTATCAGGATTTAAGAGAATTATTTTCTCAATTGTTATCTAAGAATTTCTCTGAGGATGATTATATAAAAATTTTTAGTATCAGAGTTTCTCATAACTTGGAGAAGATTCAAAGGATTTTCAATATCTACAAAGGGTTTAAAAACATTCCCGATAGAATATTTGAAGTTTTACAGCAGCAGGCCCAGCGGTTGAAGTCAGCCCGAGATAAGTTTGGAGATATTATTCCCCCCCATAAATTTTTATAATATGAGCAGAGTATATTTAACCAGAGAGGGGTATGAGAAATTAAGAAAGGAATTGGAGTATTTAAAGACTGTGAAACGCAGAGAAATTTCTAAAGTTATAGAGTATGCTCGTTCTCTGGGAGATCTTAAGGAAAATGCTGAATATCAGGCAGCCAAAGAAGCCCAGGCACTAAATGAGAAAAAAATACATCAACTGGAGCAGAAACTGGCAAATGCCGAGATTATTGATGAGATGGATATCGCCAAGGATGAAGTCAGAATCGGTGCTAAGGTGAAACTTTTGGATTTAGATACTCAGGAAGTGGAAGAATATACACTTGTAAGTCCAGAAGAAGCAAATCCATCCCAGGGTTTAATTTCGGTTTACTCACCTATTGGAAAAGCACTTCTGGGCCATAAAAAGGGTGATGTCCTGGAGATAAAAGTTCCTGCCGGAGTTTTAAAATATAGAATTCTGGATATAACCAGATAGTTTCCCTATTCTTTTGCTGTAAGAGGTTCCCCTATTTTTATAAGTCCAGTGTCAGTGATTTCCATAAAAAATGTTCTGGTATCATGTCCACACATTCTACATCCATCTATTCGGAATAATCTTACTATCTCACCAGGAAGCTTTCCAAATATTTTTGCTGAATACTGAGTCATTATCAGTTCTTTAGCTAAAACAATCGTTCCATCAACTATATGTCCCACGGCATATCCTCCCGCAGCTTCTGCTGTTAATTCCTCATGCCCAGAACGTTTTTGAGAGACAAATAAAGCAGTTTGATACCATTTCTTCATAAAGTTAAATAATTGTCTCACTACAGTTCTGGCTAACATTTCCTTATGTTCGTAAAGTCCGGTTACAGAATCAATCACTGTAAATTTTATATCATAGGTCTTTATGGCGTGGGCTAAAGTTGCTAACAGATTGGGAATATTTTCTCTAAGGGAAGTAAAAGATGCGGCATCAATTAAGATTATATTGTCTTCAATTTTTTTAAATTCTACACCCATTGCTCGTGCTCGTTCATTGAGGGAGAGTGATACAAAAGATGCTGGGGTTTCCACAGTAACAAATGCCACCTTTTTATTACTGGATGCTTGTTTAATAGTAAACTGTTCTACCAGCAATGTTTTACCAGTATCTGAGGACCCGGTGATGTTAAATACACTGAGAGAAGGGATTCCTCCCAGATTTTTTCTCATGATCTGTTTATTTTTAATCTCGGTGGTATAAAATAATTCATCCAGACCTTCTACTCCGGTAGGAACGGGATATACTTTGGGGGCTTTCTTTAAAGCCTCACCCCCTGCAATTATTCCTTCTTTAATTACCTGCGGTTTTTGATATTCCTGTTCTTCCATAGTTTTTAGGTTAATACCTGTTTGATTTTTTTAAGCAATAACGCAGGATTGTTTACTGGATAATCAATTTTATCAGCTATATTTTGAATGTCTTTTTCTTTGATTTTTAATCCTGTAAATTTTTCTTTCAGTTCACTGGCATTGTTTATTGGAAATTTTATACCTCTTTCTTTTACTGCTTTAAGGACTCTGTATGCCCAGGGGACTTCTTCTGATATACTTTCCAGAGCCTGAGAAGAAAATTCCAGAAATAATTGAGATTCCTCCTGCCCTTGTTTAATCAGGTTATAAGCCAATTTAACGATTCCTCCTGCTGTGTGGACCTGCATTTCTTTCCCTTCTTCTGTTACCAGTTCTTTCATTTTTTCTATCTTTTTAAGAGCCAGTTCAGGATCAGCCCGCAGGATATTCCTTACTGTCTGACGGGTAAGTCCAATCTCTTCAGCAATTTCATCCTCTATTCGGTTGTATTCTTCTTTAAGCACGATAGCATAAGCTGCTCTGGCAAGAGATGGTAACCAAGTTAGAGTACGATATTCTGCAAGTTGTTTAAGTCCTCCCAACAGTTCTATAGATTTTAGAAAAATCCTTAATACTAATGGTTCTGGGTTTACCTTTATTTCACCTACTTCTATTACCATAACTCTCACCTCCTTCTTTTTATTTTTATTTATTATATATTATATCAGAAATGTGGGGTAAAGGTACATGGTGCTTCTTTCAGGTTTGTTCATTTCATTTTA
>CBEUCN010000041.1:0-9835 GCA_965541635.1 uncultured bacterium
CCTCATCCAGACGACCTACCATACCATAGTCTACGAAGGCAATCCTATTATTATCCAAGACAAATATATTTCCGGGATGGGGGTCGGCATGGAAAAATCCATGGATAAAGATCTGCTTTAATACAGCATTGGCTCCATTCATGGCTATCTGTTTCCTATCCAGCCCTGATTCTTCTATCTTTTCTATATCGGAAACCTTTATCCCTTCGATCCTCTCTATGGTTAAGATTCTTGCTGTTGATAAGTCCCGAAAAACCTCAGGAACATATACTGTATTATCATCCTTAAAGTTTCTTCGGAATCTCTCAATATTATTTGCCTCTACATTGAAATCTATCTCCTTCAGAATCGTTTTTTTAAACTCCTCTACCACTCCCACTGGGTCATAGACTCTGCTTTCCTTAATATGCTTTTCTGCCAGTTTAGCCAACCCATATAAAATCTCTAAGTCAGCTGTAATCATTCTTCTTATATCGGGCCTCTGAACCTTTACAACAACTTTTTCGCCTGTTTTTAATTCCGCTAAATGCACCTCTGCCAGGGAAGCTGCTGCTACAGGTTGGGGAGAAAAATTATTAAATATTTTATCAATAGGCTGTTTAAGCTCACCCTCAATTTGTGCTTTTACCTTCTCATATTCAATAGCAGGAGCCTCATCCTGTAATTTCTCAAATTCCTTACAAAACTCTAATGGGATAAGGTCGGGCCGTGTGCTTAATATCTGGCCCAATTTAATAAATGTGGGACCCAGCTCCTCTAATACCTTGCGTGCTCTAACAGGGGCAGGCTGGTTGAATACATCTAACTTCTTGATAGATTTGAGCTTAACAAATCTCCTACCTATAATATTCTGCTCGATATGCAAACGGTCAACTATATAGCCAAAACCGTATTTAATAAGGACCTGAAGTATCTGGCGTAATCTCTGGATATTATGGATCTTCTGGGTAATACCTGATAGCATTAAATTTAAACTCTAAAAAGCAGATTTTATTATTCTTTCTTATTTAATTTCTCCTTTAATTGTTCTATTTCAGATTTAAGGTCATTCAGTTCCTTACGAGTTGGTAAATCCAGCCTTTCTATCGCACCCTTAACTATCTTCTCAATTTGAGCTTCTAATTCTTTCCTGCTCTTTTCTCCTTTCTCCAGCAATTCATTGACTAATTTTTTGCCTTCTTCCTGACTAACTTCGCCTTTCTTAATTAATTCATTCACAATTTCCTCTGCTTTCTCTTTAGTCACGGCAAACAGCCCTAAACCCAGGTTGAATGCTTTTCTTAAAAAATCCTGCATAAATTCACCTCCTCTTGTTTAGTTTTATTATAAGCTAAATCGATTCATAATAACATAGAAAAATTGAAGCACTCCTTACCGGCTACGAAAACCAAACCAGAACTCCTTTTGCTCCCAGGGTAATAAATAAACAGCTCAAAAAATTTCCCATAAACAGCAGAAAGAGGCTTTCTCCTTTACTTAAATTAAGCGCATGAGTTAAAGGAATCGAGACATTTATTCCGCCGGTAAAGGGAATTACGTTTGCCAGCACAATGCCTGCTTTACCCAAATGACCGAAAAAATGTATTAATCGCGAATTAGAGCTAATTAACCTATCCTGCAGGGATATAATTTTCTCTTTTGCTTTCCTGAAGAACTTTAGCTTTAATACAGCCTCATGTGATAAAAAATATATTAGACTCGTAAAAATTGTATCCAGAACCAATGCCAGGCCTAAAACCAAATAAACATTTAATCCCGAAGCCACACCATAAGGGATAGAGACCTTTCTACCCAAAGTAAGGTGTATTACTATAAAAGTAAAAATAACTACGTTAAACTTCATATTTAACTTTTCCCTGCCAGAGAAACTTTAACCGATGCTTCATTTAATTAAAAAAGTAAGAAAACCCAATATAGAATCCGTAAGGATCAACTCCTTTATTGGGCTCTTTTGTATCAGCATTAGAAAAATGCCTGAATCTGTATTCAAAACTTACCGCTTTATTCTTTTCAAAAAAATAATAGAAACCCGCTCCTGCCTGAACCTGGAAGCACCATTGAGTTGCTTCTTCTCTTGTATGTTGAGTCGTATATTGCAAACCTGTACCTACATTTATAAAAGGTAAAAACTTGCCAAATTTATAACCATACCTCAATAATAAACCGCAGCCAGTTTCAAAATTGGAATCAGGAGAGATAACTCCTGCTATATAAGGTTCTGCTACGAATTCTAACATATTTCTCTTTTTTAAAAACGCATCTCCAACTTTAAATTTCTTTATTAAAGGCTTAATATCAAACCCAAGTCTTAAACCCACAGGAACCGTTACATAATCATCTTTTTCTAACAGGGTCCCATCTCTTAATCCTCCTGTAAAAAAACCGAATTCTTTTACACTTTCTGGTTTTTCAAAAGAAAAACCCTCTGAGGAAGATGTAAAAAGCGAAAACAAGAAGATTATCAGCCAGAATTTGAAAATCTGTCTCATTTTTCACTCCTCCTTTCTAATACTAAGTTATCTCCTCAAGTGGCAAGACAAATGCTTTAACGCCTTCTTTACCAAGTTTCTTGCGCAATTCCCTTATTTGCTCAATAAGTTTGTCTTTCTTGTCCTCCTCTAAAGCCACTATCAAAACTGAATTTATGGCTGGCCAGATATGATCACCTAAATGAGGACCACTCAATTTACCCACTCCCTGTGCCTCTTTAAACCTTGTATAACTTTTAATCTCCAACTCTTCTAAAACCTCTAATACCTCCTCATGAATAGCAACATTGTAACAAATAATTACCAGCTTCACTTCTCTCACCTCCCCCACCTATTTCCACCCCTGGGGTGGAAATAGGTGCATTCATTCTAAAATTAAATGCTTGATTTTCTCCAATTCTTTCTGGTATGAAATTCTATCTTCTACAAAATTCTTATAAAATGAAGTTGATATATCCATCAAATCCTCATAATCACAAATTCTATTTATCTCTTTTACTTTACCAAGATATTCTAAATAAGAAGAATACAGCCATTCTTCAGGTTTATCCACAAGCCCTGCACTTGTGGGATTTAAATGAATGTATCTAGTCAAATGAAGTAACTGCTCATCCGTCTTTACCAATATATTTTTGAATTTCCCCTCCCACAAGGGCCCATGTCTTTTATGTTTAGTATTAAAATAGCGAGAGTAACTATTAAGGACATTCCCTATAAAAAGTGAAATTCCTCCCTCTTTTAATTGTTTTAAAATAAGATGCAAGTGTGTAGGCATGATGCAATACGCAATTATCTGAACTAATTTTTCTTTATTAAGTAAATGGGAAGAAAAATAATTATCAAAATCTTCTTCATTTCCTTTTAGTTTGACTTTCACAAAATAATTGAATTTATAAGGTGGATCTTTTAGCTGATAGTACTTAAAAAGATTTCTCATCTTTAAGAATTCACTATCGGTGTTAAATACTACAAAATTAGCAATGCTTTTACTAAGTACATGATAAATTTCCCCTGTAACAAGAGGGATTTTCCTTTTCACTCGTTCACTCCCTTACCAATTTTACTTATCCTCACCCCATTATTTCCACCCCAGGGGTGGAAATGTGGTTATTTATGGAAAATTGAATATATAATGGGGACTAAAACAAGTGTTACCAAACTTGATAAAAGAAGGCCTCCGATTGCGGTAATTCCAAATGCCTGCCAGATTTCTCCTCCCTGACCTCTTCCCAAGGCTAAAGGTATCATACCAAAAATAGTGGTAAAAGAGGTCATTAAAACCGGGCGCAATCGGTGTCTTCCGGCAAGCTTTATTGCTTCAAGTAAACTTAGCCCTCTTGCTCTTAAAATATTTGCATAATCAACCAAAACTATAGCATTATTTACCACAACACCTACAAGCATTATAACAGCCATAAATGTTACCATGGAAAAATGAGTCCCTGTTAGAAGAAGTGCCCAGATTACTCCTACAAAAGCAAAAGGTAAAGAAAAGTAAATTATAAAGGGAGTTTTTAAAGATTCAAATTGCCCTACCATAACCATATAAACTAGAATAACACCTATAATTAGGAGTAGTCCCAAATCACCAAAGGCTTTTCTCTGCTCTTCAGCTTCTCCTCCAAAATTAATCTCAATATCCTTGGGAATATTTAATTTTTTAAGGATTTTCTCAATATCTTTTTTAACATCACTCATTGCTCTTTTATAGGTATCACAACCAACACTTATAATTCTTTCCCTGTTTTTCCTGTCAATTTCAACAGGGCCTAAACCCATATTAACCTTAGCAAAGGTCTTTAGCTTAACCAATTTACCGCTCATTGTAGGCACAGGAATTTCTCCAATGTCATCCAGACTGTAACGCTGTTTTTCTTTTAACTGCAAAAATATATCAAAATCATCTCCTGCCTCTCTGAATTTGGTGGCTTCATACCCGTAAAAATAAGTTCGCAAAGTAGAAGCTAAAACAGCGGTATTTACTCCTAAAAGGTTTGCTTTTTCTCTGTCAATATTTATATGAAGCTCTAATCTTGGCTTTTTAAATGAACTCCTCACATCTATAGCCCCTGGAATTTTTTTCATCTCTTTTCCCAATTTTTCTGCATACTTTTGCAATTTATCCAAATCTGAACCTATTAATTCCACCTCAATCTTTCCCTTGCCTGCCATAAACACTTGTTTCATAGGAGTGGTCGCAATTACTTTTAATTTTTCAATACCAGGAATTTTTTCAATTTCTTTCCTTAAAACCTGGGCAATTTCATAAACACTTCTTTTTCTTTCTGTTCTGGGGACAAGTTTTGCTCCTCCTTCGCCCACATTTGGACCTTCTTCCATCCCTAAAGCAACACCAAATCCTTTCTCTGATTCCCCAGCAAAAGTATAATAATATTTTCTTTCCGGAACCAACTTCTCATAAATCTTCCCAAATTCTTTTAAAATTTTATCTGTCTCCTCAATTCTTGCTGACTCATTTAATCTAAACATTATATCTATATCCCCCGTATCTACATCAGGGAATAAATCCTGACCGATAAAACGAGTTAGAAAAATACTTACAAGAAATATTATTATAAGAGGGGCTAAAATCCTCTTTTTATGAAGAAGAGCGTAATCCAAAATCTTTACATAAAAAGTTTCTATATTTTTGAAAAACTTTTCTCCTGCAAGATAAAATTTAGAAAGTTTATTTTTTTCAGAATAAGTTTCTTTTTTAATCCATTTGGAAGCAAGCATAGGAGTTAAGGTCAAGGCTACAAACAGAGAAGAAAAAATCGTAATTGAGACAACAGCTCCTAACTGTTTGAACATAATACCTGCCAGTCCCGTTACAAAAATTAAAGGAACAAATACACAAATCGTAGTTAAGGTTGAGGCAAAGATAGCCCCTCCTACCTCAGTAGATGCAAAAACAGCTGCCTCATGAGGTTTCTGACCTTCTTCAACATGACGGGTAATGTTTTCCAAAACAACAATAGCATTATCAACCACCATTCCAATAGCAATGGCTAAACTCATTAAGGACATAACATTAATTGTAAAACCACCTAAGAACAGAAAGATAAAAGCACAGATTAAAGAAAAAGGAATAGTTAAAGAGATTATCAAAGACGCTCTCAACCTTCTTAAGAAAAGTAAAGTTACAATGACCACTAAAATTCCAGCAGTAACTACTGTATTTGCCAAATTTTTTATTGCCATCAAGATAAACTCTGAACCATCCATAGGAATGGTAACTTCTGCATCTCTGGGCAGAAATTTTTTAACTTTCTCTAAAGTCTTTTTAATATTGTTGCAGACTTCAACCGTATTTTCGCCTGACTGCTTCTGCACAATTAAAATAATTGTCTCCTTACCATTACAATACCCTTTCATCTTTTCCTCTTCAAAATCATCACTTACCTTGGCTATATCTTTTAAATAAACAGGTTTGCTTTTATATTGAGTAATCAGAATATTTTTTATTTCTTGAGGGGTCTTAAAACGCTGTTTTATCCTTAAGAAATAATCACGCTTCCCTTTCTTTATTTTTCCTAAGGGAAAATCAAGGTTTTCTTCTTTTAATCTCTGAATGATTAAAGAAACAGGAATATTATAGGCTTTAATTTTTTGCCAGTCTAATTCTACCTTTATCTGCCGCCTTAATCCTCCGTAAATTATTACTGCTCCCACTCCTTTTGTCCTTTTTAAAGCATCTGAAACTTTCTTATCTACTATCCTGTAGAGCTGAGGCCAGGAAGAAGGTGCAGAGATTGTTATTGCCATAATGGGTGCGGTGGCAGAAGAAAACTTAAATAAAATTGGCTCTTCTGAATCCGGAGCATGTTCCTTTATATCCCATTTAGCCAAATCCACTTTGTCTCTAACATCGTTGGAAGCAACATCTAAGTTTGTGCCCCACTTAAACTTGCAGGAAACCATACCTAAGTTGTCTTTGGATAAAGAGTTGAGTTCATCCAGATTGGGGACAGTAGAAAGCCTATCTTCTAAGTATTTGACTACATCTGATTCCACATCAGAGGCAGTTGCTCCTGGATAAGGCACAAGCACAGAGATTACCGGCGGTTCAATTTCAGGCAAAAGGTCAATGGGCAGTTTGAATATAGCAATTAATCCAATCAGAAAGATTGCCAGAAATATCATCAAAACTGTGTAAGGCCGCCTGACTGCAAATTGAGGTAAATTCATTTTTGCACCTCCATTTCCACCCCAGGGGTGGAAACAGGTTTAACGGGGGTGCCTTCTTCTAACGCTCCCTGTCCTGAGACAATCACTAAATCCCCTTCCTTTAAACCCTCTTTGATCTCCACGAGGTTATCCTGAATAAGTCCAATTTTTAAGAAAACTTTCTTTGCTTTATCATTTTCAACTTTAAAACAGTAGTAACTACCTGTTCCCGGCATTCTTAACAGGGCATCTAAAGGCATCGTTAAAGCCCTGTGGATCCCTACAAAAAGGGTAATTCTGGCAAAACTTCCCGGAATGAGCAGACCTTCTTTATTGGATACTTCTATCTCTGCTTGAGCGGTTCTGGTTTGAGGATTAATAAACTTGTCCAGTTCAGTTAATTTACCTTCAAATTCTCTATCAGGATAAGCATCTACTTTAAGAATAGCTTTATCTCCTATCTTTACCTTAGGATAATCAACCTCGGCTATTTCTATCCTTACTTTAACTTTAGATATATCTCCAACTATTGCGATGGGGGTTCTGGGACTTACAAGACTCCCTTTATCCAAATCTGCCTTTAAAACCTGACCAGAAATGGGGGACTGGACTTTATGAGGTTCATACTTAAATCCGGTTATATCCCTATCAATTAAAGCAATCACATCATCCTTTTTTACATAATCGCCTTCTTTAACCAGATATTTAATCAATTTCCCCCCTACCTTGGGGAAAACCTGAACCTGTTCTTTCCCTTCTATTGTCCCTGTAAACTTCAATATGTCTCTTAGCTCCTTAAACTCCACTTTGGCCACCTCTACCGGAATTTTCTTTTCGACTTTCTTCTCCTTCTTCGCACAGCCATATAAAACAACACCCAAGATAAAAAGATAAAACAATTTTTTCATTTTTTATCCCCCCAGATTTCTAAATTTTCCCCCGTAAGGTAACCAATTTTAAATATGGATAAATTATAATCAAAAAGCGCCTGGAGGTTATTTAATTGAGAAGCTAAAAGTGTATTTCTTGCATCTAAAATATCTAAGTAAGATGCCTCACCTTCCAGATACCTTCTGTAAATAATCTCATACATTCTCTTTGCATCTTCCACGTTGGTCTTTGTAGCCTCAACTTCTTTTCTCGCGCTTTCCAGATCCAGAATAGCATCTTTTATCTCGATTTTTATGGCAGAAATGGTCTTCTCTTTTAATAATTTAATTTGCCGAAGCTGAGATTTTGCCTCCTTGACTTTAAAGAACCTTAAACCTCCTTCAAAAATTGGCCAGCTTAGCCTCAAGGTGAGGACCCAGTAATCTTCGTACTCCTTCCTGTTGAAGGCAAAGGCCTCTCTCTCATTTGCTATATCTTGAAAATTTAATGCTAAGGAAGGCAAAAACTCAGACTTAACTGCACTTAAATTATGCTTTAGAGACTCTTCTTTAAATTCTATTGCCTTTATCAATGGTCTTTTACCCAATGCAGTCTCAATTAACCTATTTAAATCCGCCTTAAACTCAGTAAATTTTATCTCTCCCCTTATCTCGATCTTTTTTCTGGGATCGATTCCTAATAGGAGTTTCAAATAATTTAAGGAAGCTTCATAAAGTGATTTTGCCTTCAGGAATCTGTATTCCAGATTTTTAACCTCAACTTCTGCTCTCAAAACATCATAATCCGAGGCTTCACCATTTTCGAAACGCACCTTAGTAGTATTTAAGTATTCCCGGGCAAGATTTAAGGTATCTTCGGTGACCTTTAGCGTTTGCTGTGCAATTAATGTTCGGAGAAAAGCATTTTTAACTTCAAAAATTATAGAATTATCCTGTTCTTTCTTTTCATTTTTTGTTGATTTTAAGAGGGATTTAGCTGCCCTGATGGTATTGAAAACCTGAGCATTGAAAATTATCTGATCAACGTTAATCCCATAACCCCTGTTATCTTTGTAAGTTATAAAGGGATGATCATTATATCTATAGTAGGAAGCAAAAGCAGAGGCTTGAGGAAAAACTGCACTCCAGGCTTTTAAAAGCCTGGCTTTGGCTTCTTTCACCTTTTCATCTTTTATTAAAATATCCCAATTTCTCCTGAGAGCAATCCTTATGGCTTCTTTTTCTGTCAAGACTATATTCTCTTTCTGGACTTCTTCTGCCTTTCCAATATAGTCGCAGAAAGGAATCATGAGATTCAGACTTATAACACAGATAATTTTTTTCCACATTTTTCAGGGCTATTTTGCTTTTTCATATTCTTTTCTCCTCTTCTCATCTTTAATTATCCCGGTAAAGAATATTTTTATCACAATAGATGCTTTATCTTTTAAACTGTATTTTCTTCCCTCAAACTGCCACATATAAATTAAACCATTAAGCATACTGGTTAATACACTGATAGCAGTCTCAATATCTATGTTTTTCATTAAACCCTGGGTGATTGCTTTCTTAAATGTCCTTTTAATCCTATCAACGTTTCCATAATAGTGCTCAAAATAACGCTTGGCAATCCTTTTCCGGAAACTGCTCTGCTCATGGATCAGGATTTCCACGAGATTAGAATTTCCCTCAAAAAAAGACAAATAAGTTCTAACCGCACATTCAATTCTTTTTAAAGGATCCTGTATATCCTCAACCTCCTTTAGCATCTTCTCTTTTAACTTATTTAATCCTCTATCCACCACTGAGAAGAAAATATCCTTTTTATCTTTAAAATACCTGTAGAGTGTACCCTTACCTAAACCTGCCTTCTTTGCTATTTCATCTGTATTCGCCCTGTTATATCCTTTCTCAGAAAAAACAATAGTTGCTGCATCTAATATCTGATTTTTTCTCTGTTCAATCCGCGATTTTATTTTCTTTCTGTCTTTTACCTTCATTCTAAAATCTCCTTTTATGGACTGACCAGTCCGTCTATTAAATATACATTATTTTTGTCTCCTGTCAAGATTTTCTTTTGAAGCTCTCCCAAATTTTGTGCAAAAATTGAAGTAACTATTTAAATTAATTGGTTTCCCTTTTATCGATATTGCAACGTGAAGACAATAGAGACTTCCATTGAGAGAGAAGATATCTTTAATTCAGGAGGTATAGGAGGAAAAGGTTGGGCTCTTTTTATGGTAGAAATTGCTTCTTTATCAAGAATATTAAATCCTGATGACTGAACAATTTTAATATCTTTACACA
>CBEUCN010000042.1:0-9790 GCA_965541635.1 uncultured bacterium
GCCTTCGGCGGAAACCCCTGCAAGAAATTAAAATTACTGCCGGGAAGGGGACTTGAACCCCTACGGGATTACTCCCACATGGTCCTGAACCATGCGCGTCTGCCAATTCCGCCATCCCGGCTTTCAATCAACGGTTTTAATATAATTGAATAAAGATTGGTTGTCAACTTACCTTATCCGACGAGACTTGACAGAAGGGATATTTTTAAGGAAGATGAAAAGCATGTTCACTCAAGGTATAAACTTAATAATTCAAAAAGCTCTGATAGAGGTATTGTTGCTAATTGGGATAGGTTTTTTAATTCGTAGGATAAATCTGATTTCTTCTTCCGGAGTGGAAGCAATCTCTAAACTTCTTCTTTATGTGTGTTTACCAAGTTTGATTTTCTATTCATTTCTCACTCATTTAACTACATCCAATCTCGTCAGTTGCGGAATATTTATCCTAGCATCATTTGTAATATTTATTCTGGGATTTTTTCTAGGAGTAATTGTCTATTATTTGGGTGTTAAGAAAATTGATATCAAACGAGAATTTATTCTTCTTACTGCTTTTCAGAACTCAGGGTATCTTCCCCTAGCTTTGATTACGGGATTATTTTCTCCCAGTCTTAAAGGCACAGGATATATGTACATATTTTCCTATTTGATAGGATTCAATCTCATTATGCTTTCCTTTGGTTTTTATTATATGAAAAAGTCCTACTACCAGATAGGTTTTAAGAATCTAATACCTTTTCCTTTTATAGTCTCAATCATTAGTGTTTTTCTGGCAGTGTCTGGTGGTGGAAGATATATTCCTGAAGTTATATTAAATTCGGTTAAAAAATTGGGGGAAGCAACCATTCCTTTGGGTATGATTGTTGTGGGATTACTTCTTGCTGGTGGGAAACTGTTTTCGACAGAATATATAAGGCCTACATTTTTTCTAATAATAACTAAACTTTTAATTCTCCCTCTAATTGTAGGATTTGGTCTTTATTTTTTTCAGTTACCAAAGTTTGTTTCTTTTCTCATCTTTTTGGAATCAGCAATGCCATCTGCCACCATGCTTTCTCTAATTGCCAGTAACCGCGAAGCCAATGTGGAATTTGTCTCTCAGGGTATATTTTATACTCACATATTTCTTATTATTTGTTTTCCAATTTTATTGATGGTATTTAAATATATTTAAGATATGGCTGAAGTAATCTCTGGCAGATTTAAAAAAACAAGAATATATGTACCTAAGGGAATAAGAATAAGACCCACAGCCTCCGTAATCAGGAGAGCAATTTTTGATTATCTTGGAGAATGGGTAAAGGATAAGACAGTCCTTGATCTCTATGCTGGAACTGGTGCTTTAGGAGTGGAAGCACTTTCTCGGGGAGCAAAATCTGCAGTATTCATTGAAAGTGATTTCCGGTGTGTAAACAGTCTGCGCAGGACATTGAACCAGCTTTCCGGAGTCGATGTTGAAATTATTCCTTTAGATGTATTTCAGGCATTGAGTTTCCTTAGAGACAGGAAATTTGACATTATTTTTCTTGATCCTCCCTATGCCCGGAAATTGGTTAAATCCACCTTGATGGAAATTGAAGAGTGTGGTATAGTAAAAAATAATTCCATTATTATTGCTGAACATCATAAAAAAGAAATTATTGCTGGGAAAATTGGAGGTTTTAATTTAAGTGTTCAAAAAAAGTATGGGGAGACTGTGTTATCTATATTTGTAGTGGCAGGAAATGAATAAAAGAGCAATATATCCGGGTACATTTGATCCCATAACTTATGGACATCTTGATCTTGTGAAACGAGGTTTACTTTTATTTGATGAAATAATAATTGCTGTAAGTGAGATGAGTCAGAAACAGGTTTTGTTTACAGTAGAGGAAAGAATAAGTTTAATAAAAGAGGCAACTAAGGAATTTCAGGGACTCAGGGTGGAATCATTTAAAGGGCTGGTTGTAGAATATGCCCGTAGTAAGAATATCAGAATAATTTTGAGAGGTTTAAGAATGATATCTGATTTTGAATATGAGTTTCAAATGGCTTTAACTAACAGAAAACTGGCTCCAGAAATTGAGACCATTTTTATGATGACCAGTGAGAAATACTCATTTATTTCTTCCCGGTTGATAAAAGAAGCAGTCTCTCTTGGTGCTGATGTTTCTGAATTTGTGCCCCCCCCAGTGTATAATGCGTTGATGAATAAGTTAAAAACTGGAGGTAAGTTATGAAGAAAGAACTTATAGAAAGAGCAAGGAAGAACCCTGCCCGGATAATTTTTCCGGAAGGAGACGATAAAAGGATAAAACAGGCAATTGCTGAAATTGTTAAACTGGGAATAGCCCATCCTGTGGTATTTACGACAGGTGGTATAGATATAAAAGGGGTTGAAACTATAAATCCTGGAAGTGAAGATATAATTAAAAAATATGCTCAACTTTATACTCATATTCGGGAGAGGAAAGGTGTCGGTTTTGATTCCGCAGTAAAACTTCTTACTTCCAATCCGGTTTTTACAGCAGCATTAATGGTCAGAGATGGGTTTGCTGATGCTATGATTGCTGGAGCCAGCCATACTACCAAAGATGTTGCCAAGGCAGTTATTTATTGTATAGGGCCTCGGGAAGGGAAGTCAGTATCCAGTTGTTTTATAATTGATACTGGTAATGAAAAATATGGTTATAAAGGAAAATTTATATTTGCTGATTGTGGGGTTATAGTTGAACCTACTTCTGAACAGCTGGCAGAAATTGCTATTGATTCCGGGATGTTGTTTCAGAAAATATTTTCGGCACCACCCTATATTGCTTTTTTGAGTTACTCCACTTATGGCAGTGCTGGTGGTCCCAGTGTGGAAAGAGTACGCAGGGCAGTGGAAATTGTAAAGGGAATACAGCCAGATTTAATGGTTGACGGTGAACTTCAAGCAGATGCTGCTATAGTCCCGGAGGTGGCTAAAAGGAAATGTCCTGATTCTTTTGTTGCTGGTCGGGCTAATGTGCTTATATTTCCTGACCTTAATAGTGGTAACATCTGCTATAAACTGGTTGATCGCCTTCTGGAGGCAATTGCAATTGGTCCTATTTTTGTGGGAACATTAAAGCCCGCCAGTGATCTTTCCCGGGGTTGTGAAGTAGAAGAGGTGGTACTGGATGCAGCAGTAATATCAGTAATGACTCAGTTTAGAGATGAAGAACCCATATCCCAAAAACTGGATACTAACCCTTAATGCCGGTAGTTCCTCAATCAAATATAGTCTTTTTCGATATAATGGCAGGCTCCATATGGAGGAACGCGGTATGGTTGAAAAAATAGGGGAGGAGGTTTCTTATTTTCAGAAATCAGGTGGTAAAAAAATAAAAGTTAAGACCGAGGGGCATAGTCAGGCTCTTAATATTATTCTGGATGAGTTAAACAGAAAGATTGATAATCCTAATTCTTTATACGGAGTAGGACATCGTGTGGTTCATGGAGGAGAAAAATTTCAGGATTCAGTGGTAATAAATTCTGAAGTTCTAAAAGTTATTAAGAAATTCAGCCACTTGGCTCCTCTTCATAATCCCCCTGCTATTGTAGTAATATCTGCATGTATGAAAAGTTTAAAATCTGTTCCTCAAGTAGCAGTGTTTGATACTTCATTTCACCACACAGTGCCTCCCAGAGCGTTTATTTATGCTTTGCCTTATAAATTCTATACCCGATATGGCATTCGCAGATATGGGTTTCATGGAACCAGTCATCGCTATGTGGCATTAGAGGCTGCGCGCAGATTGGGCAAGGATATCTCAAAATTAAAACTCATTACCTGTCATCTTGGAAATGGATGTTCAATTACTGCTATTCAGGGGGGGAAGTCAATTGATACCAGTATGGGGTTTACTCCTCTGGAAGGACTGGTTATGGGCACGAGATGTGGTGATATTGACCCCGCAATAATTTTCTATCTTACTCACAAGGGATATAAACTTCAGGAGATAGAAAGAATTTTGAATAGAGAAAGTGGACTTCTTGGTATTTCCGGGATAAGCAATGACATGCGGATAATAGAGAAGAAAATGCGGGAAGGAAATAAGCGGGCTAAATTGGCTTATGAGGTATTTGTATATCGACTGACAAAGTATATCTCAGCCTATATCGGAATCTTAGGGGGATGTGATGCTGTTGTATTTACTGCCGGTATCGGTGAACATCAGAAAAGAGTAAGAGAGGATATAAAAAAGATGTTAAATCCAGTATTTAAAAAGTTAGGAATCAGAATTATGGTTGTGCCTACCAATGAAGAATTGATGATTGCCAATGAGGTTTTAAGATTGCTGCAGTAATTGCTGATAATCTCATGAAAATAAGAATAGAAGACATTCCACCCCAAGGACTCCACCAGGAAGCAAATTATGATCCTAAGGAACTGGATATGGAAATCGATGATCATCCTTATTCTCTTCCGGTGAAATTTTCTACCCCGATATTTGTAATTGCTGACATTAATCTCTACGATAAAGAACTGGTAGTGGAAGTAGTGGTAACTTACAAGTTAAAAATGGTTTGCAGTCGGTGCTTGGATGAATTTGAAAGAGAATTTGAAAAAAAATTCATTTTTAATTATAATACCCGCGGTCTGGAGGTAATAGATATCACTTCTGATATCAGAGATGAGATAATTCTTGGTTACCCCCAGAAGCCATTATGTCGGGCTGATTGTAAAGGAATCTGTCCCCGATGTGGAGTAAATTTGAATACTGAAGAATGTAAATGTCAAAAAGACAGTGAGGAGGTAAAAAATGGCCAATCCCAAAAGAAGACATTCTAATTCTCGGAGCAGAAAAAGGAGGACTCACTGGAAGTTATCTTCTCCTCAGATTTCTAAATGTCCTGAATGTGGAACTTCCAAACTTTTTCATCGTGCCTGTCCTAAATGTGGATACTATCGGGGAAAAAAAGTGCTGGAGATAATTGAAGATGAAGGTTAGAGTAGCAGTTGATGCTATGGGGGGAGATTATGCTCCCCTGGTGGTGGTAAAAGGGGCAGAGCTGGCAGTAAAGGAGGATAGTAGTATTGAGGTTCTTCTGGTGGGCAGAGAAGAGGAAATTAAAAGATATCTTGGGAAAGGGAAGAGGATTGAGATTATTCCGGCTCGGGAAATAATAGAGATGGAAGAACCTCCTGCTCTCAGTGTAAGAAAAAAGTCTGATTCTTCAATTAACCGGGGAATTAAACTCTTAAAGGATGGAGGAGCAGAAGTTTTTTTGAGCGCTGGTAATACTGGTGCAGTAGTTACTTCTGCTACTCTATTTCTGAAAACAATTCCTGGGGTGGAACGTCCAGGAATTGCGATAATCTTTCCTACTGTTAGAGGATTCTGCCTTTTGATAGATGCTGGGGCTAATATTGATCCCAAGCCCGAGCATCTTTTAGATTATGGGATAATGGGAGCCGCCTATGCGGAGTTAATTCTGGATAAGGAGAATCCTACAGTAGGATTGTTAAACATTGGAGAAGAAGAAACTAAAGGGCCTGAGTTTTTAAGAGAAACTTTGAGATTGCTTAAAGATAGTCAGTTAAATTTTACTGGTAATATAGAAGGTAGAGATATATTTCTAGGAAAATGCGATGTTATAGTTGCTGATGGTTTTGTCGGTAATGTGGCTCTCAAAGTTTCAGAGTCAGTAGCAATTGCAGGTGGATATTTACTCAAAAAACATATCAAAACAGGTCTGTTATCTAAACTGGGTGGACTTCTTTTAAAGCCAAGTTTAAACAGGTTGAGAAAAGAACTTGATTATACTGAATATGGAGGAGCACCATTACTTGGTGTAAATGGTAATGTAATAATATGTCATGGTTCTTCATCCGCCAAGGCAATAAAGAATGCTATTAAGGTAGCAAAAGATGTGGTAAATAAAAAAGTAAATGAGAGGATAAAGCAGAGATTGGAACTTAAAGTTAAAAGATGAGATTGGGATATATTTTCCCGGGACAGGGTAGTCAATATGTAGGGATGGGGCATGATCTCTATCAGAATTTTGAAGTTGCTCGTGAGATGTTTCATAAGGCCAATGAGATTTTAAAATTTGATATAATGCGGTTATGCTTCTTTGGCCCTCCTGAGGAATTGACCCGAACCAGAAATTGTCAGCCAGCAGTGTTTCTAATTTCAATGGTAGCACTTAGATGCTTGGAAGAATATTTTCGTAGTCGAGTAGGGCACGGTTATAATCACATCCTTAATCCGATAGTCTCCTCTGGTTTGAGTTTAGGAGAATATTCAGCATTGGTTGCTGCTGGAGCCATTTCATTTGAAGAGGCTTTGATTCTGGTTAGAAAGAGAGGAGAATTTATGGAGGAAGCCTGTAATGAAAATCCAGGAACAATGTTGGCTATAATTGGTATGAAAAGAAAAGAGGTAGAGGAAATATGCAAAGAGAGTGGGGCTGAAATTGCCAATATAAATTCTCCTGATCAAATTGTGGTTGCTGGCCGCATACAGAATATAGAGAAAGCAGAGGAATTGGCAAAAGCAAATGGAGCTAAAAGGGTAGTGAGATTAAATGTAGCAGGAGCTTTCCATTCTTCTTTAATGGAGTCTGCAGCCAAGAAACTGATGTATTATCTTAATGATGTCAGTATTAAAAGGCCAAAATTTACAGTGGTTAGCAATGTTAATGCCTATTTTTCTTTTCTACCTCAGGAAATTAAGGCAAATCTTATTAATCAGATAAATCATACTACATTTTGGGTTGATTGTGTAGAGACAATGGTTGATCTTGGTGTGACTGCTTTTTTAGAGATAGGACCAGGGAAAACATTACGGGGTTTGATTCGCAAGATAGATTCCAATATTGAGGTATATAATATAGAGACTACTGTAGATATAAAGTCATTTTATGAAGAACTAATGTTAGAGGAGGTACCAAATGGAAATGCTTAAAGATAAAGTGGCTTTAATTACTGGAAGCGGAAGAGGAATAGGCAGAGAGATTGCCTTAACGTTTGCCCGTCAAGGAGCAGAAATAATATCAGTAGATGTTGATTTACAGTCTGCTGTTGAAACTTCAAAATTAGTTAAATCTGAAGGGAGAAGATCTAAAGCCTATGCCTGTGATATTTCAGATTTCAAAATGACTCATAATGTATTGAAGTCAGCAATCGAAGAGTTTGGGAAAATAGATGTTTTAGTAAATAATGCGGGCATAACCAGGGATAATCTTTTACTCCGTATGACCGAGGAGGAATGGGATCTGGTTTTGAAAGTCAATCTTAAAGGAGCTTTTAATGTTACTAAAGCAGTCCTCAGACAAATGATAAGACAACGAAGGGGTAAGATAATAAATATTGCTTCCGTTATAGGTATCATGGGTAATGCTGGACAGGCTAACTATGCAGCATCTAAGTCAGGATTAATTGCATTTACCAAATCTTTGGCTAAGGAACTTGCTTCCCGTAATATCAATGTCAACGCTATTGCACCTGGTTATATCAAGACCAAAATGACGGAAGTTTTATCTGAGGAAGTAAAAAATCAAGTTCTTTCTTTAATACCCTTTGCTCGTTTTGGGGAACCTCAAGATGTGGCCAATTGTGCATTGTTTTTAGCCAGTTCTCTTTCCGATTATATTACTGGTCAGGTAATAGTGGTAGATGGTGGACTGGCAATGTAAATGTAAAATAGATTGACTTTGGTTGGAGATTATGTTATATAGGTAAGCCAAAAAGAAAGGAGGAGAAAAATGGAGATAGCCGAACGGGTAAAGAAAATCATCTCTGAGCAGTTGAATGTTAAAGAGGATGAAATTACAGAAAGTTCTTCTTTTGTTGATGATTTAGGTGCTGATTCTTTGGATACGGTAGAACTGGTTATGGCATTTGAAGAAGAATTTGGAATTGAGATACCCGATGAGGATGCTGAGAAGATCCGCACTGTGGGAGATGCTATAAAGTATATCGAGGAGAAAACCCAGGGACAGGAAGGGTGAGAATTTGTTGTAATTTTCCTGATTAACAGCCGAGCATCACGCTCGGCTTCTATTTACTATGAAGATATGAAGAGAAGAGTAGTAATTACTGGATTGGGGGTTATAAGTCCGGTAGGGAATGAGATTTCTGAATTCTGGAATTCTCTTTTAGCAGGTCGGTCCGGGATTGATAAGATAACCCTATTTGACCCTTCTAATTTTTCGTCTCAAATCGCTGGTGAAGTGAAGAATTTTGAACCTGAAAGCTTTTTTTCTGTTAAGGAAACGCGGCGGATGGAAAGATTTACCCAGTTTGCAGTTTATGCTGGCAAAAAAGCCTGGGAAGATGCTGGGTTTGATGGTGAAGAAATATCTTGTGAAAGATGTGGGGTTATTGTCGGTTCTGGTATTGGAGCTTTGGATTTGGTTGAAAAACAATATAAAGTATTTGAAGAAAAAGGCCCGGCAAGAATTTCTCCTTTTCTCATTCCTCTTATGATTGCCAATATGGCTGCCGGTCAACTCGCCATTTATCTCGGTCTTAAAGGTCCAAATATGTGTGTGGTAACCGCTTGTGCTTCTGGAACTCATTCTATAGGAGAGGCTTTTCGGATTATTCAATTGGGGAAGGCAGATATAATGGTGGCTGGTGGGGCTGAGGCTTGTGTTACTCCTCTGGGAGTGGGTGGTTTTTGTGCTTTACGAGCGCTTTCTACCAGAAATGAGGAACCTCAAAAGGCAAGCAGACCGTTTGATAAAGAAAGAGATGGGTTTGTAATTGGAGAAGGAGCAGGTATTCTAGTTTTGGAGGAATACGAACATGCTAAAAAGCGAAGAGCAAATATATATGCAGAATTAATTGGTTATGGCACCAGTTGTGATGCTTATCATCAAACTGCTCCCGACCCTGAAGGGGAAGGTGCTTATCTGGCTATGAAGTGGGCAGTGGAAGATGCGGGAGTAAATCCCGAGGATGTAGATTATATCAATGCTCACGGGACTTCCACTCAACTCAATGATAAAGTTGAGACTCTGGCAATTAAAAAATTACTAAAAGACCATGCTTATAAAATTGGAGTCAGTTCCATAAAATCAATGATTGGCCATCTTATTGGTGCTGCTGGAGGAGTGGAGGCAGTGGCTACTGCATTGGCGGTAAAAAATCAGGTTATCCCCCCTACGATAAATTATGAATATCCTGACCCTGACTGTGACCTCGACTATGTTCCCAATCAGGCGAGAGAAGCGAAAATAGAATGTGCGCTTTCCAATTCATTTGGATTTGGAGGTCACAACGCCTGTCTGGTATTCAAAAAAGTATAATTTTATTTCCTATTCTGGGATAGATAGTTCCCCATATTTTGAATTTGACAATTACAGTGGAAATGTTTAATTTTTAAGTGGAGGGTTTTACTTAATGGGGGGTGGTCACGGGTTTTATTTTTTTATTTTAAATGCTAGTTAACTCTACCTTTATTTATAAAATTTTAAAAAATTTTAAAAAATTTGACATTTTTTCTAGTTATGGTATAATTATTGTAAGTATACACTTAATTAAAGAAGGTGTTGGAGGGAGATGAGCAGAATTTATGCAGTAATAATTTTAGGATTTGTTATTCCAGCAGTCAGAGGTTTTTGTTTAGATATCAATCCTAATAGTTCGATTCCTTGTGAAATTGAAATCTCAGTTTTTAGAGACTTAGATGGAGAAATTATAGTACCTCCTATAGGTGATGGAGAACTAGATTTAGATGGGGACCCCCCCGCAATTGATCCGGAAGAGAGTACACAACCAGATCAGGGACCAGAAGTATCTGCACAGAGTGTGGAACAATTTTCAGATACAGGTGGT
>CBEUCN010000043.1:0-9589 GCA_965541635.1 uncultured bacterium
GTGTTCCTCCAGAGACCGCATACAATGTGGACCAGGTGGGTGTGTTTAAAAATCCATCCGGTATATGCATCTTTCACCTCCTTATTTTTAAAAATCAACCTGGGCTCTCAATCCCAGAACCTTTACGGTTTTAGAGTTACTTCCGGAACCTGCTCCGTTGGGGTTCCAGATGACCTGGAAATCAGGGCTCAGCGTGAAATGGGGATTTAGTTTTAAACTGTAATATATCTCCAGATGGCTTTCGGTATTATCATAATTACCTCCCCGAGCATATTCATTAGCAGGGAAATTCTGACCAAATGCAATTCCTATATAATCTTCATCTCGCGTCCATAAACTTCCTTGGATTTGAGTTCCAATACTATAGGCATATTTTACAGTGGAAACATCAGGGCGGGCATATCCCCATCGGAAGAAGGCAGTGGTATAATCATTAAGTTGCTGGTCGATGCTTATCCCGTAACCATAATTTTCTTCTTCTGTTCTTGTAGAATCAGTCCAGAAGGTATGATCACTGTTGTTTCTCCAAGCATATATTCGGTAATTCCCGGGACGATTAAATACACTGAGTTTAAAGTTTAATTGAAAACTCAGAAATGCTTGATCGAATATATCCTCCCAGTCAGAATCGGCATCCAGAAAACTGCACTCCAGTTCCAGAATATCCAATGGGGAGTAGAGGAGATGGATACCAAAAGAGTTATCAGGAAATTCTATTGTGGGGTTATTTCTGAAAGCAAAGGAGAGAAATTGTGTGGTTTCATCATTGGCAATCGCATTCTGGTCCAGGAAACATGTGGGGTCAAGTTTTCCGAAAGTGATGCTCAGTTTTTTATCCAGGAGGTAATGTTCATACCAGGCTTCTGTAATTTCTACCTGATTGTCGGAATCTCCAGCATCACGATTCACTCCCGAGAATAAAGCCAGTTCATCGTCGTCAACGCCACTTCCATCTCCGGCTTCCAAATGTAATAGCGCCTTTCCGTAATCCGAGAACTCCTTCTCAATAAACAAGTCCATTGTGTATGTGGCATCGCTGACATCCTCGTTGGGTTTCGTGGTGTTGTTGGTGTCGATTGCTGATTGAATTACAAATGTCGCTCCTCCAGAAATTTCAACTCCCTCCAGGGCTTGAGGTACGATGTCTTTAAGTTCCTTTTTCTGTTCCTGTTGTTGTTTTTGCTGCTGTTCATATTTGGCCAGTCTCTCCTCCAGTTTCTGGATGCGTTGTTTAAGGTATTGAATCTCCTTGCGCAACTCTTGTTCATCCGCTTTACTGATTCGGAAGTTGAATAAAACTCCTAGCACCAGAAAAATTAGAAGTTTTTTCATACACACCTCCTTTGTGTTACTATTTTTAAAAAAGTAACACTAATACCTGATGCTGTCAAGGATAAAAAATGGGCTATAAACTAGTAATATAAGAGTTTGACTAATGGAAGATAAACCTTAAAATATAAGAAATATACAAGAAGGAGGAATAAATTATGAATCTGGAATATATGCTTAAATGGGTGATGCCTGTGGTGGTTTTTGTTGTTACTACGATAATTTTACTCTTTGTGAGGAAAATAGTTTTCTGGAGGTTAAAAAAATGGGCGCAGAGGACCAAGACGGAAATCGATGATATTTTAGTATCTTCTTTAAAATTCCCGATTTTTTTATGGGCGATAATTATCTCTTTATCTATTGCCATAAGTATTTCTTCACTTTCTCCTAAAGCAGTGATGGTTGTGAACAAAGGTCTCCTTGTGCTGGGGATATTTTCTATAACTATTGTGGTTGCCAATCTGGGAGTGAAGTTTTTTATCTATTATTCTCAACGAAGTAAAATTAATCTTCCTGCTACCAGCCTTACTCAGAATTTAATCAAACTGTTTGTATTTCTTATCGGCGTTTTAATAATACTGAATTCTCTGGGAGTCTCCATCACTCCTCTTTTGACCACGTTGGGAATTGGTGGGCTGGCTGTGGCACTTGCTCTTCAGGATACGCTTTCTAATCTATTTGCTGGATTTTATATGACATTAGCCAAACAGATAAAAGTAGGGGATTTTATAAGGTTAGAAACAGGAGAAGAAGGATATGTTGTAGATATCGGTTGGCGGGCTACAAGAGTAAGGATGCTTCCTAACAATGTGGTTTTAATTCCCAATAATAAGTTAGCCCAGAGTATAATTACCAATTATTATCAACCCCAGCCGGAACTTGCAGTTTTAGTTCAGGTGGGAGTTCATTATGACAGTGATTTGGAACATGTGGAGAAAGTGACAATTGAGGTGGCTAAAGAAGTCATGCGGGAAGTTCCTGGAGGAGTACCAGAATTTGAACCCTTTATCAGATACCACACATTTGGGGACTTCAGTATAAACTTCACCGTGATTTTAAGAGCAAAGGAATTTGTGGATAATTACCTCATCAAACACGAGTTTATAAAACGCCTTCACAAGCGATATCAGGAAGAAGGTATAGTGATTCCTTATCCCATAAGGGCTTTAAATTTTGACCAGGAGAAGAAAAAATGAAAGGCGTACTATGGAGATATTTACTTAAGGTGAGTATTCTTCCTGTTGTGCTCTTTATGGTGTTGGTTTATCTTTATTTTTCTCTGTGGCATAAAATTCATGTTCCTTCTGGCTGGACAGGTTTTTTCAAAAATATTATGTTTGGAGTATTTGCGGTTACAGTTGCTTTCTGGCTTCAGAGAATATCAGGAACGATTATCAGCTGGTATGCCAGAAATATAGCTGACAAGACAAAAGTGGTCTGGGATGAGGAGTTTATTCCTCTTTTTCGTAAAGCCACAAAAATTGTAATCTGGGTAATTACGATTATTATCGTGCTTGCCAGGTTTGGGGTTAATGTAAATGCTTTAATTGCTGCCCTAGGAGTAAGTTCTCTGGCAATTGCCCTTGCTGCTCAGGATACCATTGCCAATATAATCGCTGGTTTTTTGATTATGGTTGACAGGCCGTTCAGAATAGGAGACGAGATTAAATTGCCTTCCGGCGAAATGGTTAAGGTTCTGGACATCGGTATCCGGCGGTCGAAGTTTCTGAAACTGGATGACAATGCTATTGTTATTATTCCCAATCTGGATTTGAGCAAGTCCAAGATCATAAATTATACCTACGCCAAAGAGCAGAAAACAGTTTGAGGGTTATGAGTGATTTTCTGAAGAGGTATCTTCCAGAGAGGGGTTGGTTTATAAAAGAGGAAGGATTTGATAGACGTAAACAGAGTTTCTATGAGACCATTTTCACTCTGGGTAACGGTTATATGGGAAGTAGGGGAGTGCTGGAGGAGGTGCCTTATGATGCCTATCCCGGAACTTACATTGCGGGCCTTTATGATAAGACGGGTTCATTTGTTACGGAATTGGTAAATTTACCCAATCCCTGGGATTTCAAGATAATCGTGGGAGGGGAAAAGTTAGATATTGTGGCGATGGATTTTATTCATCACTGGAGGATTCTCAATCTCCGATATGGGTTGCTTTTGAGGTCAACTGTTTTTAAAACTGCTCAGGGTAAAAGATTTGACTATCAATCCTTGCGTTTCCTTTCTCATGCCAATCCTCATATGGGATGTATGAAGATATGGCTTACTTCTCTGGATGAGGATATCGATATAATCGTTCAGAATGTCGTTGATACTGCGGTTTATAATAAAGGAATGGTTATGGAGGGTAGGAAGAAACATTTTCAAGTTGAGGAGATTTCTCAAAGGCAGAAGTTGAATTATTTAGAGATAAAGACATTTGAGACTCAGATTTCAGTGGGATATTCTTGGACGCTGGAAGTTGAGTCAGAAGAGCAAAGTTATATAACACCTGAAAGGATGCTTCACCTAAAGGTTAAGCAGGGTAAGACTATCTGTTTTACTCTCTATTTCAGCATTTATTCCACACGAGAGGTAAAAAGATACAGATTAAAATCCCTGGCTCACAGGGCACTGAAAGCGGCCCTTAATACTGGTTTTGAGAAGGTTGTGAAGGAGCATTGCAAGGCAATGGATGAAAAATGGGAGATTGTGGATATTAAAACCAAAGCTAATGAGGAAGTTCAAACTGCCTTGAGATTTAATATTTATCACCTGTTGATCCTGGGACATCCTGAAGTTAAAGATGTGAGTATTCCTGCCCGGGGATTGAGTGGCGAAGGTTATCGTGGCCATATTTTCTGGGATGCTGAAATATTTGCGCTCCCATTCTTTATTTATAACTTTCCGGAGATTGCCAGAGAGTTTCTTATGTATAGGTATCGGAGATTGCCTCAGGCAAGGGAGAATGCCCGGCAACTGGGGTATAAAGGAGCCAGATTTCCCTGGGAGTCGGCAGAAACTGGAAAGGAGGCAACTCCTCCTTGGCACAAGGACCTGGATGGTACCATAATTGAGATAAAAACCGGACAACTTGAAGAGCATATAAATTCTGACATTGTATACGCCATTTATCATTATTATCTGGTGACCAATGACCGGGAATTCCTTTTCAATTATGGCTTGGAGATTATTTTTGAGATCGCCCGCTATCTGGATTCTAGACTGGTTTGGGATGAGAAGAAAAACGCCTTTGTTATTCCTCATGTTATTGGTCCTGATGAGTTTCATGAGGATGTGGATAATAACGCGTTTACAAATTATATGACCAGATGGGCTCTGCTGGTTGCCAGAGATCTGTATTTTAAATTTAAGGATTGGGAGAACAATTATAAGTTTGTCCGTCTGGTACAAAAACTGGAATTATGTGATGACGAGGTGGAAGGATGGAGCAAGAAAGCATTGAATATCTGGATTCCTAGAAAGGGGGAATTGATTGAGGAGTTTGAGGGGTATTTTAAGAAAAAAGATGTAAAAGTTACTGAATTTGACGAGAATGGATTGCCTCTTATTCCCCGAGGTATCTCTCCCCGGGATTTGAAAAACACAAAACTGGTCAAACAGCCGGATGTGTTGATGCTTCTTTATCTTCTCCGGAGTGAATTTTCTCATAATGTTACAAGAGCAAATTTTCTTTATTACGATAAACGCACTTTACATAAATCGAGTTTGAGTCCTTCCATTTCAGCAATCGTTGCTCTTTTAGCCAGGAATTACACAAAGGCGTATAAGTATTTTCTTCTCTCACTGTACTCTGATGTTAAAAATCTTCATGGCAATACCTCAGAGGGTATTCACACCGCCAATATAGGAGGATGCTGGCAGGTGATAATTTTTGGATTTGCAGGATTAAATGTAAATGAGGATGGGATTCATCTAGAACCTCATTTACCGCGGGCTGTTTCTTACTTGGAATTTAAACTTAAATATCGTAATAATCTCCTAGCATTTAAAGTGAAAAGTGATAAAATAGAAGTATCTCTGGTTGGCAAAGAGAGAGCCAGAATTAAAGTTTCAGCATTTGATAAACAGAAATTTTTGAATCACAACAGGATAATATTTGAGAAATGAAGGTGAGCAAGATAATGACCACAAAAGTGGTTAAAGTTGAGGCTAATACCCCGGTGAAAGAAATCTGCAGAGTTTTGATTTCTCACAAAGTTTCAGGAGTGCCTGTTGTGGATGGAGAAAATAATCTTTTGGGTTTTGTTTCTGAACGAGATATAATCTCAAAGATTGGGGAGCGAGGATTTTTAAATAAGCGGGCATTGGAAGTCATGAATAAAGAAGTTCTTGCTGTGGATAAAGATGCCTCTTCAGAGGAAGTCACGAAGATATTTATGACTAATCCTTACAGGTATATTCCAGTGGTAAAAAAAGGTAAACTTGTGGGGATAATTTCCAGGAAAGATTTGATTGATCACCTGATGCTGGGATATTACTGATATGGCCAGGAAAAGAAAGAAACTTAATATAGTTCACCTTCACTGGGGTTTCCCTCCTATAATTGGAGGAGTTGAGACCCATCTGGCTATAATGCTTCCCACAATGGTGGAGATGGGGCATAATGTATTTTTACTCACTGGAACAGCAGAGGGGACGAAGGTGAAAGATAACTATAAAGGTGTGAAGATACTTCGTACCCCCCTTATGGACCTCAACTGGTTGTATAGAAGAGGACTGGAAGGGTTGGAAGAGGAGATAAGTGAACTTTATAAGCAATTTTTTAATGCTACTAAACCAGATATTATTCATGCCCATAATATGCATTATTTCAGTAAAATTCATGCCCGACTTCTGGAAAGAGAGGCACATAGAAGAAAAATCCCTTTAATTCTTACTGCTCATAATGTCTGGGATGATATTTTATTTCTTGATCTTACTTTAAATATAAGTTGGGACCATATAATTGCAGTCAGCCATTTCATCAAAAGGGAGATAATTGGAATAGGATACGATGATCGAAAAATAACTGTTGTCCACCATGGGATAGATACCGATAGGTTTAATCCCAAACTTGATGCCACCAAGATATTAAAGAAATATCCCCAGTTGAAAAGAAGAAAAATCGTGCTTCATCCTGCCAGGATTGGCCTGGCTAAGGGAGCAGATGTTTCCATAAAGGCTATAAGATTGGTGAGAGAGAAATTTCCTGATGTTATGTTGATAATGTGTGGTTCGAAAAATATTATAGACTGGGGTGAAACTCAACAGAAAGATATTGCTTATTTTGTGAATTTAATTAAATGGTTTAAACTGGAGAATAATGTATTGATTGATGCCTTTAAATTGGATGAAATGCCTCAGCTTTATGCTATTACTGATGTATGTATATACCCTTCAACTATGGGGGAGCCATTTGGTCTTACCATGCTGGAGGCGATGGCTTCTGCTAAGCCTATGATTGTAACCGATTCCGGAGGGATGCCTGAAATTATTAAAGATGGGATCAATGGCTTTGTGATCCCGATTAAGGATTTCGAGGCTCTTTCTGCCAGAATTATCTTGTTGCTCACTGACCACAGATTGAGAAACAGATTGGGATATACCGGCAGACAGATGGCCCTTCAGAGTTATACTCGTCAAGTGGTAACTCACAATACACTGAACATTTATAAAGAGTTGCTTTCCTGAGTTTGATATTACTAATTACTATCAAGTATATACAAAATATATCAAATGTTATTAAATGCTATAAAATACAGTTGGGGTTTTTAAGGAACAATTCCTCTTTCTCTTAAAATTCTTTTCCAAATTTCTTTTTGATACTCAGAAAATAATTCCACAAATCTTTCCTGAAATTGGGTTTTTTCTTCGGGAGAAAGATCAAAAAAACGGAGAAGATTATAGGCAACCATTAGTAATTCAAATTTATATCCCAGAACTTTTTTCATTTCCTGTGCATTTTTGTGTAAGAATTCCTGGAATCGGTTATGGTTAATGTGTAAGGCTTCATAATCTACTAACCAGCCATCTCGATGGGTCTTGGGATCAAACTCCGGTCCAAAGATATAATGTTTTCCTATACGGGCATCATCAGGATCAGTGACATCCCACATATCCATTCCTGCCTCTCGTAAACGGTGCATGATAGGGGTTCCATTGGGAGAGTCTTCTCCAAGTTCTCCTGCAGGTCTGTATTCATAAAAATAACCAAATTCATTATAATAAGAAAGCACATAAGGAACATTCCGGGCATCTATCTTGCCTGTTTTTAGCCAGTATTCGTTGAGGATGCTGGCTATTAAATGTTTAAAGAATCCTGAAGATTTTTTCATTACAACTTCTAAAGGAGGGTCAAATCTGATTCCTTTTAAATATCTTACCTCTCCAAAAGATATTTTGCCTCCACCACCAGAATAAAACCACCTTCCATGTGGGAGTTTCTTCCCGGAATAAATCTCAGGAGGAGAATTACGTTCGCATTCTTCAAATAATTCTTCTGCGGAGATAAAAAACTGGAGTTTTTTTATCCTTCTAGCAATATTAGAACTTAAGAAATTGCCACTAAAAGATGAAAATCCTAGAATAAAAATTAAGCCAAAATTTATATATTTTGTTCTCATCCCCTCTTTAAAAATATACCATATAAATTTTTTCAAAGTCAAAATATCATAAAGGTTAAAAAGTTGTTTGTAAGAAAATACAAATTTCGATAGAATTTCTGAAATGAAGCGTTTTTACTGGATAATTCTTCTGATATTTTTATTTTTTGTTGGTTATAGGGTATTTTTAAATTATACCTATCCTCATCATGCCTATATAGTGGAAGTAATTGACGGTGATACTGTAAGGTTAAGCAATGGAAAAGACTTACGATATTTAGGCATCAATACACCCGAAACCAGATTGCATGAGAAAAATTCCTGGAAGAAGACATTTAGTTACTGGGGAAATAGGGCTCGAGTTTTTAATGAACAACTGGTGTTGAGTAAAAAAGTGAAAATAGAATATGATAGGAAGAAAAAAGATAAATATAATAGACTTTTGGGCTATGTATTTGTAGATGGCGTTATGGTTAATACTCAATTATTAAAAAGGGGTCTGGCAGTTATAGATGTTCGCTTTCCCAATTATAAATATGTTAATCATTTAGCAGAAGCATTTCTGGGAGGTTTAAAGACCAAATCAGGCATCTGGAATAATCCTTTAAAGTTTCATACCCTGGATTTGAAAAAGTATATAGGAGAAATAGGAATATTTGAGGGTAAGGTTCTTAAAGTTGTAAATTATAAGAATACGATACTTATTCTTTTCCCCAAAAATTTCAGGGCAGTTATATTTAAAGATAATCTTAGTTTGTTTAAAAATATGGATTTGAATTTGGAGGGTAAAATAGTTAAAGTATATGGAATGCTGAAAAAATATAAGGGCAGTTACGAAATTGTTGTTCATCATCCCCTGCAACTGGAGGTAGTAAAATGAAGGATGTAATAGTAATTGGACTGGGACCTGCAGGTATTACTGCTTCTTTATATATTTTACGGGCTAAACTTTCTGTTCTGGGAATCGAAAAGTTTGCTTTTGGAGGACAGATTAATCTTACTTACAGGATTGAAAATTATCCTGGGTTCCCGGATGGAATTTCTGGTTATGAACTGGCAGAGTTATTTAAGAAGCAGATTGATAATTATGGTCTGGAAGTGGTGACCAGTGAGGTTATGTCTTTAGATATAGAGGATAACTGTTTTGAGGTGGTTACTAAAAATGGCAGGTATCAGGCTCTGGCAATAGTTATAGCCACTGGTGCCAGTCCTAGGAAATTGGGAGTAAAAGGAGAGAAGGAGTTTACTGGGCGAGGGGTTTCTTATTGTGCCACCTGTGATGCTCCTCTTTATAAAGATAAAATAACTGCAGTGGTGGGGGGAGGGAATACCGCCTGTGAGGAGGCATTGTATCTGACAAAGTTTTGTAAGAAAGTATATCTTATACATCGCAGGGATAGATTGCGGGCAGAGAAATTCTTGCAGGATAGAATTTTTGCAACTTCCAATGTGGAACTGGTGTTAAATTCAACTGTTGAGGAAATAAAAGGGGATGAGAAGGTGAATGCAGTTGTAGTTAAGAATTTAAAACAGAATAAGGTAATTTCAATAGAGGTAGATGGAATATTTATATTTGTGGGGCATAAGCCCAACACCGATTTTTGTAAATACATAATTGAGGTGGATAGCAATGATTACATCATTACTGACAGTGATTTTCAGAC
>CBEUCN010000044.1:0-9296 GCA_965541635.1 uncultured bacterium
CCTCCGGTAACTGACGCCCGTCTCTTGCTAAGATAGAGAGGATGCCTTAATTCAAATTGTTTCAAACTTACTTTTCTATTATTTGAAAACATAGGTAATACTTCTCATTCTAGGCATAAAAGAGCCAAAGGATGTTTTTCAGGGACGCCGAATTTCCCCAGCGAGGAAATTCGGCTCGGCTTTATTGCTCGCTCTCCCCCGCCAAAGGCGGGGGAACCGTGCCCGCTCGCAATACACGGGTTTCCAAACATCCTTTGTCTCCTATTTTATTCCCCATGTATGACAATAATACATTTCAAACTTACTTTTCTAAGGCATTGGAAATTAAAGAGAAGAGCACTAAATTTAAGGATGTTGGAGAATATAAAAGTGGGAAAAAATTTCAAATGAGAAGATAGGGGAATATTTTTAATTTAGAGAGAAAAGAAGAGGATTTTTAGATCAGGAATTAAAGGATTTACAAAATTGTATTGATAAATTCTCCCCCCCCATTTATTTTGTTATTTTTTTCTAAGATGTGTTAAAATAAAAAAGGGGTGAAATTTATTGAAGAAATTATATTGGTGTGTGGGGTTAATAGGTGGAATACTTTGTTCAGCATTTACAGGTGGAGTAGAAGAGTTTGTTCTCCGCAGGATTAAAGCTCCTTCTATTATCGGCTGGATTGAGGGAAAGAGGCAGTTTTTAGTTCGGGCCCAGGCTTTGCTTCAGGAGGATCCCAACTGTGATGAGGTTTTTGTGGTGTTTAAACAACTTCAGGAGATTTCTCAAAAATCCGACTTTTCCCTGCGTCTCCCAGTTTATGTTAAGCAGGAAATCAATGAGTTGTTTAGAGATGTGGAAAGGGTTTTGTCGGAATATGAAGATTATCTCAGTCAAAACTTTAGAAGATTTTTTGGAGATATAGATGTTCCTTTTCCTTCAGAATATCTTAAGGCCATCTGGAAGGGCCAGATAGAGTTTGCTTCTAATCCTCAGGAATTAAGAAGACAGCTGGAAGAGGGTTTTATGTGGGTAAAAAGGCACAGGCAAGGTCTTTTTACTTCCCTCGTTTACAAGTGGAAGCAGGTCCCCTTGCCTTCTTTACGGATGCTGATTGATTTGGCTCTATGGGAAAAAGGGGAAAGATTTCTCTGTCGGGAAAGTTTTCTGCGAACAAGATTTGCAATTTACGGAGGGAGGAGCCTTAGGGGATTTATTCCTCTTTATGGTGGACTTCATCCGCTTCTTTTAAAATTGAAACTCTACCCCTCTCCTTGTGATTATTCTAATTGGAAAGAATATATTATCGAGGCCAAAAAAAATGGAGGAGGTATAGACACCAGGGTGGTTTCCCAAGAAGTGATGTCTCCTTTTACCCAGAGACAGTTTTTAGAAGAAGGCTCTCAGGAATTAGGTGAAGACCTCTATGAATTCGTCAACCGCAGAAATTTTTTCAAGAGATACGAATTTCTTTCCGGCTCTACACTGAGTTTTCTTCTTCATGGTTATAAAAGCCTGGAGGAGTTACGGCAAAAGCTGGAAATTCCACCTCAGGATTTATCCGGATGGCAAGAGCTTTTAGATAGAGGTGTCCGAGTACGCTGGGATGAGGTAGATGACGAAGTTAAAGTGGAGTTAATATTAGCCAGGATACCTAAGTCTTGCTGGAATTTAATTCCCCGCGATTTCGTTAAGGCTGGTTTATATGGCCTTCTTGATCGTTATGGAAGTGTGGAAGCCTTACAAAAAGAATTACTTATTCCGCAATTACTTCCTCCAGAATTGATTACCTTCCGACTTTCCTTTTCCCAATTGCAGAAGATTGAGGAGGCAGTGAAGAGGTTTTCCAGGGGAGATTTATCTTGGGAAAGTTTGAATCCCGCTGAGGTAAAATTGATTCAGAGATATGTTTTGCTTCGAGCCTGCTCTTCTTTAAATATGCGCGTTTCGGAATTTTTTTCCGATCCTGATAATTTCTCTCTTCCTCTACCTGTGTTTAACAATAAAAGTTTAGATTCCCTGATTGCCTACTGGGGTGGCATTCCTCAACTCATAGAGGGGCTGGAATTGAGAAATATTTTAGAGACTCAATGGGAGTCAAACTCCTACCCGGCATATGCTACTTACTGGTCCCTTGTTTTAATTGTTAAAATAGCCCAGGATTTAAATTACCTGCAGGCAGAGATTAATTTGGATAACCTTCATAAACTGGCTTGGGAGGCCTCCTTTGGTTACAAAAAATTGGAGACCGTTTTAAATGCGCTTTCTTTATTGGGTAAGGACGAAGAGATATTTAATAAGGGAAAAAAGTTAGGTGGAATTTTCAGAAAAATTCTGGTTTATTTAACCCTGAATAAAGTTTTCCAAGTCAACGGCGAGCAGTTTCAAATTATGGAAGAAGAATTCCAGAAAAGGTTTAGCTCCTTAAGGGAGATTTTGCTTCAGGAGAAGGCAAATGAGTATTTACTTTCTGCTCAACTGCGAAGAATATGGCCCCGGCTGTAATTTCTTCAAAGAGCTATTTTGAGATTTAATGTTTGAAAATTACGAAAGGAGAAGAGTATAATAAAAATATGGCTAATGCAGACTTTTTAAGGAATAGAGCACAAGGTTTTTACGAAAATGCTCTGGAGAATCTGGAAAAGGGGAGGTATTTTTTAGCTGCTTTCAATTTTGAACAGGCTTTACAGCTTTACCTGAAATATTATATTTATCTTAAGATAGCTGACTTTCCCAAAATCAATTCCATCAGAGAATTATTGCTGGATGTGGCTAAAGTTTATAGTAAGGAGAAAGAGATTGCAGCGATTCTGGAAAGAGAATTTCAGGTAATTTCAGACTTGGAGGAGGCTTATATTTCATCACGCTACCTGCCTTCAGAATTTACATCTGCTCAGGTTAAAGAAATGCGGAGGTTTGTAAAACAGCTGATTGAATTTTTGAAGGGACTATGAGTAAACTTGTGGATTTACTCTGGGAGGTGAGAAAAGAGCAGGAGAAATATTTTAAAAATTACAAACAGTGGGCTAAAAAAATAAAAACCATCTGCCAGAAAAGACTTGGTGATGTCAGAGTACTAATTTTTGGTTCTGTATTGAGAAAAAATGAGGTGCCTCGGGATATAGACATCCTTGTAGTTTCTCCTATGGTAAAGCACCTTTCTCCCCAAGAAAAAAGTAAATTGAAGGCGGAGATATTTAAAGAGATAGGTTATTTTGCCCCTTTTGAGATCCACATAGTTTCTGATGATGATTATCAGAGATGGTATAAAAATTTTATAAAAGATGAATCTATCCCAGTTTAACTCCTCATCAGTGCTTAAGAGCAGTAAACACAGGAGCTAAAAATATTCCTCCCTTTAAAAAGCATATTTGGAGAGTTCTGGAGAAGGATACCCAGTGATTTACACCACTGTTTATAGAAATGATTTGTAAATATTAACTGTGTGGTATTATAATTTTAAAAAGGATATGTTGGGACATGAGAAGAAGGAGGTTGTTCAGGAAAATGCAGAAGGTTTCTCTTCTTAAAATCCGGGATAAAATACTCCCTGTGCTGGAAAAACACGGTGTTATTCGCGCGGCTATTTTTGGGTCTCTTGCCAAAGGTAAAGGAAGGGAAAACAGCGACCTGGATATAGTCATAGAATTTAAAGAAGGTAAAAGTTTACTGGGCCTGGTGGCACTTAAATTAAACTGGAGGATATTTTAAAAATGAAAGTTGATCTCATAACTTACAACGCATTACATCCCCGGATTAAGAAGAAAGTTCTCAGGGAACAGGTGATTCTCAAGTGAAGGACGAACGGTTATTTGTGGAGCATATTCTGGAAAGTATTGCTCTTATAGAAGAGTATAGCAGGGGAATTTCCAAACAGGAATTTTTGAAATCTCCAGAGAAACAGGATGCCATAATACGCAGGCTGGAAAATCATCGGAGAGGCAGTTAAAAAACATTTCTTCAAAATTAAAGGAGAAGCACCCTGAGATTTCCTGGCGTCAGATTGCCGGAATGAGGGATGTGGTGATTCACGAATACTTTGGCCTCGATTTGGATTTGATCTGGGAGGTAGTCCAGAGAGACTTACCGGATTTAAAACAGAAGCTCCTTGTTGTTCTAAAAAATTTTGAAAAACGTTGATATTTCAGATATGAAGTTAGGGTTAAAATTTGGAGAGTCTCTGGAAAGACTCCCCCACAATTTGAATTTGCAATTTTTAAATGCCTATGCTATTGTAATAACTTACAGAAAGTGGAAGATGAAGAAAAATTTTTATTTATGATGTGGAACTTAAGATACAATAAAAAGGAGAGGGGTATTTTTGTATCGAATTGGGTAATGTGAAGAAAGTTAAAGAAGTATTAATTCCCAAATCAAAATTAAATCAGCACTGTGATATAGAATTCTGGCAAAAATGCAGTGCGAATGTCCGTTTTTCTGCTCTTTGGCTGATGGTGGAGGAATTTTATAAGATAAGGGGTAAGAATGCGCGTAAGCTCCGATTACAGAGATCTATTCAAAATATTAAACAGATACCGAGTTAAATATTTAGTTGTAGGTGCCTATGCAGTAGCCTATTATACAGAACCTCGTTTTACTAAAGATTTAGATATATGGGTTAAGCCGGATATGAAGAATGCCCAGAGGGTCTATCAGGCATTAAAAAAATTTGGGGCTCCTTTAAAGAATATTTCAGTTCAAGATTTCACAAATAAAAAATTGATCTATCAGATTGGTGTTGCTCCTGTAAGAGTGGATATTATAATGGATATACCAGGTATCAATTTTGACCGGGCTTGGTTAAATAAAGAAAAATCTAAATATGCAGGAATCTCAATTAATATTATTGGGAAGAAAGAACTTATAAAATCTAAGAGACGATTTAAAAGGGAGCAGGATATTTTAGATTTGAAAAAATTAATTGCCTCAAATAAAGAGGAATAAAAGAGATAAAAAATTTTCAGGACTTGACAAGATGAAAAACTGTGTTATAAATATAATGAGGATGAAAGAGGGGGGATAAAGAAAAGATGGAAACCTCTTTAAGAAATTTAAGTTTCAGTACAGGCAGTGCGAGTTGGTCGCACTGTAAACATAGATCAGGAAAATTACTGGCAGAGGGGCCAATGGCAAATTTAAAAGAAAGGAGGGGAGGTATAATGAAGAAGTTTTTAGGCCTATGTTTAATAATGGTGGTTTTGATAACTTGTAAATTGGGTTATGCCTTAGAAGCAAATGTGGTAGATGCTGTAGTAACAGGGATAGCTCAAAATTCAGCCTTCCAAGAATTTACACAGGATGTAGCTAGCCGGGTTACAGAACAAGCGGGGCTGGAAAGCCCAATATCTTTAGGGCTGGAAGACAGAGAGACATTGGCGAGGTATGTTCTTTCTCAAACTTTGGGTGAAGATGTAGTGGGAGGAGTTACCTTAGGAGATATGCCTAGTTTAAGTTCCTTACCAGCAGAAGCTAGAGAGGGAGTAGTGTCTGTGTTATCTGGAGAATTGCAGGGACTGATCACAGATGAGCAATTACGGACAGAGATTAATACCGCGCTGGAAACTTATAAAAATGATCTTATTCAAGAATTAAAAGATAGAGGAGTAGAAGTGCCAGAAGGAGCTAGTTTAAGTGATGTCTTAGAGGCAAGAGATAGATTGATGATGAGCTTACGAAGGCCAAGAGATGCAGCTACTAGAGAAGCTTTGCAGCAAAGAATTCAAGAATTACAGAGTGCTTTGGTAGGTCAGATGGTTGCTGCTATTGGAGATGCTGCATAAGAGTTAATAAGAAATCGATTGCAGGAAGGAGGAGGGGAGGAGAATAAATCCTCCCCTTATTTTTTTGAATTTGAAAATAATGAAGACGAAGATTATTTTTCTAGCTATAGGTTGGCTTCTATTTCTCCTTTCTTCCACATCTTCTGCAGTTGAACATGGCTATCTATCTAATTTGTTAAATAAATTTATATCTTTATATTATGCTGATAATAAAATTCATAAAATTGGAGAAAAAATATCTGTTGGCTCTTTTAAAGGAGAACTCTTTGAAATAGTCAGGCTCCTTCGGGACAATGGTATTTTTGCAGGGTGTTATAAGATAAAAAAGGAAGATTTGGAAAAATTGCCTCTTCCATTTTTAATTTTTCTTTCCGATGGGGAAATAATTTTGGTTAAAGACCTGAGAGCTGGAAAGTTTATCTATATAGATAAAGACCTTCAGGAAAAAACCAACAATTCCCACCAGATACTTTCTCGATTTACAGGGGTAGTTATTTCAGA
This sequence comes from uncultured bacterium, assembly GCA_965541635.1. Taxonomy (GTDB): domain Bacteria; phylum Omnitrophota; class Gorgyraeia; order Kaelpiales; family Kaelpiaceae; genus 4484-49. The sequence continues at coordinate 6,264 of CBEUCN010000044.1, forward strand.
GCCTCCTTTGAATGTCTGGTTGCAGCCAAAGATTGCAGAATCTACTAAGGGTAAATTTTACATTATTTTTACCTATCATGATGAAGATTTTAATTTGGTTAAAAGGCCCCTGGAGTTTATTTTAAATGAAATAAAAAAAGAAAATAAAAAACCACTTTATATAGATGAACTGGGGCTTATACCGGAGAAGGCAATAGAGACAAAGAGCAAAATAGAAAAGGTAACTCCAGAGACGGCATTTCAAAGAGCTAAGGAAATGTTGCGAAAGGATATAGCGATGATAGAGAAAGGCATAGCTCCCTATGATAGTAATCCTATGTATTATTCCCTTTATAGATATTTAGTGGAAAAACGGGTTAAATCTGTTATTGAGGATTTAAGGTATAGTAATTGGCGGAAAATAACTTATTTTGATAATCTAAATTTGAATTTAGATGCTCAGAAAAATTTTATGAATGGAGATATCTGGGGGTGTTTGGATTATCTAATTAAATACGCTAAAGGATTTTGGTTATATAATATAAAGATCCGGGATGGGAATTTAATTTCACAAATAGAAAATTTATTTGAAAACTACCCTGGTCATTCCCTATTTACAATTAGAGGACTTGCTCATTTAGGACTAGAGGAAGCCCTGGCTGAGAAGGGTTATGAAGTTGAATTTTTCATCATAGGGGAGGGAGATGTAAGAAAAAACCTTATAGCTCAACAGCTTTTGCAAGTTTATACCAATTATGGTGTAAAAATGGAATATCCGAAGGTCTGTGAACTCCTGTTGAAAGGGATATTTCTCTTTCATCAGCTTCACTGCTTCATGATATTTTCCCATGGCAATTAATGCAAGGTATCCCTGAACGTCGCTGTGTGCGGGGCACCCCTGTTGACAAGGTCCTATACAATCACCGTAATGATCGGAAAGAATTAGCTCCAAAGCCGTTCTTCTCATCTCTATTACTTCATCGCTCAAAGTCTCGATTGAAAGTCCTTCTGTAGGTTTGAGAGTACAGGATGTTGTGATTCCCCTTGGGGTTTTCACCAGACAGAGACGGCATGACCCATAAGGATCAATTGCTTCATTATAGCAGAACCCTGGTATGTGGGTTATCTCTCTGAGGAACTCAATAAGCGGCTTTTCTTCGGGAACATCAAATTCTTTCCCGTTGATCGTGACCTTGACCATCTCAATCACCCTCCTTAGCATCAACTATCTCTATTGCATTGAAGCGGCACACTTCATAGCATGTTCCGCACTTTATGCAGGTTTCCTGGTTAATTATGTGCGGCTTTCCTCTCTCTCCACTGATGGCTTTTACTGGACACATTATCGCGCACGCAGTACAGCCCGTGCACTTGTCGGTAATTATAACGTATTTTATGAGGGGCTTACAAACTTTGGCGGGACACCTTCCTTCTATATGGGCCAGATACTCGTCTCTGAAGTATTTAAGGGTCGTAAGAACTGGGTTTGGTGCCGTTTGTCCAAGACCGCATAGAGAACCTGCTTTGACCATTAGTGCAAGCTTCTCCAGCTTTTCAAGGTCTTCCAGAGTTCCTTCGCCTTTGGTAATCTTATCCAGAATCTCCCACATCCTTTTTGTTCCCAAACGACAGAATGTGCACTTTCCACATGATTCCTTCACGGTGAAGTCCAAGAAGAATTTTGCAACATCTACCATGCATGTATCCTCGTCCATAACCACCATTCCACCGCTTCCCATTATTGCACCCGTTGCGGTGACACTCTCATAATCTACTGGAGTATCAAAGAGATAATCGGGAATACATCCTCCAGATGGGCCTCCAAGCTGGACTGCCTTTATCTTCTTGCCCGTCTTTGTCCCTCCTCCAATGTCGTATAGTATTTCTCTTAGAGTGATTCCCATTGGGACCTCTACATTCCCGCCATGCTTGATCTTTCCAGAAAGAGCGAAGACCTTTGTGCCCTTGCTTTTTTCGGTTCCCAAAGATGCGTAGGCTTCCCATCCATGCTTTATTATCCAAGGCACGTTGGCCCATGTTTCAACATTGTTTATATTGGTTGGCTTACCCCAGAGGCCTTTTTGAGCTGGATAAGGCGGCCTTGGCCTTGGCATCCCTCTCCTACCTTCAATAGATGCCATTAGTGCAGTTTCTTCTCCACATACAAAGGCTCCGGCACCTTCTTTTATGGTGATGTCGAAGGAAAATCCGCTTCCCAAGATGTTCTCTCCCAAGAATCCTTTTTCTCTTGCCTGCTTTAGTGCTATTCTGAGTCTCTTTATGGCAAGTGGATACTCCGCTCTCACATAGATGAACCCTTTTGTAGCTCCAATAGCATAAGCCCCTATTATCATCCCCTCTATGACTCTATGGGGGTCCCCTTCAAGCACGTTTCTATCCATAAAGGCTCCGGGGTCTCCCTCATCGGCATTGCACACAATGTATTTTTCATCTCCCGGGGCTTCTCTGGTGAATTTCCATTTAAGCCCTGTTGGGAATCCTGCTCCACCTCTTCCCCTAAGCCCGGATTTTATAATGATATCTATTATCTCTTCGGGCTTCATTTTGAGAGCCTTTTTGAGAGCCTCATAGCCACCAGCAGCTATGTACTCGTCTATGTTTTCGGGGTCTATGTATCCCGAATTTTCCAAAACTATTTTTTTCTGCTTTGCAAAATACCCATCGATGTCCCAAGTTTTCCTTTCTCCGTTTTCCCACCAGTCCTTTTTGACAATCCACTCTTCTATGGGTTTTCCGTTTATAACGTGCTCTTCTATTATTCGCGGCACTCTCTCGGGTGTAACGTGGCCATAGGTAATGATTTCGTTCTCGGTAATAACGTCAAGAAGAGGTTCTCTGTAACACATCCCTACACAGCCCACTATTTTGAGCTTGATATCGAGGTTTCTCTTCTCCAGTTCTTCTTTTACGGCTTCATACGTTTCTCTAGCTCCGGCTGCAATTCCACAGGAGTTCATTCCCACAGCGATAGCCTTAATTTCAGACATTGAGCTTCCCCTCTTTGAGATTTCTAATGATTTTTCTAACCTTATC
>CBEUCN010000045.1:0-9107 GCA_965541635.1 uncultured bacterium
TTTCTTTATTTTATATATTCGTGCTAAGTGGTAAATATCTCTATACCTATCTGGGTTTTACTTTTTTATTTAAAATTTGACATTCAATATTAATTTATGTTATTTTACTAATAGAGGGGAGAAGAAAAGATGAAAATTGAAGAAAAAGGTTTCTGCTTTTCGCTTAGCCCATAATTTAAATTTCTCAAAGCCCCATGTTGATCTTTATAAAATAAAAGGAGGGGGGGTAAGGTTAAAATAAGAAATTTAAGGAATATGGGAGAGGACAGAGGAGTCAAAAATTTGGTATTTTTTCTGGTTACATGTTTGGTAATTTCACAGAGTGGATTTGGAGTCCTTTTAGAAGGAGATAACACTTATGTTATTCCTGCTTGTGAAAATTCCTTGCTCGAGCAAGAAGATATAGAGTATTTAACTGAATTAGCCCATGATACTTTTGAATGTTTATTGTATTTTGTTAATCAAGAGACCGGCCTCCCGTATGATAGTTCCTCTCGAGAATCTTTTACTTCCATAACAAATATCGGACTCTACTTAGCATCGTTATGTGCTGGATATAAGATGGGTTTTATTGAAGAAACAGAGGCTTTAGATAGAATTACTAAAACTTTAGAAAGTTTAGGGAGAATTCCAAGATGGCATGGATTTCCTATCACTTGGGTTGATGTTTCAACATTATCTCGGTATTTCAGTGATCCTATGTCTTATGCTGATCATGTGGGAAATCTTCTTGCTGGTCTTATAGTAACTAAAGAAACTTTCCCGCAGTTTAGAGATTGGATTGAAAGTTATATCGCTCAGATGGATTTTGGGTTCACATATGACGAAAAGACAGGATGGCTAAAAGGTGGTTGGGATCCTGAAAGAGGTGATTTTGCTATTAAGCAACCTTGGGGAGATTGGTATTATAACTTTTTAGCTGCGGATACTAGAATTTTTAGTTTCTATGGTGTAGCAAGCGGGAAAATACCTCGAAGACACTGGGATAGTTTAAAGAGAGATTATATAATTTGGGAGGGCGAAAAGATTTATTATCCGGGATGGGAAGGTGGAGGGCTATTTATGCAGTATCTTCCCGGGATATTCCTTAATGAAGAAGGAACAAAAATGAAAGAGTCAGCGCGTGCTTTTGCAAGAGCACAAATAAAACATAAGGATGTTTTAGGTTATCCTGTTTGGGGATGGTCAGCCTGTGAGGCACCAGATGGAAGGTATTTAGGATGGGGGACTTTGAAAGACGAAGTGATTACTCCTCATGCTTCTCTTTTGGCTATTGAGGATTTTCCGATGGAGGTGATAGCTAATTTAAAAGAATTGGAAAAGTTCGGGGTAAGAGCCCCTTTTGTTGAAGAAGGCAAAGAATATAATTTCGGGTTTAGGGACTCCTACAACGTTAGAACAGGTGAAACATCTGAGAAATATCTTATTCTTGATCAGGCGATGATATTTCTTTCTTTAGCAAATTTTCTTACCGGAGGCTTTCTCAGAAACGCTTTTTCTAGTGACCCAATAATTCAAGCAGGATTAAAAGCCCTGCGAGATAATTATTGAAAAGGATACCCACAAAACAAGGACAGTTCTTATGGCTCGCATTTGGACATCGTAGTTTTTGGATTTTCTCATCATTTTATTCATCGCGGGAATTATAAACAGATAGTATTTGAGGAAGACTAAGACTACGTCTTTTATTCTCAATTAATGGGTAAAAATAAAAATTAAAAATAAAATAAAATTAATAAAATTAAAATTAATAAAATTAAAATTAATAAAAATTAATAAAAAAAATTAATAAAATTAGGGACAGCTACCTATTTTTAATTTACTCCAAAATTTAATTTTAGTGGTATAATATTTTTATGCCCAGGGTAGCCAGAGTTGTTCTACCAGGATATCCCCATCATATTACCCATCGAGGGAATTACCAACAGGTTGTATTTGAGCAGGCCGATGATTATATTTTCTACTCCAACCTTGTTAAAAAATATTTTTCCAAGTATGGATTAAAAATTTTATCCTATGTATTAATGCCTAATCATGTCCACTTCATTGTCATTCCTGAGGCTAAGGGTTCCCTATCTAAGACACTCAATGTTACACAGATGATATATGCTCAGTATATAAATGAAAAACACTCCACCCAAGGTCATCTCTGGAGTAGTAGATTCTATTCCTGCATATTAGATCCTGCTCATCTTTATAGAGCGGTGAGGTATGTGGAGAGGAATCCTGTGCGGGCAAAATTGGTTAAAAAAGCATGGGATTGGCAGTGGTCAAGTGCTAAAGAGCATGTGTTTGGAGAAAAGGGAATAGTTCCTTTAGTAGAGGTAGCCAGATTTATAGATGTTGACAATTGGGAAAAATACCTTTCTCAGGAAGATGAGGAATATAATGAAAAATTAAGGAAGCATACCCGCACAGGTAAACCCATAGGAGATAAATCTTTTGTGGAAAAATTGGAAACTATTTTTGGCAGGTGTTTTTCTTCAAAACTAGGCAGGCCTAAAAGCAAAAATTAAATTGAATAAGATTAAATAAAAGTAAATAAAGGCAAATAGAAAATAGGTAGCTGTCCCTATTTTTTCCCGCTATTTTTCCCTATTTTTACTTGGGGAGGAGGGTATGGCAGGTATATCCGGCCTGGGATAGAATTTCAGGCAAATATCCGTAAATCTCCCTACCTTTTTCTTCAGCAATTCTGGGATTAATATGCCCTGCTCCTACCAGGACTAAAATTTTACCATCTTTACTATAATCCTTTATTCTCTCAGCCATGTAATTTTCATAGCCTTGAATAGTAATACGATAAAACTCAAAAAATGTAGTTCCTATGCCTATTATTTTGATCCCTCTTTTTACTGCTTCATTTATTAACCTTAAGTAATTATCAGCCATTTCTTTAATTTCTGGATCGTAACGCCCAGCCTCCATATCTTCTGCTAAATTTTCCTCAATTTCATCATAATCATCCAGGGTTACTATTAAGCTTTCTCCCATTTCGTGAATAAGATATAAGTTTTTATACAACATCTTCCATATGTCATTTTCGATCTCCTCAGTTTGGGCTTTAAAGTAGGTATCTAATAAAGATTGGTAACTGGCAGGAATTATCTCAATAGCCAAATAGGTTATACCCAAATTTTTAAGCCTATCTAAGTGGGAAATTATCCAATTTTTATAAAAAGGGTCAGAGTGAGATTCTCCTATAAGTATTATCTGAGTATTTGCAACTCCATTAAAAACATCAATAGATTTCAGCCGCCTCTTGTCTATATCTACGTAAAAAGAGAAAGGCAGTGTTATCGAAATCATAAATAGATTTATCCCATAAAAAATTTTCTTTATCATTGTAACACTCCAATATTATCTATGTAGATTGCACCCTGGTGATTATCTACATTATTCCCTTCAAATATAATGGCGATTTGTTCCAGCTCAAACTCCTCAGGTAACTGCGGTAAGAATTGGGATAAGTCTATCTCTAGGTGCTTCCAGTCGGAGGTAATCTCGCTTACTTCAATTGCTGGATAAGGCCAACTGGGGTCCTTGAAATGCAGTTCTATTTTTACTTTATCAGGAATACCTATCGCATCGTCACCTTTAATATCCAGGACGAGTTTACCCGATCTGGAGATGGTCAGATTTTCCAGATTTATATAGATACCGTTAAATCCTCCGGGTTGAAGTTCATATTTAAGTTTCATAATCTTGCCATGTTCCGGATCATCTTCCAAAATTTTCACATCTATATTCCCATTGGGTCCGTTTACAGAACCAATTTTGCTCACATACTGGTTGGGTCTACAACCTTCTTCAAAATTAGTAATTAAATATGTAACTTGAGGTAACTCCACCTGTCCGGCTCTGAGTTCTCTTGCTAAGCTAAGCAGATCCAGTGCATCCTGGTTGTCAGGTTGGTAGTATAAAATAGTTAAGAGATCCTTTATCGCCTGGGTAAAATTCTGGTTATTGATTTCCTCCTGAGCCTTTTGGTAAAGTTGAGCAAGATTTTGTTTAACCAAATTATTGATTGTGGTTTCCATATCCTCTAAACCAGGGAACTGGTCCTGTTTGTTGTAAGTTATAATTAGATCCTTAAAATAATCAAACAAAGCTTTTGCTTTCTGCCACTGGTTCTGATTTATGGCAGCCTGAATCATCTCCTCAACTGTGCTCAGTTCCTGATTTATGCTCTCTTCATTGAAATAATTCTCAGACTGGATAAACGGAATTATTCTCTGGGCTTCTTCTGTCTGCATAAATAGACTCCTTATAGAATTATTTAAACTGTTGGCTATAGAGGCCAGCACAATTCCCTGAAGGAGAGCAGATTTGAGATAAACGGGCAGGTCATTGTTTAAATCAACTGCGTCAACTATCCCAGTTTCCGATTGCACACTTCCAGGATAGAGAGTTTCTAATAATTGTAGGAACTGGCCACTTTCAGAGACCGCATTCAACGCCAGAAATACAGAGTAAGGAGAGATAATCCCTCGGGTCTGATAAGGGTTCACTCCAGCTTGAGAGCCGAATTCTGAATATTCATAAATTTCATCATAAGAGGGTGATTCTCCCCAGAAGGGGAGTCCATTTTCAATCGCCTGCAATTTCTGGGCTAACACCATCTTTTTGAAATTCAGGCCAAATCCGTTTTGGGAAAGATCTGCTTCATCAACAAACAGCGAAGGAAATAAAGCCTCAAATAGAGACCCACCGTAAGTGGCTAATACATCAATTCCGTATACATTCTTTGTTGTCCTGACCAGTGTCTGCCAGTGCAGATTTGCCTCCTCATTTGATAAGTCACCTTTTCCAATGGCTAAGTAACTGATAAGCCTTGTCTCGGTATTTAACATTCCGTAATGGAAATCAGCAGGAGTTATATTCCCATTCTGAGTATCGTAATAATAGCCACCCCGGAAAAGATGAACTGATGGGTCGTAGAAAAACTTGAGGTCAATTTTACCAATTAGATCATTTATCTCCTGGGCGTATCGAGAGCAAGCCTCCCGAGCCAGAATTAAGGCCATGAGCATATTGGCGTTATCCACTGCAGATATAAAATTGCCAAATGCCACCTCTTTATCAGGTAATGTGTAGTAGTTGAAGAAATAAATTTTATCCTGAAATTCTCCTGTCTGGGGAGTATAGGTTGGCAGAGATTGAATAGAGTTTAAAATTTGCGCAATCTTTGCTTCTAACTCCGCTTGACTTATCTTGTCGATTTTCTGAAGGGAAATCAAGGAAACTGCATGGCGATGTCCGAGAGAGCAGTAAAATTTTGCTCAAAGAAATTGTACCTTATCTTCCCATCTCTGGTTATGGTTATGAAACTATAGGGGAGGCCAGTTTCGGGGTCTATACCCACATTATCTTTGAAAAAATTTAAAACTTTTTCAGAAGTTTGATATAAAAAGGAGGCAGTGGATGTGCCTCCAGATAAAGTATCGATAACTCTTTGTATGGCTTCTTCCAACTCCAGCCCTTCTTCCTGCATCAGCCTTCTTACCTCACCTTCCCAATAAGAGACTATACCGGAATCATCAGGGTTGAAGAGGTCAAGCTCCCTACCTTCATATTCCTCGATGTAGGGCAGGAGGCGCTTCCAGATATAAAGAGTCATGTTTATCTCCCCCACCCCCCTGGTAAGCGCCTGCTCTGCCCAATAGGTCAAGAACCCATTATCCTCGTAATTATTATCGAAGAAATTTATTTCTCCAATGAGTTCTTCTATTTCTGAAATTCCATTTTCATCCCAGTCGTTGTTCAAAATTGCAGCCATATTGGATAAAATATCTTTAGTTTTCTGCAGTCCATTTTCTCGAGCGTATTCTGCCCAGTAAGTGATAAAGCCGTTATCATTATAATTGTTATCAAGGAAATCAATTTCTCCAATCACCGCCTCTATTTCAGATCTAATCTCTGCCATACAGTTCAGTAATTCTTCTGCTGTATCTATTCCCACATCTAAGGCATATTCAGCCCAGTAGGTTAGGAAGCCATTATCTCCATACTGATGGTCATAGAGATCAACAGGACCGATTAAAGCTTCCACCTCGTCTTTTAGTTGTACCATATTATCCACAATATTTATTGCTGTCTGAAGACCATTCTGCTGGGCATATTCTGCCCAGAAGGTGAGTAGTCCATTATCTTCATAACTGTTATCCAAAAGGTCGATTTCCCCTACCAAATTTTCTAAATGGGGTCTTATCTGAGCCATGTAATCAAGTAAACTCCGAATATTCTCAATACCCCTCTTCAGTACTTGCTCCGCCCAGTAAGTTAAGAAACCATCATCACCAGGGTTATCATTCAGAAAGTAATTCCCCCAATTAGAGCCTTCACCTCATCTTTAATATCAATCATGGCCTGAAGCAGGTTTTCTATATTCTCCAGTCCTTCCTCCATGGCCCTCTGTCCCCAGTAAGTCAAAAAGCCCTGCTGTTGAGGATTATTTTCATCAAAAGGCACTCCAAGCAATTGCTCCACATAGGGTATAAGAGCCTGAAGTATCTCAGAGGGTACCTCTTCTATCTGATGAATGTTATCTAAATCAGATACATCATACTTAACTTCATTTCCATCTTTATCTACAATCGTAAGGATTTTTCCATCATCAGAGATATATAATTTGCCTTCCCAGTTGAAGGTGTAATACCAGGGAGTTTCAATCGTAGCCAGAACTTCTCCTGTCTGAGGGTCAAATATGGTTACGAAGGCATGATCAGAGAGCACATATAACCTGGAATCATCAGGGGAGAGAATCATATCTACTGCAGTCTCAGGACCACCCTGAAGAGGAGTGTTAGCAATTTCGCTATTAGTATTTAAATCATAGAAAATTACCTGCCCCGGCAGTCTTCTTAAAGGACGATAAGCAATCATAAGCGTTCCATCATCTGTCATCGCAACCTCATTCACCCAGCCAGCGTTTTCCCTGAATTCAAGTTCTGTTTCGCTGGTGTTGCCAAAAGTAATCTTTACCCCACCAAAGTAAGCATTGGGGCCGTGGTGGGGTTCCAGCGGATAATGAGTTAATTCCCAGATTACCACTGCAAAGCTGTCATCTGGGGATATAAGGACAAATTCTGGCTTATAAGTATAATGGCCATCAGGGTCATCTTCTGGGAGTGTATAGGTGTAAAGGACATTTCCATCCTCATCAAAGAATACCACCTCATCATCGTTCATGTAGAAAGTAATATTACCTTCTATGTTGTAAGTCTGCCTTATAATTTCTTCAACCCTGGCCAGAGCCTCCTCATGGCTAAGTCCTTCCTCTTCCATTAGGCGCTGGACCTCGTTTGCCCAGTAACTTAATAGCCCTGAATCATCTGGATCAAATACATCCAGAGTTCTTCCGATACCTCTTTCTATTAAAGGTTTCAAGTAAGCCATATCTGAAAGCAGCATTTTTACTTTAGCTGTACCTTTTTCTAATGCCTGCTCAGCCCAGTAAGTGATGAATCCATCATCAGAAGCATTTTCATCCAGGAAGTTAATCTCACCGATAAGCGCTTCCACCTCATCTTTAATATCAATCATTGCCTGAAGCAGATTTTCTATATTCTCCACTCCTTCCTCCATGGCCCTCTGTCCCCAGTAAGTCAAAAAGCCCTGCTGTTGAGGATTATTTTCATCAAAAGGCACTCCAAGCAATTGCTCCACATAGGGTATAAGAGCCTGAAGTATCTCAGAGGGTACCTCTTCTATCTGATGAATGTTATCTAAATCAGATACATCATACTTAACTTCATTTCCATCTTTATCTACAATCGTAAGGATTTTTCCATCATCAGAGATATATAATTTGCCTTCCCAGTTGAAGGTGTAATACCAGGGAGTTTCAATCGTAGCCAGAACTTCTCCTGTCTGAGGGTCAAATATGGTTACACAGGCATTATCAGAGATGAGATACATTCTCTTACTATCTGGAGCAGATATCATATCCACAATTTTGCCTGGGCCTCCCTGAAGTGGTGTGGTTGCAATCTGGCTGTTATTGGTCAGATTAATAAACATAACTTTGTCTGGCAGAGAATCATCAGAAAAGCCAATCATCAGATAATTACCATCTGTGGTCATTAAGGCATGGTTGACCTGGCCATAGAAATTACCCATTATTACATCTATCCGAGGATTATCATCAAATACAATTTTTGTATAGTAGAAGTAATGTCTGTCAGGGTGGTTGGGATTTATTTGGGATGTATGCTCAATTTTCTCCCAGATTATAACAGCATGTCTATCATCAGGGCTAATCAGGACATAAAGTGGTCTGTATTCGGTATGGTCTAAATCATCAGGTAATTGATACCTGAGGAGAATATTCCCTTCTTTATCAAAGAATACCACCTCATCATTATTCATATAGAAAGTAATATTACCTTCTATGTTGTAAGTCTGCCTTATAATTTCTTCAACCCTGGCCAGAGCCTCCTCATGGCTAAGTCCTTCCTCTTCCATTAGGCGCTGGACCTCGTTTGCCCAGTAACTTAACAATCCTGAATCATCTGGATCAAACAGATTAAGGATTCTTCCAATGCCTCTCTCTATCAGGGGCTTTAGAGAACCCATATCGGACAACAGCATTTTTATTATGTCTAAGCCGTCTCTTAAGGCTCTTTCAGCCCAGTTAGTTATAAAACCATCATCAGAGGCATCTTCATCCAAAAAGTTAATCTCACCAATTAGAACTTCCACATCAGGTTTTATGGCTATCATAGCTTCCAGAAGTGCTTGAATATTTTCCAGCCCTTCTCGTTGGGCTCTTTCAGTCCAGTAGGAGAGAAAACCTTCCTGATAAGCATCCTCATCAAAGAAATCTATTTCTCCTACAAGATTCTCTACAAGTGGGAGTAGTTGATTCATCATCTGAAGGAAATTTTTTATTTTTTCTATTCCTTCCCGGATTGCTTTTTGAGCCCAGAATGAAAGAACTCCTTCTGGTTTGTAATCTTCATCCAAGAAGTCAATTTCACCAATAAGAGCCTCCACCTCAGGCAGTATGGCTATCATGGCCTGAAGTAGTTGCTTTACGTTATTAGTTCCTTCCTGTAAAGCCTTCTGAGCCCAGTAGGTGATAAAGCCATCATCAGAGGGATCAT
>CBEUCN010000046.1:0-9104 GCA_965541635.1 uncultured bacterium
GACAAAAGACTTCAGCTAACCCTTCAGGTAAAATTCTAACTGCTTACCTTCATACTACACCGTGCTTATATAGAAGGGGAGGAGCACAAAACTCTCCTCCCTCTTTTGATTGAGAATGTATTATAACTTTTTCTTTTCAAAAATTTAAGAATCTACTTTTCTTTAAACTGTATGTCATTTCAACATGTCTATTTTTTTATAATAGGCTTATTGCGATTTTAGACACAATAGTTGGAGAAATGCGATGTTTGTAAAACTTAAGCAAGTAAATTTGAACGAGCATAAGTGAGTCATATATCCATCTGTTAAGTGAAAACATAAACCTCAAGTAAGCGTTAAAAATCAAAAGTTAGAAGTAAATAAGAAATTCCATAATTTTTTATTACCCTTAGTCTATAAAGTCTTCCTTACCTAATTATTATTTTTTATTAATTCGATAATAAGTGATATTACTAAAGGAATAACCACTATTGAAATTATAATATACAATTTTTTTCTTTTTCTAACTTCTACTTGAGCATACTCAGGTCCTGTCCTCAATTCAACAACAGGATACAATTCTTTCAATTTATTAACTATATACCAAGCAAGAGATAGCCCAAATACACTTGCAGTTGTAATAATAACATCAGTAGAAATGAAATATAAAAGGTTAAGAGCAAGTGAAGCAAAACTTAGACCAATACCTACTGCAAATACCATTATTAAAAGCCAACTATATTTATGTGGTCAGTTTACTTGTTTCTCCCAATTTGAAATGATATCCTCAAAGCTCTTGATAACTCCATTTACCCATAATTCATCAGAACCTGACACAAGAATATAATTTGCCCATTTGTAATCTTCAACAGTATGGCTTAATTGGATGTATATCCTCTTATCGTTTGTATAATTGGTATAACGCATTTCTATTTCGATAATTCTCCTTGTGTCTAAAATCCCGTTATGAGAAAATATTTCTTTATTATCACTTTCATATTGTGTCCCATCAACTCCTCTCAAAATAAAATTAATACTCTTACGGTCAGAATCTGTATCTTTCTCATATTCTTCATATATTTTTTGAGCTAATTTTCTAATATTATCTGTTTTAATTATTAAATTAGTTATATTTAATTTCTTAGAAACTATCATAATATCACCTTATCATTCTTCGCCTTGAATTTTACTTAACGTTTTAAGAATATCCGAAGTTCCAAGCAAAGCAAGGAATTTGGACGGGGTGATAGCGAAGGCAGATATGCACCTGTTAGGCACCGTCATTTCATCACCTCTTTAATTTTATCTAAGTCTTTATGAAGTTCTTCTAAATCTATTATAAACACTGTATAGATTGGTGATTTTTCATCGAACTTGCCTTTTAATCTCATGTATACGTCTTTAGGTAATTTTTCATAAATTTTGATATTGATTTCTTTTTTTATTATATGCCTGTCCAGAAATACGTAAAGACTCTCCATCAAATCAGAATATTGATAACAAAATAAACACGAAATGGGATAATGATTTCTTACAGCTACGGATTGTCTTTCTAACTTTTATAGTAGAAACAATTACCACTCCTGGATTCCTAATAAAATACACTTTACAGCAGGAAAGAATAATAGAGTTAACATAATTTCTAAATGAGAAATCTAAGTTCCACCAATTATAAAAAATATATAAAGGACCCATTCCCTTAGATTGTGCTTGCCGTAATAAAATATCAACTTGGTAATTGCCTTGTTTCCGATAATCCAAATGTGAATATTCTATAATACCCCTATTATAATACCCCCAATTAATATGAATTCTCTTGACCTGTAATCTTAATCCAATTACGCCACTTCTACTTAAAAACCACCATTCTCAATCAGCATCCTCTTATGCTTAATAATTTTTACCGAATTTAATTAGAAATTATGTCATACGGCTGTCTTTGAATAGCTTTTAAAAAGATTAAGTCTGAGATTGTTTCCTCATTTAAGTCCAATCCTCTATTAATATTTGTTAAAGAAGTCTGATAAAATCCATAGTATTGACTATCTCTGAGCAAATCCCAAACATACCCAGATATATATTTAAATGTTTTACAAAATTTTTCCCTTATATTTTCGCTTTCCTAATAATGGCACTTAACGGTTTGCAGACATACGAAGTAAGCCAATTTGGCGGAGCTAAGTGTAGCCGTATGTCCGCTGTTAGACTACGTGCAGTTATAATATCTTTTTCTTCTTCAGATGTTGAACTATCTCATTCACGAATTTCTTTCCACTCTCAAGCAATTCTTCAGCTTCCTTCTTGGATATCACAAAAGTGTATTCATAATCTCCTAATTGTCTTTTCTCAAATGCTCTATTTAACTCTCTCCCCATCTCTTTTGGGAAGACACCTGTTTTTACAAAATGCTCACCAAAAGCGGAAATTACACCCTTATGAGAGGAAAATGATAGATTTTTCGTAAGCAACATCGCTTGCGCACAGTAAAACATTGCATAGTAGGTTCTTGAAACCGAAGATTCATAATCGCCTTCCTTATGGAGTATTTCAGCACTCCTTAAATACTTTTTTGCTTTCTCTACCAGAGATTTTATCTCTTTCATACTGGAATACCTTCCCTTCGCACATTTATAAGTAGTGGACTATTTACCTTTTTATAATCCTCCTCTGAAACAGGATAAATTGATATTAACACGTCATATCTCAAATTTATTTCCGTTATTATCTCTATCATTCTGTCAATTTCCTCCCCGGGTTTTACCTTACCTTCGAGAACAATGAGCAAATCTATGTCAGAGTGTTCTGTAGCACTACCTCTCGCATAAGAGCCATAGAGTATAATATGCTTTAATCTTTTACCATATAGTTTTTTGATCTCCTTTTTGAATTCCTCAATCGCTTCTTTTATTTTCATAATTTCCACCATTTATTTAGATGTTAGGAATAATTTATGTTTTTTTCCTGCATGCTGCCTAATGTTTGGCGAGTATACGAAGTTCGAGCGTAGCAAGGATTTGGGCCAAGTGCCGAAGGCACATTGCAGATGCCTGCTTATTAGAGAGCGTTAGCAACCGTAGTCGGACAAAGGCGGGCAATATCATTTTGATAAACATATAGCTTTCCTCCAATCCAATCCACCAGCCCATCTTGCACGTTTGTTGGTTTTCCTCTTTCCTTGTTTGGACTCTCTTAAACTAAATGCCTCATAGAAATTTTTTGCTTTTGAAAATTTCTTTACTAAACCTTCATAAGGTGGAAAAGCTCCTCCATAGCCTAACACTCTTCTTGCTTTCGCAACCATTTCAAGTTCTTTTTGTGTCCAATTCTTTGAAATGTAAGAATTTTTTTTTAGCGATGTTAATGGCTCATATCTCATCGGATAACTTACTACTCCCCAGTTTAATAACTCGGTAATTCTCTCTTTAAAATCTTCAGGGTCATCATGAAAATTATACAAAGTATAAACTATAATAGACCTTTTCCTAATACCCGCTTCTGCCAGATGATCAATAGCTTTTTTCAATTTTTCTCTTTGTGCTCTATCATCGTAAGCTAACCTTACATATTTTAATTTCAATCTTGCCAATTTTCGAGCAACTTCTTCGTTTATTAGTCTTGCATCCAGCCCTTGGTTAAAATCCACCCATTTGTTTAATTCTTCAAGTTCATCAAATATGTTTTTCCAGTTTTTTGTTGCCAAAATATTATTGTCCCAAAATATTATCCTTGTATGTTTGGGATATACATAGGGTTTGATGCTTGAAATTATCTCTCTTAATTTTCCCTCAATTTTTGGAACGGCACAGAAAGAACAATTCCTTATGCATCCTCTTGATGTAAAAATAATGCTACCGTCCCATTCTGGAACTAAATCCCATGCAGGAACACATGTGTCAGCTTCTTCAAAAATACCTCGATAAATAACATCTGCTCCAGATTTAGCAGCATGATCTGGAAGCAATGATGCGTAAATTCCTCCAAGTATAACTTTACTTTTAGGGAAAAATCTCTTGTAAAATTTCACGGCCTTATGAACAGGTTTCCAAGCATATGTAAAAAGACTTGTCACATAGATTTCATCTGGTATGAAACTTGGTTTCTTGCACCCTCTTACCAATTCTATTTTAAAACCTTGATTACGAAAGTAAGTTGCCAATTTAAGAAGTCCCAGTGGAGGAAAACGAGTGTAATAATCTGGTTCTACTAAAAGTATTTTTTTAGTCATCTTAACTCCTTGCAAGTCTTCTATATGGCGGTCTCGGAAAAATAACTTTTATTGGATATCGCCAAACTTTAAATGAGAGAACAATTTCCCCTTGCCTCAAATTGAGTATCTGATTCTTTGTATACTCATCTAATTCCCCATAAGGGGCTGTTCGAAGCTCTGCACTTCCAGTCCTCCCTATAACATGAAGCGTGCAATTCCCCCACACTTGTTTATGAACCTCACTCTTAAACTGTTGTGCACCAAAGAGCGCAGTTCGTCTAGCCCTTCCTTTTCTAGCAATTTCAATTATCTGCTCTGTTACTGGATTTGGTTCTCGTTCACCAGCGGGAGCAAATGTGTTTAACTCGTCGATAAATATCAGAAGATGTGGAAGTTCTCTTAATTCTGTTTCACGATATAGTTGTTCGATGTTTCTCATGACATCTCCGATTATAAACGGCCAATTTATGCTTGGGACTCTGTAGATATCTATGACACTAATATGGCCCGGTTGTATGTTATTACGAACGGCTTTTCCTAAATAGACTTCATTGCGACTTAGCTGACTGACAAAAATTGAGTAACTGGTAAGTCTTCGTAATTCGCGTTTAATTCTTGGTGGCGTTGAATGCCTAGGCATATTATAAACGGCTTGGGATATAGCTTCATCGGGTATGTTTATCAGTTCATCCCAAGTATTAGCGCTTGCAATTATTCTTTGTCCTTTATTTTGCTCATATGGAAATTGTATTCGTCCACTTTGCCAGTTGTCCCGGACATATCGAACGAATGCGTCAATCGTAAACTGGGGGTCAGGAACCTCAGCGAATAATAAATCCAAGTTGTGATAAACATCCTGAAAAGCGTAAGCATATAATTGGTAATTTTGTGGTGGTTCATCAGAATCTGGTTGCCCTCTTCGCCCACGGGGCAAAAAATAAGTGACATTTTCGAATGGAGTGATGTCCAATTCTAGTTT
Source organism: uncultured bacterium (assembly GCA_965541635.1). Classification (GTDB taxonomy): domain Bacteria; phylum Omnitrophota; class Gorgyraeia; order Kaelpiales; family Kaelpiaceae; genus 4484-49. The sequence goes on from CBEUCN010000046.1 coordinate 5,166, forward strand.
TTCATACATTTCCCTATCCTGCTCTGTAAGATCTTCAGCCTCTTCATCTATATGAAGCAGATCTGAGTGCTTTACATTAAATATTACCACTGAAACATTTTCAAGTTTCTTGTAAATGGAATAGATCAGAAACATTAAGTAGGATGTTTTTGTAGCAAGACCTGATATTCCAGTAGCATTTGCATGCGCTCCTTCTGGCCCTACTATATAAACTGAATCTAAGTAAATTGGGGTAAGCTTTCCATTACTCTGTTTTATTAGACCACCAGGGATTCGTTCCCCTAAAATTTGGTCAAAGCCTAAGGCACTTCTTATTGCATTTTCATCTGCAAAATACACTTTCCTCTCCGCCGGAATCGGCATATAGAGCTCTTCTCGATTATCGCTTCTCATATTTCTTAAAACCCGTGCTCTTGCTACCATTGTTGAAACTCTGTCAACATAAGGTTGTGCAGTGGGTTCGCCTAATTCACTACCTATGAAGTTGGTTAGGTGAGAATCTGAATCTGTATATGCAAATATCTCATCAACAACCCCAACAGTTTTTGAGCCATCTATGTGTTCTGCAACAACAAAGTCAAATGGATTTAAGCGTACTCCACTCTTAACCCAGAAGAAAAATACACTTGTTTTATTTGGGTCTCTTTGTGGAGAACTCGTTTTTCCTATAGGTTCATTTTTTCTTTCTTCGTCAGGCATATCTCGCACCTCCTATAACCCTTTTAAGTTCTCGACCATAATAACCTATTATTTCCTTGTTTATGTGCATACTACGCATGATTTCTTCAGTCAGTCGAATTGGATATATAAATGATGGCCAGCGAGGATGAGGATAAACAGAAGGAGAACGTAGAGCATATATTTCTGCAGAAATTTCATCAATAAGCTCTATTGTTTCTTGAGACAATTCCTCTTCATCTAATCTGAAATCGATTTTCACTAATCCTCCCAAAGGCTCCATCGGAGGATATGTTCTAAGTCTGACATACCAAAATCCAACTTTTTCTTTTTTAAATACTGCTGATCTTTCTCCATCTCTTATTTGTGAAAGATAGGTTGTAATCATTAGTGGTCTTCCATCTCCAAGATCAAAAACGGGTTTTCTGCTAAAAGATTTAGCCAATCCGATTGTGTTATCTAATTTGAGGAATTCCTCCTTTCTGATAGCTCCATCCATAACGAGCCAGTCATCTCCTCTATCTAAACCTTCAGCTACTTCATGTTCTAAGGAATGCATAATATCCCTCGCTTTTCCTAACATCGAATATCTTAAATCTCTTATCTCTTGTCTCTCTTTCCGCAAGAAATCTATTCTTAAAAAGCTATTTGCCTCTTCCCATTGCCTGTTTAATTCTTCAAGTTTCTCGTAGATAGTGTCTGAAATAAGCCCGGTATTCTTATGTGGAAATATGAAAACGAGTCTCTTATCAACTTTACAAGGTCTTAGTAATCTTCCTTCTCTTTTCATAACTGCACAAGACACTTCAGACGCTAAAATAGGGAAACTTCTTTCTCCTTCTATATAATCGCCTAAATATTTTGTTCGCAAGGAACCGTCCAGAAAATATATCAAACGGGGTCTATAAGATACGTTATCAATTCTCTTTTTACCTTGTGGCAATGTCTGTTCAAGTGATACACATACATTCTCTCCTTGAGGAAAATTTAAGTCATCGTCTCTCTGATCGGGATCTCCTCGTCTTTCCTCCTCTATTGGCACATCAAATGGAGATTCAATAAATTCTCCATCTTTGAAACATTCTCCTAATTTTCGTATCTGTTCAATTATTCCTTTATATTCAATCATTTGCATTTTAACTTACTTGATTTTTTTTCATAAACCTGCCGAGGTTCAATTACTCCTACCGATTTGCAGACATACGAAATTTTCCGTTGGGAAATTTGAGCGTAGCGAAGTAAAACTGTATGTTCGCTGTTATACGCCGTTTTACCAATCATTTATTTCTTCTAGTAAATTCAAATAGCCTGGGAGATTTGCACTCAATCAAAAATTTCTTTATTCTTTTTTCTGCTAATTTAACATACTCTTCTTCTATATCGTATCCTACATAGTATCTTCCTGCCTTTATTGCAGCAATTGCAGTTTGCCCACTTCCCATGAATGGATCCAAAACTACCTCGCCTTTATATGTATAAAGCTGAATACATCTATAAGGAAGTTCTACAGGGAATGGTGCAGGATGTCCTATCTCCTTTGCAGAAACAGCAGGGAATGTCCACACACTTTTCGTGAATTCCAAAAATTCTTCTCTTGAAATGGTGCTTTTTCTTTTATTAACGTTTTTTCTTTGAAATGTTCCCTTAGAGAAGACCAGAATATACTCATGAACATCTCTTAGCGTTGGGTTTGCGGCAGAACACCAGCTCCCCCATGCAGTTGATGGACTTGCGGAAGATGCTTTATTCCATATTATTTCTCCCCTCATAAGAAATCCGACATCCAGCATATCCCTTATAATAAAAGCATGAAGAGGAATATATGGCTTTCTTCCGAGATTAGCGATATTGATACAGACTCTTCCACCAGGAACAAGAACCCTGTAAACTTCCTCCCAAACTCTTTTTAAAAATTCAAGATACTCCTCGAGAGTAAAATCCTTATCATATTCTTTTCCTACATTATATGGTGGTGAGGTCACCATCAGATGAACGCTATTATCAGGCAATTCTTCCATTTTTTCTGAAGATTTACAAAATATTTTATTTAAGAATTCCTTAGGAATGTGATTTTCTATGTATTTCATTTTTTGCTCTTTTGGTAAACCTTCATATAATTTATTGGTATAAAAGGGAGTAGAATCGTGATTTATCCTACCTGGCGATCCAAACGAACTTGTTTTTGTCCCTCTCTTCCCTCTTTTCATTTTCAATCTTCTCTCCAGTGATCTATCCATCTTTTATAGGGGTTAAACTCAATTTTTGTTTTCTGCCATCTTATTTTAATACTTCTGGATAAATTATCGTTAACTAAAGTCGTTAATGCCTCCTTAGTTATTTCTACTCCCCTCGGATTTGTGCCTGGCTTAGGTAGTTTAATATATCTGTTCCTGCCTATTCTATCAAAAAGTTTTCTTTGAGCTTCCAGTGGAATGTAATAAAACCCACCAGTGCTTCCCCAATTAATTTGAACTAATAAAATGTCGCAATGTGGATAATAACTCTCTCTAAATCCCCTTGCCTTTTGCGCATCAACTGTCCATATAAGTTTAACTCCACTGAGACTTTTACCTGTAATTGTTTTTATGGATATCGGCTCGCCAAATAATTTTACATCAACCTCTGGCTCTGTAATAGAGATTTCAGTTTCTACATTTTCTTCTCCAAATTTATAAATGAGCAAAGCAATGATTATTTTTTCACGAAGAGAGCCTACTTCCATCCCAACTTTTCCTGCTCTTGAACTTTCCAATTCTGCAAGTTGAAATAGATATGGCAGTTTATTTTTAATCCTCTTTACAAGTTTTTCATCCTCAAATATTTCTATTAACTTACTTAACATCTTTTATTTCTCCTTACGCAAAATGTCACCTAACTCATTCACATCCGAACTGTTCAGATATACTGTCAAGTTGATAAGATATACAAAACTGTTCGCATATATTCCTCTGAACAACTATTATTTTTTGTTGTTTTGCTCAACTTTCATCTTCTCTTAAAAAAGTTATCAAGCGGGTTCTTTATTGCAGAAAAATTTTTTGTGCTTACATGCAGATAAATCTCTGTTGTTTTTAAACTCTCATGTCTCAGAAGTTCCTGAATATACCTTAAATCGATTCCGCTTTCTAAAAGATGCGTAGCAAAACTATGTCTCAAAGAATGAACGGAGACATCCTGATTGTATGGTATTTTGATTATAATCTTGTTATTTTCCCCAGGCTCAATTTTCACAGCAGGGATTTTTTTCTTCCCTTGCCATTA
>CBEUCN010000047.1:0-8908 GCA_965541635.1 uncultured bacterium
TTTTTCAGGGACGTGAAATTTCCCCAGCGAGGAAATTTCACTCGGCTTTATTGCTTGCTCCCCCCCCGATATTTATCGGGAGGGACCGTGCCCGCTCGCAATAAAAACGCCCTTCAAAACATCCTTTGGCTCTTTTTTATTAGGGAGAAGTGTTCCCTATGTTTTCAAATAATGGAGGAGATGAGATGGAATTGGTGGAAGTTTATACATTTTCTGATATAGTGGAAGGGCAGTTGTTGAAAAAGTTTCTGGAAGAGAATGGTATCAGGGCCGAGATTCGTTCTTTTTATGATTCAGCATATAATGGGATTTACACCTTGACTAAAGGTGCCGGCAGAATCGTGGTAAATAAGAAAGACGAACAGAAAGCAAAACAGTTAATTCAGGAGTTTTTGAGAAGTGAGAGCAGTAATTCAGAGGGTTGCTGAGGCAGGTGTAAAAGTCTGGGGAGAGCAGATAGCAAAAATTGGTAGAGGGCTTGTAGTTTTAGTTGGGATTGGCAAAGATGATAATGATGATGATATACTCTGGCTGGCAAATAAGATAATAAATCTTAGAATTTTTGAGGATGAGGCTGGTAAGTTTAATTATTCCATTCTGGATATAAAAGGAGAGATTCTTTTAGTTCCCCAGTTTACTCTCTATGGAGATTGTAGGAAGGGGCGAAGACCCTCATTTGATTATGCCATGCCTCCTGATAAAGCCAGAGAAATGTTTAATAAATTGTTCGATTATCTTCAAACTCAGAATTTAAAAGTCCAAAAAGGGATATTTGGTGCTAAGATGGATGTAGAACTGGTAAATGCAGGACCGGTAACTATAATTTTGGATAGTAAACAGAAATGAAGATCATATTTGATAGCAGATGTCTGGAGTATTCTTCCCCGGGACATCCGGAATCTCCCCAGCGGGTAAAACTTGCTTATGACTATCTTAAAGATAAAAACTACGAATTTATTTTACCACGGGACTTTTCGGAAGAGTTAATACTTAATGTCCATACCTGGGAGCATATTACCAGAGTCAAAAAAGGTAATTTCTATGATCCTGATACTCCCAGAATAGAAGGCATCTATTCTTATGCCAAACTGGCAGTAGATGGAGCAATAACTGCTTATGAGGTTGCTATGAATGACGGGGTGGCATTTTCTTTAATGCGACCACCAGGTCATCACGCTGGAAAAAATTTTCTGGGGGGATTCTGCTATCTCAACAACATTGCAGTAGCAGTGGCAAAGGCATTAAATGAGGGGAAAAGAGTTGCTATTTTGGATATAGATGCTCATCATGGCAACGGAACCCAGGATATTTTTATAGGGAGAGAAAATGTGATTTACATCTCACTCCATCAGGTGCCTCTTTATCCCGGGACAGGACTGAAATCAGAAGGAAATTGTTACAACATAACGCTACCTCCCGGAACTGATGATGGGCGGTATTTAATTGCCCTCGAGGAGGCATTTCAGATAATTAAAGATTTTAAACCGCAACTGGTCTCTCTTTCCCTTGGTCTGGATACCTATTGTGAAGACCTTCTTACTCAGTTTCAATTGACTATCAGTTGTTATGAAAAAATTGGAGAGAAACTGCGGCAGTTTAAACCGATTTTTGGCGTGCTGGAAGGTGGATACACAAAAAAGATAGGTGTTCTTCTGGATTCTGTTTTTAAGAATTTGAAAGAATGATACCTTTAAAATCCGACCGCAGAATCAGAAAGGTTCCTGTAGCCACATTGCTGCTCATTTCTGTAAATACCACGATTTTTTTCTATCAGGCAACTCATTCCAATTATCAGTTTCTCCGGAATAATCTGGCACTTATTCCCTTTAAAATGCTGTTTTCCCATCAGCCCCATTACTATCTGACACTTTTAACCTATATGTTCTTACATGCCAATTGGCTTCATCTTATGGCTAATATGTTTTATCTCTGGATATTTGGATCCAACGTGGAAGATTTTGTCGGTCATCTGGCATTTATTTATTATTATATTATCTGTGGAATAGGTGCAGGAGTAATCCACAGCGTTGCCAATCCTGGTTCCTTAATTCCTACAGTGGGAGCCTCAGGCGCAATTTCGGGATTACTGGCTGCTTACATGATCCTTTTCCCCAGTGCCAGAATAGTTGTTCTGGTTCCAATATTTATTTTCTTTGAAGTGGTAAAAGTGCCGGCATATCTATTTATCGGATTGTGGTTCATTTATCAATTTATTGCTGGATTTTCTTCATTAGCAGGAGAATCTCCTTTGGGTGGAATTGCCTGGTTTGCTCACATTGGGGGATTTATATTTGGAATATTATTACTGCCGGTATTTATCCTCTTCAGGAAACTCTTCGGTGTCAAGAGATAGGATCCCTTTTATATTTTGGGTAAAGTAATCTCGTTCTGAGCCTGGTATTTCCCTCTTTTATCTTTATAGGAGACAGAACAAATCTCAGAACTTTCCAGAAATATTACCTGAGCAATTCCCTCATGAGCATAAATTCTTGCTGGCAGAGGTGAGGTGTTGGATATTTCCAGGGTGGCGTATCCTTCCCATTCTGGTTCAAAGGGAGTAACATTCACAATTATCCCACACCGGGCATAAGAAGATTTCCCCACACAGATTGTTAATACATTTCTGGGAATTCGGAAGTACTCTAAAGAGCGTGCCAGGATAAATGAATTGGGAGGGATAATACACACCGGCCCCTTGTAATCTATAAATAATGAAGAATCAAATCTTTTGGGGTCAATCTGGGAGGAATTTACAGGAGCAAAAATTTTAAATTCATCTGCTACTCTTATATCATATCCATAACTGGAAAGGCCGTAACTTATAACTCCTCGCGAGATTTGCTTTTCTTCAAAGGGCTCAATCATTTTATATTCATAAGCCATCTTTTTAATCCAGGTATCAGATTTAAGCATTTTTCAGCTCCTTTCTCAGCATTTGGAATATCCACAACTCATACACTTTACACATCCCTCTTCATGAATCAGAGCACTTCCACAGTCAGGACATACCCCCACGATATTTTTCTCCTTAACATAAATCGGAGTTCTCACCTCCTGAGGTTTTAATTCCCCTTTCTCTTCTTTTTCTCTTAATCTATCCTCAATAACTTTAGCAATGGCATCAGCACAGGAAAATATCCTTGTTCCCCCTTTTTCCCAAGATGGAGAAGGGCAGCGAATTCCTCGCAACTGATTGATTATTTCTTTGGGATCCACACCTGCTCTTAATGACATTGAGATCAGTCTTCCTATTGCTTCCAATTGAGAGGCGGCACAGCCTCCAGCTTTACCCATCTGCATAAATACCTCAAATGGGTGCCCATCCTCGTCTTCGTTTATGGTTACATATAACGAGCCGCAACCGGTTGTGATTTTTGTAGTTGTTCCTCTTACCACCTGAGGCCGGGGACGAGGTGCAATCTTAAATTTTTCTGGAGTCGTTTTTGCTTCTATCTTTTCCTGTGATTTACCAATATTTATTACCTGTTCTTCCCTGCTTTTGTCTCGATATATTGTTATACCCTTGCATCCCAGTTTATAAGCCAAAAGATAAGCTTTTCTTACATCTTCTACAGTTGCTGAATGAGGAAAGTTTATTGTTTTAGAGGTAGCATTGTGGATGTATTTTTGAAAAGCAGCCTGCATTTTAATATGCCAATCCGGTGTAATGTCATGAGCGGTAACAAATATTCTTTTTACATCTTCAGGAACTTCCGGGAATTCCTGACAGCTTCCTTTTTCAGCAATTTTATTCATTAACTCCTGGGAGTAAAATCCACGTTTGCGAGCCATTTTTTCAAAATAGGGATTTACCTCCAGCAAGCGGTCATTATCCATTACATGGCGAGTAAATACCAGAGCAAATAATGGCTCCACCCCTGAGGAACAGCCTGCAATAATACTTATAGTTCCAGTAGGGGCAATTGTTGTCAGCGTGGCATTGCGAATTTTTATCCCTTTCTGGTGCCAGATACTTCCTTCGTAAGCAGGAAAAACACCTTTTTCTTCTGCCAGTTGTTGAGATTTTACTATTGCTTCATTTAAAATAAATCCCATTACCTCCTCTGCTAAACTTATTGCCCTATCAGAATTATATGGTATACCCAATTGGATCAACATATCTGCCCAGCCCATCACCCCCAGGCCTATTTTCCTAGTCAGTTTTGTTTTTTCTTCTATCTGGGGGAGCGGAAATTGATTTGCATCTATCACATTATCCAGGAAATGCACGCTGAGGTGAGTTACCTTTCTTAATTTTTCCCAGTCTATTTCCACTTTACCATTTTCTTCTTTAACCATTTTAGCCAGATTAATACTTCCAAGATTACAGGATTCATAAGGTAAAAGGGGCTGTTCGCCACAATTATGGACATAAAAGCCATTAGCGTCAAAAGCGTTCTTCCCAGGGATTTTGGCGTCAAAAACCAGTTCTTCATCTTTAAAGGTAACTTCCTTTACAGTGGCTATAAACCATTCCTTATTTAATTTTCTTTTATAATTGGTAAGGAGATTCTCAAGACGCTCTCTTTTTTCTACATCCCCAAATCCTATTTTCTGGTAGAAAAGATAAAGGCTTTCATTACAGATAACTAATTCATGCTGGGCTTGGTGGTACATTTTCTGTCCACCTCTGCCGTCTGGCATAGAGGTAAATCCTTGGGGCCTTCTGTTGGTATAAATTTTGGAATATATTCCCAATCTTAATAAAATGCGTTGAACTGCTTTAAGAATTTCTAAGTTGCTTTGAGCAAGTCGTATGCTTATGCCTTTATAAGGATTTGCCTGGACACTGCCATCGCAGTCAAATAATCCTCGGATTAAACCCTTACAGAATTCAGAAGAAGCCTTTTCCATCTGTTCAGTGATTTTTTTATGGGTAGACGTTAACCCTAATTCCCTGCTTACTTTTTTAAGATGAGCCAGTGACATCCTATATTCTGTCCGTCCTTTTACGGATGCCCATCCTTTAAAATCGGCTCTGTGTGGTAGAGGTTCAGTGCAGGCAAGAGCCAGTTCTCTTACTGCTTTACTTCCTGGATTTTCACCCCAGGATGATAACACAAATTTATCTTTCTTTAATGTTCCATCCCCCAGAAGGAGTCCTATCAGATATCCCTCCTCAAAGCCGAACTTTCCTTCCCAATGATTGATATTGCGATGATTGTTAAGAATAATTTTGTCTCCTTTTTTTAACTCTCCTGCTTTTACCCATTCAGTTTCTATTTTATACCTTGTTTTGCGCTTTAGTTTACACACAGGGTGGTCAAGAGTTACAAACAATTCCAGTCCTTCCTCAGTAGAAATTTTGTATACAGGTTTTAATCCAGTTAGAAAAAATCCTTCCGGAGAAGAAGTCCAGAATTGACCATTTACCACTGCTGTAAACTGTTTCCCTACTATGTCGGCAACTTGTCTCGGCCCTTGGGCAGTCATAATCCAGGCATATGCTGGTAGACAAGGATTGGTGGATTCTATTTTACCCAGGTGGGGAGTGGGATTATCTTTGTTTATCCTGTCTATGAAAATTATTCCCGGTTCACCATTTTTCCAGGCCTGTTTTACGATTTTGTCAAATACTTCCCGGGCTTTTAACTTCCCCTTTACCTGGTGAGTATGGGGATCAATAAGTTCATATTCTTCATCTTTTTCAACCTTTTTCATAAAATCATCAGTTACTGCTACTGAAATGTTGAAATTGGTAATTTCCTTATTGTCGTCCTTGGCGGTGATGAAATCCAGAATGTCAGGATGGTCCACCCTTAAAATTCCCATATTTGCTCCTCTTCTTCTTCCGCCCTGTTTTATTTCCTGAGTAGCTGCGTTGTAAACCTTCATAAATGAAATTGGACCGGATGAGACTCCGTCAGTAGAACGCACTCTGCTGTTTTTGGGCCTTAATCTGGAGAAATCAAAACCGGTGCCTCCTCCTGATTTGTGAATTAATGCTGCGGCTTTCAGAGTCTCAAATATGGAATCCAAAGAATCTTCTATAGGAAGAACAAAACAGGCACTGAGCTGTCCTAAGGGTCTGCCGGCATTCATCAGGGTAGGAGAATTGGGCATGAATTCCAGATTTGTCATTATTTCGTAAAAAGCATCTTCCAACTTCTGGATTTCTTCCGGACTTTTATTATAAAGTTTTTCTGCACTAGCGATATGTCTGGCCACTCTTCGAAATAATTCTTCTGGAGTCTCAATAACATTTCCCTGTTCATCCTTTGCTAGGTATCTTTTCTCCAGAACTCTACGGGCATTTTCGGAAATATTTACAGCCATTTTTGCCTCCTTTCTCTAAAATAAATATAATACAATTTATTGTATGTTGTCAAGAGAAAAATACAATATGTTGTATAAATTAAACAGCCATTTTCCTCAACCTCTCCACCCGTACAGGTATGGGAGGATGGGTGGAGAATAGGCTGGCAATACCTCCTCCTTTAAGGGGATTAACAATAAAAAGATGAGCAGTGGCAGGATGAACTGCATATTTGCGATGTTTAGAATATTCTTCCAGTTTAATTAAAGCATTTGCCAAGCCTAGAGGATTTTTAGCAAATTTAGCCCCACTGGCATCAGCATGAAACTCTCGCTGGCGGGAAATTGCCATCTGAATTAATAGAGCAGCAATAGGGGCAACAATGGCTACTATCAGAAATGCCAAGGGATTTGCTCCCCGCTCGCGATCATCAGAATATCCGCCGAAAATCATAGCCCATCTGGCCATATTTGCCAGAACCATAATTGCTCCTGCGATTGTAGCAGCAATTGTTTGAATTAAAGTATCTCTATTTTTGATGTGAGCCAGTTCATGTCCTAAAACACCTTTTAATTCCTCATAATCCATAATATTCAAAAGTCCCCGCGTTACACATATTGCAGAATTTCTGGGATTTCTTCCAGTAGCAAAAGCATTGGGCATCTCAGTATTTATATAATATATTCTGGGAACAGGTAAATTTGCTTGTTGACACAGCTCTTCCACTGCTTTATATACCTGAGGTGCAGATTGTGGAGATAATGGTTTTGCTCTGTAAATTGAAAGCACAATTCTATCCGAATACCAGTAACTGAAAAAATTCATAGCCAAAGCCAGAATAAATGCAATCATCATACCTGTTTGGCCAGCAATTAACTGGCCTATCCATATAAATAACAGAGTTAAAGCCAGGAGTAATAGAAAAGTGCGAAATCCTGCTACCATAACTTATCACCTCCTTACAGGTGCCATTTTACAATTACTTCCTCACGGTCATCTTCTCCCCGGGAATGATGTCCTGATTGCCCCCCGGTTATCTCCAGGTGTCCACCATACATCTTTTTCATTTTTTTACCAATATGGACAGCCAGTTGCTGATTTATGGTCTCTACTACCAGTTTGTTATTATCCCAGTAAATCCTTAAAATTCGTGAAAGATGGTTTCTGGATTGCTCTACCTCCTCTTCCTTACGAATGAATTTCTTTACCTCTTCCTCTTTTTGTTTTAAAAAATCAGCCTCTAAATAGACTATTCCACAGGCAATTTTATCTCTGATTCGTTTACAGGCAGTGCACAGCATCTTCTGGGCTTCGTTATGCCTGTTTATTTTTTTCAGGAGTTCATCGTCCTGAAACCATTTTTTCCCATCATAAATATAATTACATTGAGGGCAGACCTTAAACATATTATCAACTCCTTTTCTTTTTTTTATTTCTCAGGAATTTAATCACATCTTTATACGGCCAGCAATTAATAACATCCTTTTTTTCCAGCCATGCCCGTCGGGCAACTGCTACTCCATATTTTATCATATCCAGCTGGTCCTGAAAATGGGCATCAGTATTTACAGTCAAAAATAATCCCATCTCCTTTGCTCTCCGGGCTAAGATATCATTTAAATCCAGCCGGAGATAATAAGCATTTATCTCAAATCCAGTATCATATTTTTTTGCCAGTTTGAAAATTCTGTCCCAGTCAAGTTCATAACCATCTCTTTCTCCCATTAACCTGCTGGTAGGATGAGCAATGAAATCAACCAAGCCAGTTTTTATTGCTTTCTCTAAACGTGTGGTTAATTTTTCCTTACCCTGTTTGAAGCCAGTGTGAATTGCGCCCACAACTACATCCACTTTCCTTAAAACCTCTTCCTCTAAATCCAGAGAGCCATCGCTTCTTATATCTACTTCAATTCCAGTTAAAATTTTAAAATCAGGATATTTTTTTTGAAGTTTGCGAATTTCTTCTATCTGGGTTAATAGCCTTTTCTCATCCAGACCTTTTGCCACTCCCAGAGATTTGGAATGGTCACTGATTGCAGAATACTCGTATCCTCTTCCAGCCAGAAATGCTACCATCTCTTCTAGGCTGTGTCCACCATCACTCCAATTGGTATGAGTATGGAGATCTCCTTTGATATCTTTTAATTCCACAAGTTTGGGAAGTCGTTTCTCCATTGCGGCTTCAATTTCTCCCTGGTCTTCTCTTAACTCGGGGGGTATCCAGTCCATTTTAAATAATCTGTAAATCTCTTCTTCCGTTCTTCCAGCAATCTTTTTATCAGTTTTTTCTTCAAAAACCCCATACTCATTTATCTTAAGGTGCTGTTTCTGGGCAATGGTTCGCAAATGAATATTATGGTTTTTGGAACCAGTAAAATACTGTAAAGCAGCACCAAAACAATTCGGCTCCACAACCCTGAGGTCTACCTGAATACCTTCTGTGGTTAAAATGCTGGATTTGGTATGTCCCTTAGCCAGGACTTTCTCCACATTGGGTAAACTTACAAATTTTTCCATAATTTTTAAAGGATTACCCTTTGTGGTCACCAGAATATCTATATCCTTAACTGTTTCTCTCTTCCTTCTTACACTTCCAGCATAACTTATTTTTTCTATTTCTTTAATTTCACCAAGTGCCTGAATAATACCTTC
>CBEUCN010000048.1:0-8886 GCA_965541635.1 uncultured bacterium
ATCCCAGATTATACATTGCTTTAAGTCTTCTTGCACCCCAACTGGGGGTGCTTATCCTTCAAATTTTTTATCTTTTTCTCTTCCTGCTGGAGCATTTTATGAGGGATATTTTTGGGTATTCTTTTTTCAGTAAGCCTGGGTCTTTGAGGAAATCCATATATCTTTTCCATTTGATTTTAAGTGGTTCGTTTTCAAAATTTAGGCTTAATTTATTTAAATTTTGATTACAGAAAAAGATTGGCTAAGGTATGTGAGAAATTTCAGGTTGTTTATCTTGGTTATCAAGTTTAAGAGTAGTATTTTGTTTTGGGCTTTTGGCTTTCCCTGCATGTAAGAGATGTTTGTTTCTGGCTAATGTTTTAATTTTTTCAAAAAGTTCTTTACTGAAGGAAGGTAATCTTGTTACTCCATAATATAACTGGATAAGTTAAGTGTATACCATATACTACTGTTGTAAAAAATTCACCCTAGATTTGACAAACCTTTCTCTATATGGTAAATTTAAAATAGGAGGTATAATTAAATGTCTGTAAAATTAATAAAAAGGGGTGGGGTGTATGAGTTATGAAGGAATTGAAAGAAGAAGATGGCCTCGTGTAAAGGTTAATTTACCTCTAAAATACAGAGGAGTGGGAGAATTTAACCATCTTCCTGCCGATTCTGAAACTAAAGATATCAGTGAGGGAGGATTAAGATTCACCAGCGAGCGTTTTCTCCCTAAAAATGCAAGATTTGTTGTGAATCTTAATCTTGGGGATATTTCAGCAGTGAAAGCGGTTATTAGAATTGTATGGACAGCCAGAGATTCCCACACCAATAGGTATGAGGTAGGAGCAGAGTTTGATAATATTCCCCGTGAAGCCAAGGTTCATATCTCCAATATGGTCCGTAAGCACCTGAATTATTATTGATCCCTCTGTATGGGTGAAGTATGTGGTTTTCTTGAATATTTAAAAGATTAGTTTATTTCTTTTTTCTCTTTCTTCTATCTATACCATACTTGTCTATTTTCTTGTTTAAAGCTTGTCTGGAAATTCCCAGGAGTTCTGCTACCTTGGTTTTGTTCCAACGGAGTTCAAACAAAATATCTGTTAGAAGTTTTCTTTCATAACTTTCCATCACGCCTTTTAAGGTTTTGTCTTTAATTTCTTCTAATTTTAATTTCACTCCTCCTGCTTTTATCTTCTCTGAAAGGTCAGATGGTAGGATATTCGGTCCTTCTCCTAAAATTACTGCCCTTTCTATTTCATGTTCCAGTTCTCGGACATTCCCAGGCCAATCATATTCCAGAAGCATTTTCATAGCATCAGGAGATATGCCTCTTATTTTGTCCTGTTTGTTGTTTTTTTCAGCATAAATTTTTAAAAAATGTTCCGCCAGTAAAGGGATGTCATCCTTCCTTTCCCTCAGAGGAGGAAGAGTGATTTCTATCACCGTTAAACGATAATATAAATCCCTTCGGAATCTACCCATGTCCACCTCTTTCTCCAGGTCTCTGTTGGTGGCAGCAATTATTCTTACATCTACCGGGATATCTTGAGTCCCTCCTACTTTTTTAATCGTTCCTTCCTGAAGAACTCTTAAAAGTTTTGCCTGCAAGCCGGGAGATATTTCGCTTACTTCATCTAAGAAAAATGTTCCTTTGTCAGCAACTTCAAACAGTCCTTTCTTTTCCGCTACTGCTCCTGTAAATGACCCTCGCACATGTCCGAAAAGTTCTGATTCCAGAAGGGTCTCTGTAAGTGCCGAGCAGTTGACGGCTATAAATGGACCGTTCCTTCTCTTGCCATGGTAATGAAGGGCTTTGGCTACTAATTCTTTACCAGTTCCGGTTTCCCCCCGTATAAGTACAGTACTGTCAGTATTTACAACTTTCTCCATCACCCTGAATACTTCACGCATTTTCTCATTTTGACCAATGATTTCTGGGAAAGGACTTACATATTCTTCCATCTCTACCTCCTTCTCAATTTTGCTGGTAATATTTTCATCTCTTCTCTATATTTTGCCACTGTCCTGCGGGCAATTTCAATACCTTCCTGTTTTAAAATTTCAGCAATTTTGCCATCGCTCAATGGTTTACTGGGATTTTCTTCTGCTATTATTTCTTTTATTTTTTCCTTTATATATTCACTAGATATTCCTTTTATCTGCCCGCTAAACAGTTCTCGAAGTTCAATGATTCCCTGAGGGGTTTCCATAAACTTTCCGCTTACTGCTCGGGAAATGGTTGATTCATCCAATCCAGTCTCTTCTGCTACTTTTCTCAATGTCAGAGGTCTTAATGCTGATTTGCCATTAAGAAAGAACTCTTTCTGATAATTTATCAAAAAATTGGCTATTTTAAGAATTGTTTTATTCCTCTGTTCCAGTGCAGAGATTAACTCTCGGGCAGATTTCAATTTTCCTCTAAGAAATTTTTTAGCATCTTTAGGAGTATTGGGATCTTTAAGAAGTTTGAGATAATTTTTGTTTATTCGGATCTTGGGTATCTCACGTTCATTCAGATAGAGGTGAAAATTGCCTTCGTCATCTATTTCTAAGAGAAGTTCTGGAATGGCATAACTGGGAAATGAATTGGTATAATTTCTCCCCGGCTTGGGATCCAGAGTTTTTAGGATTTTTATGAATTTCTGAAGTTTATCTTCCGAAATGTTAAGTTCTTTTTCTATTTTTTCATAATCATGGGTGGCAAGTTCAGTAAGATAGTGGGAGATAATTTCTTCAAATTCTTTGTTTGTGAATCCCTTTGCTTTAAGCTGAACCGTTAAGCATTCTTTTAAATCTCGCGCTCCTACACCTAAAGGATCAAATGTCTGGATAAGTTTTAGGACTTTTTCTACGGTTTTTTTACTCGCTTTGTATTTTTTTGCTATTTCGCTAATATCCCCTTTAAAATATCCGTCTTCGTCTATATTCCCTATAATCTGTTCAGCAATTTCCAGATTTTTTTTACTTAATTTTTGTAGAGAGAGCTGTTTTAAAAGATGTTCCTGAAGTGACTCCGGTTTGATAATTAGACTTTCTAAATATGCTTTTTTCTCCTCATCTACTGAAGTTTGAGGTACTCTCTGTTCCCACCAGGCATTCTCCTCTTCAATTTCAAAATCGCTTTCTTCTGGTATATCTGCCTGCTCCTCTTCTTCCAGTTCC
Organism: uncultured bacterium; assembly: GCA_965541635.1. Lineage (GTDB taxonomy): Bacteria > Omnitrophota > Gorgyraeia > Kaelpiales > Kaelpiaceae > 4484-49. The sequence continues at coordinate 3,154 of CBEUCN010000048.1, forward strand.
AGAAGGGGATTTTCTTCACTTTCTTCTTCCAGTTTTTCTTTAAGTTGCGTGATGGGAATCTGAACTAAATTTATTAACTGCCAGAATTGCGGCAAAAGTTTAAGCCGCAGTTCTAATCTCTGTTCTAACCTCGGGATGAATCTCTCCATATCTAAAAGTTAAAGATAATCTTCTTCGTTTTCTTCTTCTAAGAAGTTATCTTCCTCCAGTTCTCGTAAGGTAAGGGGATCGTTTCTTAATACTTCACAATTGGCGCCACATTGGGGACAATAAATTATTTCGCCAATTTCAGGACGATAATCTAACATGATTTCTTCCCCACATACTGGACAGATTGCACTCTGTTCCTCCATAATTTTTACCTCCAACTTTTAATAAATAGTTTAACATAAAACTTATTTGCTTCCAACACAATTTCTTAAGATAATAATCTTATGGTAGCAATAAAAACAGATCTCAGTCTGGATGACAAGTTAGAGTTATCCTTGCAGTTGGCAAGATTTGAGCAATGTCCTGATTTACTTTCAGAAGAATTTATATATCCTGCCCGGGCAAAAGGGAAAGTAGTTCCGGTATTTAAAATATTACTTTCTAACATCTGTTATAATGATTGTCTCTACTGTGCTAATAGAGCATCTCGAAATTGTAAACGGTATAAGTTCAAAATTGACGAAGTTGTTAAAGTATTTATGACTCTTTATTCTCGAGGAAAAGTTAATGGTCTTTTTATCTCCTCTGGTGTTTATGATAATCCCTCTCGAGTTCAACTTGAAATTTTAAAAGTCATTGAGATTTTAAGAAAAAAATGCCATTATCCTGGTTATATTCATTCCAAAGTAATTCCAGGTGCCAATCTTGATGTAACTGAGGCAGTTTTTAAATTCAGCGACAGAGTATCACTAAATTTGGAAGCCCCAGGAGAAAAATATATTGCCAGAATTGCACCTCGTAAAAATTTCTTGAAGTTGTATACCAGTTTAAAAAAGTTGTCCCAATTAGCTAAAAAATATGGAATTAAATCTGGAGCCACAACCCAGATTATAGTTGGTGTGGGAGAGGAAGATGACCGCACAATATTGAGTTTTGCTTATCGACTCTATACTCAATTAGGAATTAACAGAGTTTATTATTCTGGGTTTCAACCAGTAAAGTTTACTCCTTTGGAGGGAAATTTGAAATGTGAGGATTTAAGAATTACAAGGCTTTATCAGGCTGATTATCTTATAAGATTATATGGTTTTAAACCTCAGGAACTGATTTATGATTTGCAAGGCAATCTTATATTAGATAAAGACCCTAAATTAGCATGGGCAGAGAAAAACCTTATAAGAAAGATAAATATAAATAAAGCAGGTTTTCCAGAATTGATAAGAGTCCCAGGTATCGGACATAATCTTGCAACTCGTATTATAAATCTCAGGCGAAAGGTATATCTTACCCCTTCCAGGTTGAGGGAATTAGGAATATATAAGTCCCAGATTTTAAAATTTATTCAATTATAATTATGGAGTGGAATCAGGGAGTAGATAAATTTAGAAGTTATCTTCTAAAACTTAAAAAAACAGATAATATCTGGCTTATTCATCATGCTGATTGTGATGGATGTGTAGCAGCAGTATTTTGCAGTTATGTAATTAAAAGGCTGGGGCTTAGATTAACTAAACGCTTATGGGTATTAAGCTCTGAATATGACCTTCAATTTCAGAAAGAGTTGATTCGGCAATACAGCCCCCAGGTTGTAATTTTTCTCGATCTTGATGTTGTCAGTGACGGAGTTTTACTGGGAGACTGGAAAAATAAAGTTGAAAGAATATTGATATATGACCACCATAAGGTTGATGATTCTGAACTTAAAAAACTGCTTTCAGATCATAAAGATATTTTTTATCTTAATCCCCGTCTTTTACCCCAAGCACATACATTTCCGGCATCCTATTTTGGCTATTCTCTATTCCGTAAATTTCAAACTCAGGATTCCCGAATTTGGCTTATGGGGGCAGGTCTTATTGGAGATCATGCTTTGGATGAGGACCAAGAATTGAAAGAAATTATACTGAAGGAGTATCGGGACCTTATAAAGTCAGGTTATGACACTAATAGTAGTCTGTCCCAGATAACATTCATGATAAATGCGGGCTATTTTCACTGTGATTCTAAAAATAACGATGTATCATATCAACTTGCATATGAGGCTTTTCTGCAAAATAATCCTTCTATCTTCTTTGATTTTAGAATTCCTTTAGCCAGAGAACTACAAAGGAGGAAATCAGGAGTGGATATTGCTGTTCGCCAGGCATGTATTTCTGCTGAGAATAATTCAATTCAGGATGAAAGTTTGCCTTTGGTAATATATATTATAGAAAGTCAGCATTACATATCAGGGCTGGTTGCTTCCAGTTTATCTTCCAAATACAAAAATGAAATTATACTTGTGGGACAGGCCTGGCAAGATAAATTCAGTTTTGAAATTCGGCGGGGGATAAATTGTTCTATAGATATAACTCAGATTTTGAAATTGCAGAGAAACTATTATACCAGCCTCTCTGCCGGTGGACATCCTCCTGCCTGTGGGGCCCTGGTGATGGAATCTGATAGAGATAGATTTATAAACACATTTCGAGAGGCATTTTTAAATTTATATGCCCAGCAGGATCGAGGTAGAATTTATAGGTAAAATTAAATTATGAACATTGCTTGGAGAAGAAAATTTGCTTGGTCTTATGAACGGCAATGGTGGTGGGATTTCTGTCCCCGTGGTTATTACTATAATTATATTATGGAATGGGAGCAGGGAATAGACAAACAAAAACTGATGACCTTAAAATCTCTTTTATCCCGAGAGGAGTTGCAACGGAATTTAATACTGGAAGGGATAGAAGAACTGATAAAAGGTAACTCTCTTAACCACGTGAAAGAAAATTTGGAACAAAAATTATATCAAATATTGCGTAATCCTTCTGATTTTTTGATTCCGGGAGAACAAGCCTATTTCTCTTTTGAGGAAATGAGAAAAGTAATCAATAATTATTTGAATAATTTCCTCTCTCTATTTCATCCTTCAGGTACTCAAGGATATTTTTATCGTCTCCAGGAGAAGGTTTTATATAAGGGACTACCAATTTTAGTGGCACCAGATTTTGTTTTTCAAGACCCCCAGAAGGTAATTATTTCTAAATTGGTTATGACTTCTTCAGTTAATCCTGAGGTTTTTAACCTTGAAGCCTGCAGTTTGGTTCTTTGGGCAGAGGAGAAGTTTAATATTGAACGAGAAAATGTTTCCTGTAATTATTACTATCTTTCTGAACCTCGGATAGAGAGGAAAAGGTATTCTGCTTGGGAGATAGAAAAATGGGCTGAAAAAATTATCACTTCTGCCCACAGAATGCTGGTGGTTAAAAGTATAGAGGACTTTAGTCCCACACCTTCGTTGGAAAAATGCCGGTTATGTAAATTCTGCTCTATTTGTGCTGATACTCGTTTTCCTCTCCGCGAGTGTTGAGTGTTTACAAAATAGAAAATTAGATTATAATTGGGAATTATGTCTGATCTTAAAAATAAAATAAAAAATAAAAAGGCGACTATTGCTGTCATTGGGCTGGGGTATGTGGGATTACCATTAGCAGTGGAATTTGCCCGTCAGGGATTTAAAGTCCTGGGAGTGGAAATAGATTATAATAGAGTGGCGAACCTTAAAAGGGGGGATTCCTACATTCTGGATGTAACCACAGAAGACTTAAAAAATGTGATTAACTCCTCAAGATTTATTCCCACTACGGATTATTCTCAAATAAAAAAAGCAGATGCAATAATTATTTGTGTGCCCACGCCATTGAGGAAGACAGGAGAGCCTGATTTATCATTTGTATTATCTGCTAGTTCTGAGATTAAAAATTACTTGAGTAAGGGTAAAATCATTATTCTGGAAAGCACAACCTATCCCGGGACCACTGAGGAGATTATTCTTCCATTATTGCAGTCAAAAAATTTCAAAGTAGGCAAAGATTTCTATCTTGCTTTCTCTCCAGAGCGAGTGGATCCTGGTAACCAGCAATTTAAAACTAGAAATATTCCTAAGGTTATAGGAGGAGTGACAAAAAAATGTACGGAAATGGCTGGGTTACTTTACAGCCAGATAGTGGAAAAGGTCATGCTGGTTTCATCTCCCAGGGTGGCAGAGATGGTTAAACTTCTGGAAAATTCATTTCGGAGTGTAAATATTGCTCTGGCAAATGAGACCGCACTTATATGTAATAAATTGGGCATAGATGTCTGGGAGGTAATTTCTGTAGCCAGCACCAAACCATTTGGTTTTATGCCTTTCTATCCTGGACCTGGGATTGGAGGGCATTGTATTCCTTCTGATCCTATGTATCTGGTATGGAAGGCGAGATTATCAGGATATGAACCCCGGTTGATAAAAACTGCTCAGGAAATAAATTCTTACATGCCACATTATGTAATAGACAAACTTATCTCTGCTCTCAATTTCAGGAAGAAGACAGTTAAGGGGGCAAAAGTTTTAGTTGTAGGAATTACCTATAAACCTGATGTCAATGACCTTAGAGAATCTCCTGCTCTGGAAATAATGGAAGAATTATTAAATAAAGGAGCAGATATCAGATATTTTGATCCTTATATTCCGGAACTGAAATTAGGTAACAGGAAATTCAAATCTTTGCGACTGAATCCTGCTAAAATAAAAAATTTTGATTGTGTCCTCATTGTAACCAATCATAAGAAGATTGATTATTCGATGTTTAAAAATTGCAAACTTATTATAGATACCAGAAACGCCATACCTTGGAAGAGTAAAAATGTGGAGAAGATATAAATGGCTTACTGGATAGTTACTGGAGGAGCGGGTTTTATTGGTTCTCACATCGTAGAGGAACTTTTACATCAAGGTGAGAAAGTAAAAGTTATAGACAATTTTTCTGCTGGAAAGAGAGAAAATCTTCAATTTTCTGAACAAGTAGTTAAAGGGGAGTTGGAAGTTATAGAGGCTGATATTCGTGATCTTGATATTTTAAAAAAAGAATTCAAATACGCTGATTATGTATTGCATCAAGCTGCACTGAGGTCAGTTCCTAAATCGTATCATAACCCTCAGGAATACGATGAAGTAAATGTCAGGGGGACGTTAAATGTCCTTTTAGCCGCTAGAGAATGTGAAGTTAAAAGGGTGGTTTATGCTTCATCCAGTTCAGTATATGGGGAGAGACAGGATTTACCAGAAAGAGAAACTGATTTACCCAATCCTATTTCTATATATGCTGCTACCAAATTGAATGGTGAATACTACTGCAATGTATTTAATCATCTCTATAATGTGGAAACTGTCTGTCTTAGGTATTTTAATGTTTTTGGACCCCGGCAGTCCTTAGAAAGTAAATATGCTGTGGTGATACCGAAATTTATTGTTTGTTTCCTTACAGGTGAAAATCCTCCCATATATGGAGACGGATATCAGAGTCGAGATTTTACCTATGTAGATAATGTGGTAAAGGCAAACATTCTTTCAGCAATTAAACCTGAGGCTAAAGGCAAGGTTTTTAATATAGCCAGCGGTAAAGCCTATACTGTACTTGAGCTCTATGAGTTTATAAAAAACTATTTTGGTTATGATTTAAAACCAAAATTTAAACCTCCTCGTCCTGGGGATGTAAGACATACTTTGGCAGATATTTCCAGAGCCAGAGAACTTCTGGGATATATACCTGAGGTTGATTTCCA
>CBEUCN010000049.1:0-8427 GCA_965541635.1 uncultured bacterium
ATGAAAGGGGTGATTTGTTCCATAAATCCTGAAGTTAAGATTATTGACCTTACTCATGGTATTTCTTCTCAAGATATAATCTGGGCTGGAATAGTGATATATAAAACTTATAAATTTTTCCCCCAAGGGAGCATATTTTTGATAGTAGTTGATCCTGGGGTGGGTACGAAAAGAGATATCATAATTATGAAAGCAGAAGGATATTATTTCATCGCTCCTGATAACGGAGTGTTGAGTTTGATTTATGAGAAATTTCATCCCGAAATTATAATCAAGGCGGAGAAGGAAAAGTACAGTCTAAATCCTGTAAGTTTTACCTTCCACGGCCGCGATATATTTGCCCCTGTTGCTGCTTATTTGAGTAAAGGGGAAAATGTATTACAGATGGGCAAGAAGGTTGACAAGATAGTTAGGATAAAATTCCCTCAGCCCCAGATAAGAGAAAAAGAAATAACAGCAGCGGTAATTCACATTGATAGATTTGGAAATTTAATTACCTGTCTGGATAGGGAGGAATTTGAGAAATTGGGATGGAGGAAATTTAAAATAGAATATAAGGGAAGAATAATTGAGGGGATCTCCAGGTGTTATGATACCAGTAAGGATTTAATAGCCATCTGGGAGTCAAAAAATTTTCTGGAAATTGCCAAGCCTGGTGGTTGTGCTCAAAAATTTTTAAAAGCAAAAATTGGCGACAAGATAAAGATTGTAAAATTGCAATGAAACTAAAATTAAAAAAACTTCCTGATAGTAATTTTGTCTATAAAATTCATCTTCAAACTCAAACAATATTTTTAATAAAGAAAGCCATCGCCAATGATAAGGAAATTGTTATTGAGGGTGAAGTGATACCTAAGACAAAGGAACAGGAGATCAAAAAGATTATAAATAAGATAATGGAGACAGAATGAAAAGAAAGTTAATCTTTTTTATTCTGATTTTGGTAACTCTTTCCCCTTTACATTTATGGGCTGAATATGATGTTTATTCGGCAGCATTTGCCCTTAAGAAGTTGCTTGAATTCTATGGTAAGAATATCTCCATAGTGGAGATAGAGACCGAACTTAAACAGAGTCAGAATATTTTTGATTCAGTGGTAAGAGTCGGACGCAAACATGGTTTGTATCTTAATAGATTTGTGTTAGAGAATTATCAGCAAATAACCAGATTTACAGAGCCAATAATTACGCAATATAAAGGAATATTCTATATAGCAAAACTAAGCCCTACAGGCATCCAGCTTATAAGTAACAGAAGAAAAATAGTTGTCAGGCAAGAGGAGTTCCTTAAAGATTGGTCAGGCATCTTTATTTCTTTACCCCTTCCCGGGGTACTTGTTATTAGGTATAAACCAGTGGAGAAGAAAGGAAGAATTGTATTTTTGTATTCCTATCATAATGAGGAATTTTATCTCTTTAAAGAAATATTTGACAAGTTATATAAACAGGCTAACAAAGCAGGTTATAATTTAATATATGTTGATGAATTAGGGCTGATACCTGAAAAATCCATACACACCATTAATAACAACTCCGAACGCGATGGTTTTGAATCTGCCAAATATTCTTTGCTCCGGGAGTTAAAATTTATAGAAAAAGGAATAGGAATTACCGATCCTACTCAGTTTTATGACAAAATATATCATTATCTGGCGAAGTTTAAAGTCAGGGTGGAAATGGAAAATTTAAAGTATGAGAACTGGAAAGCAATAACTGCATTTGATGAACTGGAATTGAATCAACTGGCTGTGAAACTATTCTGCCATGGGAATATTAATGGCTATGTAGAAAAGATAAAAGAATATAATCAAGGGTTCTGGGAGTATAATGTTGTTATTCGGGATAAATATTTTCGGGATCAGATAGAAAAATTGGCTGAGGCAAATCCCAATAGTTTAATATTTACCCTTAGAGGACTGGGACATTATGGAATGGAAGAAAATGTCAAGGTTTGTGGATTTACTACTGAGACTATCATATTAGGAGAAGGCAGGTTCCAGGAATTGCTTGTTCCTGATCAGTATATCCAAATATTGAGGAGGAATCAGGTAGAGATTGATCCCAGCCAGGAAAAGATAGGTTATCTACGAGCATTTCCAGTAGAGTGCCTTCGGAATTATTTACACAAAAAATTAAATTTTACAATTTCGGAAGCAACAGTAAAGGCAAATCAGGTAGTTGAGAATCTTAATGAGCAGGATATTCAGAGATTAGCACTAGATATTAGCCATGGTATTGCTGAAGGTAGATTGAGAAACAGTGATGCTGTGTATGAGTTTGTTTACTGGTGGTTAAAGAAGAAAAAACTGGTTTTAGACTGGTAGAGGAGATGAGACATTCCCAATATATTAAAATTTATGGAGCCAGAGAGCACAATTTAAAAAATATAGATGTAACTCTTCCTCGCAACAGGTTAATAATTATTACTGGTGTAAGTGGTTCTGGGAAATCATCACTGGCATTTGATACCATTTACGCTGAAGGGCAGAGGAAATTTGTGGAGAGTCTTTCTGCTTATGCTCGGCAGTTCTTACAGCAACTTCAGAAGCCTAACGTTGAGAAGATTGAAGGCCTTTCTCCCACCATATCCATAGAACAGAGGACAGCAGGAGGTAATCCTCGATCTACAGTTGCTACTCAGACTGAAATTTATGATTATTTACGTCTTTTATTTGCCAGAGTGGGAGAGCCACACTGTTATAAATGTGGGCGGCCAATTAAACAGCAGAGCTCGCAGGAAATAATTGAGAGAATTTTACAGCTCACAAAAGGGGGCAAATTATTTATCTTTGCTCCTGTGGTAAGGGGGAGGAAGGGAGAATATCAGGAACTTTTCAGGAATTTACGTAAGGAGGGATTCATTCGGGTAAAGGTTGATGGCCAGATTCAAGATCTGGATAAAGATATTAAACTCCACAAGTATAAAAAGCATGAGATCTCTGTTCTCGTTGATAGACTGACTTTAAAGCCAGATTCCCGCGAAAGAATAGCAGATTCTGTAGAAACTGCCCTGAGATATGGAGAAGGGCTGTGTGAAATTGAATATCACTACCAAGATACTGTAATAAAGGAAACTTTCAGTCAGCAATTTGCCTGTGTGGTATGTGGAGTAAGTTATGAAGAGATTGAACCCAGGATGTTTTCATTTAACAGTCCTTATGGTGCCTGTCCTGTCTGTCTAGGATTAGGGACAAAGCTTGAAGTTGATCCCGATCTTGTAATTCCTGACAAGGATAAGTCGTTAGCAGAAGGTGCTATTGACCCTTGGAGGAAAGGGGGCCGGGGTTATATTATGTATTATCGCAGTTTATTGCGAGATGTGGCCGAATATTATAATTTTGACCTTCACACTCCTTTTAAGAAACTTCCTCGCAGAATCCAGGAGATAATACTGTATGGAAGTGATGAAGATATCTGGGGTAGAAGATTTGAAGGAGTTGTTCATCATGTGGAGAGGCTTTTTAATGAGACTGATAGTGACTATCTCAAGGAGGAATTGAGTAAATATATGAGTAACTTGCCCTGTCCTCACTGTAAGGGAACAAGACTAAAACCTCAGAGCTTAGCAGTAAAAATTCAGGGATTATCAATTGCTGATGTATGTAGATTCAGTGTGAAAGAGGCGCGGGAGTTTTTCGTTAATTTGAAACTTGATGCCATGAGGGCAAAAATTGCTGAAAATATTATTAAAGAAATTCTTCGCAGACTGGATTATCTCAAAGATGTTGGCCTTGATTATCTCACTCTGGATAGACCAAGTAATACTCTTTCGGGGGGGGAATCTCAAAGGATTCGTCTTGCTACTCAGATTGGTTCCGGTCTTGTTGGAGTTACTTATATTTTAGATGAACCGACAATAGGACTTCACCCTCGGGATACTCTTAGACTTCTTAATATCCTTTTACAGTTAAGGGATCTTGGAAATACTGTGATTGTGGTGGAACATGACCCTCAAACTATTAACAGTGCTGATTATGTGATTGACCTTGGTCCTGGGGCTGGTAAAAATGGAGGATATGTGGTCTATCAGGGGAAAAGAGAAGGCCTGTTAAAATCTAAAAAGTCAATTACTGCTAAATACCTTAGAGGAGAATTAAATATAGAAATTCCTAATAGAAGAAGGAATTATAGAAATCGACCCTATATTGAGATAGTAGCAGCCGAGGAGCATAACCTCAAAAAAATAAATGTAAAAATTCCTCTGGGAGTATTTGTATGTGTAACGGGTGTCTCTGGCTCTGGTAAAAGCACACTTATTGATGAGATACTTTACAGAGCATTAAGCAGACATTTTTATAGAAGTAGGTTAAAGCCTGGAAGGCACAAAGAAATAAGGGGATTGGAACATATTGATAAAGTAATAGTGGTTGATCAGTCCCCTATTGGGAGGACTCCCCGATCCAATCCTGCAACCTATACAGGAGCATTTACTCCTATTAGGGAGTTTTTTGCCCTTCTTCCTGAGTCCAGAATCAGAGGATATAAACCAGGTAGGTTTAGTTTCAATGTGAAAGGAGGTAGATGCGAGGCCTGTCAGGGAGACGGAGTTAAAAAAATAGAGATGCATTTTTTACCCGATGTATATGTGAATTGTGATGTCTGTAAAGGCAAAAGGTATAATCGCCAGACACTTGAGGTTAAATATAAGGGGAAGAATATTGCTGATGTGCTGGAAATGACTGTGGATGAGGCTTATGAATTATTTAAGGATATTCCAAAAATAAGAGAAAAATTACAATTACTTAAAGACGTAGGTCTGGGTTACATTCAACTTGGTCAGCCAGCACCTACTCTTTCCGGCGGAGAAGCCCAGCGGATAAAACTGAGTGCGGAGCTTTCGCGACGAGCAACAGGTAGAACATTGTATATTTTAGATGAACCTACTACAGGACTTCATTTTGCTGATGTTCAGAAGTTACTGAGTGTCCTTTACCGTCTGGTGGAAGGGGGGAATACTGTAGTAGTTATCGAACATAATCTTGATGTAATCAAATGTGCAGATTACATAATTGACCTTGGACCTGAAGGTGGAGATGATGGTGGCTATATAGTTGCCTGTGGTTCCCCAGAAGAGGTAGCAAGGGTGGATAATTCTTATACTGCTAAATTCTTGAAACAGATATTGAGAAAAAGATAGTGAGATGCTAATATAAAATAATCATGATTAGATTTATTTTAACCTTTGTTCTCTTTATTACTTTTATTCATCACACTCAGGCAGGAGAAAAAGAAGATTATTCTTCAATTGTCAAAAGTTATGAACAGGGATTTTATTCTCTTACAGCAAGGGCAGTAGATGGGTTTTTAAAGCGCTATCCTCAATCTCAATATCAGGATCAAGTTCTGCTTTTAAAAGCAATCTCTTTTTACAATCTTCACAAATATCCTCAGGCTACTGATATCTTCAATATCCTTAAAGATAGTGCTTCTCCTGATATAAAATATCAATCCTGTTTTTATCTTGGCAAATTATATCGTTATGCTAATGAATCTCGCAAGGCTGAGGAGATGTTTAAATATGTCTGGGATAATAGTAAGGACGAAAAATTAAAAGCCTCTACAGGATATGAACTTGGAAATATTTACCTTGAGCATCGTGATTATAATTCTGCCCTTAAATACTGGCAACAGATATTAACCCTTAAACAGTTGTCTCAGGAAGATAAACAAACAGTTTTAAATAATCTTATTTATATTTATATCTGGAAAAAGGAGTGGAATAAAGCCCAAGATTTAATTTCCAAATATCTCAATCCCCAGTCACCCCTATATCTTTATTTTCAGGCTCGGCTGGCAGTGGCTAAGAAGAATTTTGAAAAGGCAGAGAAGATGACAGATGCTCTTATTGCTAAAAATTATTCTGAAGATTGGAATCAGAGGGCAAAATTAATTCAGCTATGGATTCAGATAGAAAAAGAACAGTTTCATAAATTAGAAACTATTTTTTCTTCTTTTCCTCAAAAACTTCCTCAACCAATAGAAGAAGAATATAAATATCTTCAGGCCTATTCTCTTTATAAACAAAAACTCTATTCTCCTGCTGCAAGATATTATCAGCGGTTTATATCCCGATACAAAAATTCTAAGTTCTTAGACCGTGCTTATCTGGAACTGGTGGATTGTTTTTATAATTTGAATAAACTTCAAGAAGCCAAAAGATATGCTGAGGAATTTATAGAAAAATTCCCCAATTCTTTATCTCGAGAAGAAATTCTCTATTCTTTAGGCTGGATTTACTATAAAGAAGGCAAGATAGATATTGCAATTCAGCAGTTTAAGGAGATTGGGAAAAAAGCGTATGATCAGGAATTGAAAATACATGCCTTATGTTTGGTAGGGGATTTGCTTTCCGAAATAGGAGAATTAGATTTAGCTATCAAGCAGTATGATTATGTATTAAAAAATTATCCGGAGTCAGTTTATGCTGAATATGCCCAGTATCAACTGGCAGTAGATTTTTACCATAAAGGGGATTATGATTCTGCAATTCTGGCTTTAAATAATCTCATTCAGAATTTCCCTAATTCCAACCTGTTAGATAAAGTCTATTATCAGTTAGCACTCACCTATTTTAAAAAGGGCGAATATGAACTGGCTCTGGAAGAGATAAATTATCTCCTTAAAAAATTCTTTAATTCACCATTGAAGGAGAAGGCTCTATTATATAAGGCAGTGATACTGTTTAACATGGGAGATTATGAAAATGCTTCTAAGTTGGCTCAAATGCAAAAAAATTCAGTCTATGCCCATTTTCTCTTGGCTCAGATTTATATTCATAAAAAAGAATGGGCTCTTGCAGAGCAGGAATATAATTGGCTTAAAGAAAATATTACTGATTCTCAACTTTTACCCTATCTTTATCTTCAGATTGGAGAGTTAAAATTTAATCTTGGAGATTGGGATCAGGCTCTGGCTAACTTTCAGAATGCAATTCAATTGACTAAAGAATCTGATGTCAGAGAGGAAGCAATTTACTGGCAGGCTTGGAGTTATTATAAGAAAGGGCAGCAGCATAAGGCAATCGAGTGCTTTCAGAGTTTAAAAAATTCTTCTGATTTCTGGGAAGAGAGCAGATTTTATTCTGCAAGCATTTTGAAGGAGAAAAAAGACTACCAGAAGGCGATAGAATTACTTCAGAAAGTGATAAAAAATGGGAAGAAGTTTAACCGGTTGGCGACTCTACTATTGGGGGATATTTATACGGAGATGAATGAGGCTACCCAGGCAGTTGATACTTATAAAGCATTGGAGAAGGCCCCTTATGATATAATTTCAGCCGAAGCCAGTTTCAAAATTGGTGAGATTTTAGAATCTCAAGGTAAATATTCACAAGCGATTCTACAATATCTAAAAGTAGTTTCCATGTACCAGTCTCAAATTCCCTTTGTCCCCAAGGCAAAGATTAGATGTGCACGATTATTGGAAAAGGAAGGTAAACTATCTGATGCTCTTAAAATTTACCAACAGCTGGCAGAAGGAGAGAGTGAAGAGGCGATATATGCTCGGGAGAAGATCAAAGAGTTAAAAACAGGGAGGTAGAATATGTGGGTTATGATTCAGAAAGGCGGACCTTTAATGTACATTATCTTGTTATGCTCAATCGCAGTCTTTACTGTAATAATCGAAAGGATAATTGCTCTTAACCGCTACAAACTGGATGTGGCTTCTTTTATGAGCAAGGTATTGGAGGCAGTGCGTAGAAATAGAATTATGGAAGCAATAGAACTTTGCGAACGCACATCAACTCCAGTTGCTGAAGTAATAAAGGCTGGACTTTTAAAACATTCTGCAACTCGTCAAGAGATTAAGGAAGCCATGGAAGAAGCTGCCCTTACCGAGGTGCCCAAACTGGAGAAGAATCTCAATCTATTGGCAACTCTTGCTCATGTAAGTCCGCTAATAGGACTTTTAGGAACAGTGACTGGAATGGTTCAGGCTTTTCAAGTTATTCAGGAAAAAGCCACAGCTTTAAATCCTGTAAGTCCAGGAGATTTAGCCGGTGGCATCTGGGAAGCTCTTCTTACCACTGTCGGTGGTCTTTCGGTGGCCATTCCGGCGATAATTGCCTATAACTTCCTAGTGACCCGGGTGGATAATATGGTCATTAATATGGAACGGGCAGCAACTGAACTTGTTCAGGTATTGAAAGGAGAAAGATAAAATGAATAGAAATGAATTTAAAGCAGGAATGTTTAAAATACCTCGCAAGACACGAGTATTGAAGGGAGATCTTGATATTGCTCCTTTAATTGATTGTGTGTTTTTATTACTTATATTCTTTATGCTTACATCCACATTTGTAAGACCTGCAGGAATAAAGGTTAATCTCCCCAAAACAGTGACTGCTGATCTTCTTACTGAGGGAAAATTTGTGATTGTAGTTACGGGAGAGGACATTATTTATTATCAGGATAAACCAGTAAATATT
>CBEUCN010000050.1:0-8113 GCA_965541635.1 uncultured bacterium
AGCAATTGCTTGGAGTGCCTTTTGATGAAAATAATCCTCAACAGCAGGGCTTTTTAACTTACTGGGGACAGAGGGCTATGGAGGAAGGGCTGGAGAATATAGAAAATCTGCTTCAGGCCATGATTACCATAAAAGATGAGGTGGAGGCACTTAGTGGTGAAATTAACTTCCTGGATAACGACTATAATGATGATGGCTTTATAACTTACTGGGCTGAAAGAGCCTTAAGAGATGGCTTAGAGACAACAGAAATGCTGTTGTCCGATATGGGTTATCTAAAGCCCTTGGTGGAGAGAGGTATTGGAAGAGTCCTTAATCTGTTCGATCCTGATGATTCAGGGCTATTAAGTTACTGGGCAAATGAAGTTCAAAGGATAATGGAGGATGAAAATCTTTCCCACGATGATGCTTTGGCTAAGATTGAGCAAACTATCAAGGATACTTACAACATTCAGGGCAATGTTACCTTTTATATGAATGATGATGAGGTGGTATTCTTTGATAAGGATGGGCATATTCTTTATACTTATACCTTACCTGAGGACCAAATTTACACAAATGGTCACTTACCCAACACGTATTACACTCCTGAGAAAGTTCTTATTTCTCAAGATGACACTAAAGCCATTATATTTTATTCTACGACTGTTACAAGTCCGGGAGTAGTAAACTTTTCAGTAGTGGAGATAGACCTGGTTAATAAACAGGAACAATGCATTTTGGATGGTTCTGATACAAATAAAGGCAGACCAGAATTTAAAAATGCATTTTTTGCACAGAATGATAAATATATTATCATAGGATATGAAGGTTCTGAAATTATAAACGGAACATTGACCGGGAAGAGTAGTTATATCCTCTTCTATGATTATGAGAATGGAAAACTAATTGCCAATATTCCGAATACTAATTTAGCAAACGACGGCTCAGTTATTAAAGATATGTTACTCTCTCCTCAAGAAGACAGATTATATGTTCTAACAGGGTTTTACGGAAAAGCAACCGATGCTGTAAATATCTATGATGTTAAAACAGGAGAATTATTGGCAAGGATTACAGAGAATGATATCGCAGAAGCTAAAACTATCTTAATATCTGATGACGGCAACATACTTACAGTTATAACCAATAACGGTAAAGAGATTAAATATGATGTCTCTGACTTGACTAATATCCACCAGATACAGGAAATACCGGATGAAATAATAGATGCCCTCAAGCCTTATATCCAGCAGCTGCTCGGCTCTTATGATGAAAACAACCCCCAGCACCAGGGCTTTTTAACTTACTGGGGACAGAGGGCTATGGAGGAAGGGCTGGAGAATATAGAAAATCTGCTTCAGGCCATGATTACCATAAAAGATGAGGTGGAGGCACTTAGTGGTGAAATTAACTTCCTGGATAACGACTATAATGATGATGGCTTTATAACTTACTGGGCTGAAAGAGCCTTAAGAGATGGCTTAGAGACAACAGAAATGCTGTTGTCCGATATGGGTTATCTAAAGCCCTTGGTGGAGAGAGGTATTGGAAGAGTCCTTAATCTGTTCGATTCTGATGATTCAGGGCTATTAAGTTACTGGGCAAATGAAGTCCAGCGCCTCATGCAGGAAGAAGGGCTTTCCCATGAAGAGGCCTTAGCCCGCGTGGAGCAGCGTATAAGAGAAACCTACAATATAGATTTAACCGCTTCTGAGATTTTAACTCGCGCGCTTCAAACGCAATTTCCCACGGCTGATCCTAAAGAAGTAGAAGAGGCAATATCAAAAATGACACCAGATGTAGTTGCGCAATTGGTAGAATTTGCTGAAAAACTACTAGAAGGAGAAGCATCTTCCCAAGATTTACACTTGCATTTAATTGTGGATTTTTCTTCACCTCAGGCAGCAGATTATGCTTTAGAAGGTCTGGGGAGGTTAATTCTCTGGGAATTACATAATGGCTTATCAGGAATAAGTGTCCCTTACAATCCTGATTTGCCTTCATATGCACTTGAAGTTGGAATTACAGGATTGAGAGGAATCATGGATCTGGTATTTCTAATTATCACAGAAGATGTGGTCACAGTTAGCCTTTGCCCATCCTCTTGAAACAGATTCTGATTGTGCAGGTACAGTCAGAGGAAATAAAGAAATTTAGAAGCCCCGGCCATTGAGCGAGGCTTTTTAAGTTAATGCTGAAATTTCTAAGATTATTCTACACTGATGGCATTTACCGGGCAGTCCTCGGCAGCCTGTTTGGCACAGGTCTCAGCATCTCCTGAAATTTCCTCTACCTTGACTACTGCCTTATCTCCCTCAAGTTCAAAAACATCCGGACAGGTGTTCACGCACAGACCACATCCGATACAGGTATCAGCGTCAACTTTAACCTTCATACTTTAACCTCCTTTTTAGGTAGTAGAATAACCTCCAGGGACAAATCATTCCCACCTTATTCCGTGCATCTTGAGAAATTCCATATCGTCCTTGCTTAATTTTAACCTTCTACTTTTTCTTCCCGTCCTGATTTTAACCTTCTTGGTGGTGGAAAGGCTGGCACGTTCTTTTCCAAATATGAATAAAGCCAGAAATACATCAGCATCCAGATGCAATTCTTTTAACCTCTTTTTGAAGTTCTTAAACTCCTTAGAATTTAGAAAGGTTTTCCAGAATGCCTTCTTTAATTTTCTAAGTTCTCTGTGAAGTTCCTTTTCCCAAGACATAACTACCTCCTCCTATCTTAATTCTAGATATTTTACCATTGAAACCCGAGTTCTAGAAACTACTGACTCTGCACCACAAACCTCACAGATGACCTTTTCTCCAACTTCTACAGTAATGGGTAAATCCAGAATAGTCTTGCACACTGGACATGCCATCTGAAGGGAAATGGTATCACCATAACCTTCAACTAGCTCCTTTTGAAGAACGAACTTCTCACTTCCACTCAAACGAGAGCCCTCAGCAAGCAGTTCTTTTACTCGCGCCAATCCCCTGGTGCCACCCACAAAAACAAATCCTTTTACCACTCCCTCCTGAATGTGAACCCTCTTGTAGTAATTATCAGGAAGCGACTCCAGAACTATATCTTCGGCACAACCCTGAAGTGTGGAAGGTAGCTCTCCTGCAAATAAAAAGTTAATCCTGCCAAATCTGATATGAATTGCAGTGGAGAAAGGATTAAATTCCATATTCCCACCTGCCATATTCTCTCCGGCAATCTCTCCCTGAAGTTTTGCCCGCTGCCAGCCCACACGGAGAATGTTGGGGGGATAGCCATCTTTTACCCTAGCAACATCACCGGCAGAAAAAATGTCAGGCTTATTGGTCTGCATATATCTATCCACCCACAAACCCGACTCAGCATATTCCAGCCCAGCATTTATAAACATATTTTTGTTTTTATCATCATAATCTGCCATAAAATAAATATCAGTTGATATTATATCCTTTCGTTGCCCACTAATATTGGGATGGCGAGTGTGAATTAAATATTTCCCATCGGGACTAGTGTCAATCCTATCTATTTCGGTCTGATATAAAAGATTTACTCCATTGGAAATTAATAACTGTTCTAAATGCCAAGAAGCCCTCTCATCAAGCAGATCTTCTAAAAGCCTTTTGCCCTTGCACAGAAAAATGATTTTCTTTTTTAAGGTGGTCAGTGCCCTCACCAGTTCCAGCAAAAAGATATACTCTCCACCAATTACCACCTCGTTTATATTTGATATTATTTCTTTAAGTCTCTTAACATCGCTTAAGGTCTGGAATCCTATTGGTGATGTAAATGGCGAAAGCCCGGTAGCAATTAAAAGTTTTTTGTACTCCAGTTCCTCACCATTATCAAGTTTTACCTTTCTGTTCTCAGGCTCAATTGCTACTACCTGATGCGACTTTATTAATTTTATATTTTTATCGCTGTATTGTTTCTCAGTAACAGAAACTATACGGTTATCATCAACACGATCCAGTAAATAGTCAGGAAGTTGAGGCCGATAATAAAAATCAAACTTCTCATCTCCAATTATGGCAATTGATGATTTTTTATCCCTCTCCCGAATTTTATCCACTGCACTGTTGGAGGCAACTCCATTACCGATGCAGAGATAATCTATCTTCATTTCTTAATCAAATCATATTTCTCTATATTATATTTTACCACCTGATTTAAGAATTCAATTGCCTGCTTTACTTGGGGACTATCTTTCATCAAATGCTTGAATCTCCCCTGCAGTTTCAAGAATTCCTCAACTGGCTTCAGTTCTTTAAACCTCATAACATTTGTCAATCTTCCGTTTTCATACTCCACCACTGGAAACAGCCCTGTCTCCACAACCAGTTTGGCAATCTCCAAAGTCTGGGAAGAAGGATACCTCCAGCCCAGAGGACAGGGGACAAATATGTGCAAAAATTTAGGCCCTTTTATGGAAAGCGCCTTTTTAACCTTTTTCTCCACATCCCGGAAATAACCCACAGTGGTAGTGGCAGAATAGGGAATCCCATGAGCAGCACAGATTTCCACCATGGGTTTTTTGGGCCGGGAATTACCCAGAGAATATTTGCCGGGAGGGGATGTGGTGGTATTGGAAAACGGAGGAGTCATACCACTTCTCTGAATACCAGTATTGTGAACCACGATTCCGTCGGCAATGAAATTATGCTCGTCCTCCACTCTTAAATCTATAGTTACATCCTTACCAATATATTCTATTTTTTTAATCTTCTCAATGTTAAAGTAAGGATTGTCAGCAAAGAAATTTCTGTATCTGACCTGATTTGGCCAGTTTTCAAAATCAGGCTGAGGTCTCCTGCTAAAACAGATATACCCAAACGCTGTATCCTTAAGTAATTTCTTCCCCGCGATTTCCTTGCCTTTTTTAACTCTCTGCCAGTGAACCTTGCCCACTCTGAATCCACTAACTTCTACCAGAATCCTCAATTTTCTGAGTAAATCCTTGCTGGCAGAAACATATCTCCAGCTCCCATTATACTTATATCCATCCGCTAACATCAGCCCTTCAATGAAAGCGCGCTTTTCTTCCAGAGGTAAGGTAAACACCCAGGAAGGAATGGTTTTATTCTTTGCCCCTTTTCCAAATCCAAGGCTCCCAATCCACCTCGCAAGATTTACAGAATGCACATATACATACATCTTATCCTGAACAACTTTGCTCCCGAATATCCTGCGATGGAGGTTAATAAGCTTTTCTCTTTCTTCAGACCCTTCAGGGAGGGCAAACCCAACTTCGCCCTTCTCTTCCCTTATCCAGCCGTCGCCAAGATAGATTCCCAGATACTTCATTACTTCCGGGCTACTTTTTTGGGGAAGATTTATAGAATTTAACTTATTAACTTTATAATCTCCCTTCTCCACCTTCTGGAAAACGAACTGATAGGAATTTTCTTCCCTTACTCTTTTCAGGGTTACGAGTTCATCGCCTATCTCCAACTGGTCTAACCTCTTCCACACAAACTCATAACTCCTGCCTCTGCCATTTCTTTTCAACACCAAGAAGGGATGATTGGGAGTGGCTTTTATGGTGTGGTGAGCAGTCTCCACCCGATAAATGGGCTTTACTCCATTATTAAAAATCCCGCTACAGGGCTTGTACACAAGTTCGTGGGTCTCCAGATTTATCGCAGCCAGTTCCTCGCCGAGTTCTATTTCCAGTATGTTCTTCAACCCATTCCTGGTCATCACCAGAGTATCAGTGCTTAAACAGTTCATATAGGCCTCATTATCGTACATCACATACAGAACATCATGGCCTCTCTCCAGCATACCGGATAGTGCCTGGAGTCCAATATCTGCTGTTCCTCCATCTCCTCCCTGGGCAATCACATTTATATTCTCCTTCCTGCCCAGATGTCTCAATGCTGCCTCCACACCAGAAGCAACTGCTGCTGAATTCTCAAACAAAGAATGTATCCAGGCAACTTTCCAGGAAGTGTGAGGAAATCCAGTGGAGAAAACTTCCAGACAGCC
Organism: uncultured bacterium; assembly: GCA_965541635.1. GTDB lineage: Bacteria > Omnitrophota > Gorgyraeia > Kaelpiales > Kaelpiaceae > 4484-49. Next base: position 5,968 of record CBEUCN010000050.1, read on the forward strand.
AGTGGCGCTGGTAGCAATTGTATTTTTGCCCGCAGCGTTCATAACCAATCTGGCTGCAATTGCCTGGCCGCATCCCGGACAGGCAGTATGACCGGCTACAAATAAATTCTCCTCCATTTTCGCCTCCTTACTATTTAGTGGACTGAGCAACACTCTCCCAGTTATATATAGGAGATTTTTCAGAGTACCATTCTCTTAAATCCACGAATCTCACTGCCTGGGGTTTTTCATCCAACAGTTTGAAAATCTCCTTTACCACTTCAGGAGTAATATCCCTTCCTCCCAGGCCAGCGACAAATCCACTTATATTTTTATTTATCCCCCTTTCCTGAAACAGAGAAGATATTTCCATATATACGGGACTTACGGAACCTAAGGAGATTGACTTATCAAGAATTCCAATTTTATCCGCATTCTTCAAGGCATTAAATACCCGGTCCTTAGGAAAAGGACGGAAGGCAATTATCCTCAGAAGCCCGACCTTTTCTCCTTCCTTGCGCAACTCATCCACCACTTCTTTAACAGTCCCTGCTACTGAACCTAAAGCCACAAGTATTTTCTCCGCATCCTGAGTTTTATATTCCTCCACGAGAACTGGCTGTTGTCTTTTAAAAATTTCAGAAAATTCACTTTCAATTTTCGGAAGCAGATCAAGCGCTTCTTTCATTGTCTCCTGAATTGCCCATCTGGTTTCCATATAATAATTGGGATCACCTAAAAGACCTAAGGTTAAAGGCTTTTCTGGGTCGAGTTTATATTCCGGCTGATAGGGAGGCAAGAATTTATCCACCATCTCCTGCTCAGCCAAGTCCACTACCTCATAACCATGAGAAAGAATATACCCATCCATACACACCATACAGGGGAGCATTATATTTTTATTCTCCGCAATGCGATAAGCAATGAAATGCAAGTCGTGCACTTCCTGATTATTTTCGGCATAGAGTTGAATCCAGCCGGCATCCCTTATGGTCATAGAGTCCTGATGGTCATTCCAGATATTTATAGGTGCTGACAGAGCACGATTTACGCAGGTCAAAACCACAGGTAATCTCATACCTGCAATGTTAAATAACACCTCAGCCATCAGAATCAATCCCTGAGAACTAGTTGCGGTATAAGACCGGACACCAGTTGCAGTGGAACCCAAAACAACAGAAGCAGCAGAATGTTCCGACTCCACATTTATAAACTCTGCCTTCAAATCACCATCTGCTACCATCTCTGAAAGCCGCTCCACGATGTGCGTCTGGGGAGTTATAGGATAGGCGCAAACCACACCGGGCTTACACCGCTTAACTGCTTCTGCCACCGCATGGGAACCTTCTATAAACACTTTCATTTCACATCCTCCTTTTCATCCACCATTACAATGTCATTTTTGGGACAGACATAGGCACACAAACCACATCCCTTGCAGTAATCGTAATCTGCTTTATAAGTATTTTTCCCCTCACCAGAAATACATCCCTCCGGACATACCAGAAAACACATATTACAGGCAATACAATTCTGGCGTAAAAATTTTGGCTTCTGGCTTATCCTCCAGGAACCGGTCTTATTATGCAAACTCGTTCCGGGTTTGGAGACAATGGGCACGAACATTTTCCTTACCTCCTCATTTAAGTTTTAAACCGTATTCGTATCCCTTCTGGGCACAGAGCGCGTTTTTCTCTCCCACCTCACCTTTAAACCTCTCTTTAATTACTGCCTTTAATTTTTCTATATCTGGCTCTCCGATAATTGCAGCATATGCTCCTAAAATTGCAGTATTCCCCAGAGGCCTGCCCATAATTTCCTGGGCAATTTCATTTCCAGGTATAGCGTATAATTTAACCCCGGACTTGGGGATTATGCCGTTGCTGGAGTTAACTATCACAATTCCACCTTCTTTAACCTCTCCGAAAACATTCTGGCTATCCATAAGCGTGGAATCAATTACGAGAGCAATCTCCGGGTTATAAATTCGGGACCGCACCCTTATGGGGTTTTTGTCAATGCGAATAAAGGCATTCATTGGCGCTCCCATTCTGGCTGCCCCGAAATGAGGGAAGGCATAAGAATACATACCCTGTTTAAAATAAGCCGAACCCAGTATAACCGCAGTTGTTATTGCTCCCTGCCCGGCACGAGCATAGACCTTTAC
>CBEUCN010000051.1:0-7799 GCA_965541635.1 uncultured bacterium
ACAATTTTCTCAGCAGGATGAAAATTCTGATATGCTTCGGATTTCAGAAAAACATACTCCCAAAACATCTCCTCAGGGACAAAAATCTTCTGTATCAGAAGAAACTTATTCATTTCAGGACAAAAATGTTATTATTGCTGAATATAAAGGGATAAGCGAAGAAGAGGAGTATAAAGCCTGGAAGAAGGGGCCTATGATAAATACAGCATTAGATAATTATCATCTGAGTTCACAATTGTTTTCGATGAAAAAATTACTACTGTAAAAGAAGGCAGGATTTATATAGATGAATTTTATCTTTACAAATAGTATCAAAAATGATAATAATAAAGAAAATGTATAGGTTTTTATTGATGATGCTAGTAGTGGGGGGAGTAAGTTGTAAAACTTATGAACTTTCTAACCTTACCAAACACCAGGCATTAATATATCAGAACCAAGGTAGAGAAGCCCAGAAAAATGGTGACTGGGAAAAGGCTCTAACTTACTATAAAAAAGCAGCCTATTTGAATCCTTACAGTCCTGAGATATTAAATGACCTGGCACTGGCATACGAAAAAAATGGTCTTTATGTAAAAGCAGAACAAACTTTTAAAAAAGCAATAGAGGTTGATGAGGATTATCTTTCTTCTTATTATAATCTGGCTCAGTTATATGAAAAAATGGGAAAAATTGATCTTGCTATTGAGTACTATAAACTTAGGGTGAAGAAGTCAAATACTGAAGATGATCCCTGGGTATGGAAGGCAAAGCAAAAAATTTATTATTATGAAAATGAAAAGAATATTTGTGAGTAGTTCCATAATTATTACATTTTTCTTTGGCCTGGCGTTTTCTCAGGAATTTGCCAAGGAGGCGCGAGAATATCGTCAAAAGGGGTATCAGGCTCAGCAGGCCGGGGATATTGAATTGGCTATTGTTTACTATAAAAAAGCCATAGCCCTTGACCCTCATTATGCTGTTCCTCACAATGATCTGGGTATCGCTTACGAGACCAAGGGACTTCTGGATAAAGCAGAACAGGAATATTTAATTGCCATAAGAATTAATCCTGATTTTGCAGAGGCCCATATGAATCTTGCTCTTTTGTATGAAAATATGAATAAAATTGATCAGGCAATCCCTCATTTTATAAAAAGAGTGGAATTAGGCAACCCTAATGATCCTTGGACAAAAAAAGCTTGGGAAAAACTATGGAAATATGCTCCCAAACAGGCGAAAGAAGTGGAAGCAAAAATCTTAGCCCAGGAAGTAGCAAGAAAAATTCAGGAGCAAAAAGGAGTTAAAAAAGTTGCTGCTGAAAAGCATTTCCAAAAAGGTATGTTCTTTTTTGAAAAAGGGCTTTTTGAAGATGCTTACAAAGAATTTAAACAGGCAGTGGTACTGGTGCCAGATGATAAGAAATATCAGGAAATGTATAAAAAGGCAGATTTTCAATACAGACTTTCTCAGATAAATCTTCATTATAAAAATGGAATAGATTATTATAAGAAAAATGATTTTACAAATGCCAAGCAGGAATTCGAAAAGATTATAGAACTGATTCCCAGAGAAGAATAGTCAATCATCTTGGACATTAATGCCAACTAATAACACCCTGTATTTAATTGACGGTAGTTCTTATGTCTATCGGGCTTTTTATGCTTTACCTAATTTAACTACATCCAAGGGATTCCCTACTAATGCCATTTATGGATTTTTAAATATGCTAACAAGAATAATAAAGCAGGCACAGCCAGAATATCTTGCGGTGGCATTTGACCACAAGGCTCCTACATTTAGACATAAGAAATATGAAAAATATAAAATAACTAGGAAGCCAATGCCTGAGGCTTTAAAAACGCAGTTACCAGTGATTAAAGAAATAATTTCTGGCTATAATATTGCGATATTTGAAATTCCAGGATATGAAGCTGATGATGTTCTGGCTTATTTGGCAATAAAGGGGAAAGAGCTAGGGTTACATCCAGTGGTGGTCAGTTCTGATAAAGATATACTTCAAATTGTAGATAAAGAAATTACTGTTTACAATCCCCAGAAAGATATATATTTTGACCGGGACAAGGTTAAAGAAGTTTATGGTTTGGAGCCAAAATATTTTCCAGATTTTCTGGCTTTGACTGGGGATCAGATAGATAACATTCCTGGAGTTCCTGGAATAGGAGAAAAGACTGCTAAGGAACTGGTGGCTAAATTTGGAAATTTGGAAAAAATACTGGCCAATATTGATAAACTGGCACCAAAAGTGAAGAAAGCAATAGAAGAGAATAAACAACAGTTACTTTTAAGTAAAAAACTTGCAGAGTTGAATCTGGAAATCAACATTGATATTGACTGGCAAAAGTTAGCCATTGCTCCACCCGATTATGAGAAGTTAATCCCTATCTTTGAAAGACTGGAATTTAAAAACTATATCCATCAACTCTTGGAGAACATAAAAAATGAAATTGGGATCAAATCTTATCTTGTAGAAAATAAAACCGATTTACTATTTTTAATAGAAAAAATTAATAAAAGGAAATTATTTGCCTTCCATATCATTAAACCTTCCGGAATATTAGATTGTGAAGGTATAGAATTATACATATGTGTAGATGATTGTTGTTTTATCATTTCTTCTCCACTTTTAGATAAGGAAAAGGAGTGTATCAAGACTCTGTTTGCCTCTTCTGAATTGGAAAAAATATGTCATTGTGGAAAAGAAATAATAAAATTATTGTGGAAGACAGGAATTGATATCGCTAGCCCTGTCTTTGATTTGGAATTAGTCTCTTATCTTCTGGACCCTTCGTGGGAAGAATATCCATTATATCGAATAGCCCTCCATTATCATAGTATTCAACTTGCCTCTCAACTTTTTAAATGTAACCACAAAGATATAAAAGAGAAATCAAAATTCTGGGTACATGCCCTTATAAATATTTATCCCAATCTCAGACAAAAATTGGAAAAAGAAAATATGAAGTCTCTTTATTATCAAATCGAGGAACCACTAATGTTTGTTCTGGCTAAGATGGAACAGAAGGGAATAAAAGTAGATCAAAATTATCTGAAAGACCTTTTAAAACAATATGATAAACAGTTAGAAAAATTAATTGCTGAGATATATTCAATTGCTGGTAAAGAGTTCAATATTAATTCTCCCAAACAAATACGCACTGTATTATTTGATAGATTGAAATTAAAGCCAGTTAAAAAGGGGAAAACTGGACCATCCACCGATGAGGAGACTTTAAAAGCATTAAGCAATTTTCATCCTCTTCCAGGATTAATTCTTAAATATCGCGAACTATCCAAAATTAAAACTACTTATCTGCAGGGACTTCTTAATGCTGTTGACCCTGGTGATTCCCGAATCCATACCAGTTTTAATCAAACTATTACCCAGACTGGAAGATTAAGCTGTAGTAATCCCAATCTTCAGACAATTCCCATTCGTTCAGAGTTAGGAAAAAATATCAGAAGAGCATTTATTCCATCTAGTAAGGAAATGATTTTTATTTCTGCTGATTATTCTCAAATAGAACTCAGAATTCTGGCTCATCTTTCTAAAGATTCCAAACTTATAGAGGCATTTCAAAAAGGCAAAGATATTCATCGCCATACTGCCAGTCTTATATTTAATGTTCCGGAAGAAGTGGTTTCTGAGGAAATGAGGGATATAGCCAAGACAGTAAACTTTGGAATAATTTATGGAATTTCATCTTTCGGACTTTCCAAGCAACTTAACTTGTCTGTGGAAGAAGCCTCCCGATTTATAAAATTCTATTTTCAATTTTATCCTGGAGTAAAAACTTATGTAGAAAGAGCGATTATGGAAGCCCGAGAAAGAGGATTTGTTAAGACATTATTTAATCGTATTCGTTATATTCCCGAAATAAATTCTCTTGATCCCAACTTGAGAAATTTTGGGGAAAGATTGGCGATAAATACTCCTATTCAAGGAACTGCTGCTGATATAATTAAAAAGGCAATGGTAGAAGTGCACAAAGAGATAACCATTAGAAATCTCAATATTTATGTATTGTTACAGATCCACGATGAACTTCTTTTTGAAGCTGGAGAAAAAAATTTAGACTTGATAATGAAATTAATTAAGGATAAAATGGAAACCGTCCTTACCCTGGATGTACCCCTGGTGGTAAATTTTAAAATCGGTTATAACTGGTTGGATCTCAAAAAGGTTGAGGTTTGAAAGGAGGATAAAATGGCTGAGAAAATGAAAGTATTATTTTGTTCTAGTGAAGTTGCTCCTTATGCTAAAACCGGAGGATTGGCAGACGTTGCTGGTTCTCTACCTGTTGCTTTGAAAGAAATTGGGGTAGATATTAGGATAGTAATGCCCAAATATAAATGTGTAAATATTGAAGGAGACAGGGATTTATTACAGGGCAAGGTCTGGGTATACTTTGTGGATAACAAGGAATATTTCCACCGTGATTATCTCTACAGTACACCAGAGGGAGATTATTCTGATAATCTTGACCGGTTTGTATATTACTGTAAATCAGTATTGGAAATATCCAAAAGAGAGGGGTTTTCTCCTGATATTATTCACTGTAATGACTGGCAGACAGCATTGATACCAGTGTATATAAAATCAATTTATTCCCAGGATGAATTCTTTAAGAATACCAGAACAATTTTTACAATTCATAATATTGCTTATCAGGGATTGTTCCCATCTGAAGAATGGGAAAAAACTTCTCTTCCAGGAGAACTTTTTTCTATTCAGGGACTGGAGTATTATGGAAAGATAAACTTAATGAAGGGGGCTATTTTGTTTTCAGATTATATCACTACTGTTAGTCCTACCTACAGTAAAGAGATTCAAACACCAGAGTATGGTTTTGGTATGGAAGGAATATTAAAGGGTAGAAGTGACCGTCTTACCGGAATTATTAATGGAATTGATTATTCCGTATGGAATCCAGCAGAAGATAAAGAAATACCTCAGAATTACAACATTAAGACTATTGATAAAAAAGCAATAAACAAACAATATCTTCAGACTGAATATGAAATGGAAATAGGGAGAGACATTCCCCTTATTGGTGCTATTGGAAGGTTAACAAACCAGAAAGGCTGGGATTTAATAGCAGAAGTGATAGATGAAATATGTCAGCTTGATTTACAGTTAATAATACTGGGAACCGGAGAAAAAAAGTATCATCAACTCATGGAAGAGATTGCTACTAAATATCCCAGAAATACTTCTATAAATTTAAAATTTGATCCTATACTGGCAAAAAAGATATATGCGGGATGTGATTTATTTTTAATGCCTTCTAAGTTTGAACCCTGTGGCCTCGGGCAGTTAATAAGTTATAGGTACGGAACTCTTCCAATAGCAAGACAAACTGGAGGGTTGGCTGATACCATTATAGACCTTACTCAGGATTCTAAAAATGGAACAGGATTTTTGTTTAGAGAATACAGTGGAAGGGCTTTAGTGGAGGCAATAACGAGAGCAATTAATTTCTATCGCAATCGCAAAGTCTGGCGTAATGTAATGAAAAAAGTTATGAAACTGGATTATTCCTGGAAGAATTCCGCCAGGCAATACCTTCACCTGTATAAAGAAATAAAAAACTTGCCAACCGCCCTTAATGTCAGGTAAAATTATAATAGGAGTAAGCGGTGAAATTGGGGCAGGCAAAACTAGTTTTGTAAGATGTTTACAAGAATTTGGAGTTTATCCTGTCTGGACTGATGATATAGCCCATGATATTCTGCGACTTGAGACGGTTAAAAAAAAACTGGTAGGATATTTTGGTAAAGATATTCTTCACAATGGTGAAATTTCCACTAAAAAACTTTCTGCTAAGGCCTTTAGGAATAAAGAAAATTGGCAGAAATTAGTTGGTATTACCCATCCTTTTATAATAAAGAGAGTGAAGAATAAAATAGCTATTGCTGATAGTAAATATATTGCAATAGATGCACCTTTATTATTTGAATCTGGCTTGGATGAGCTTTGTAATTATATAGTATGGATAAAAGCAGATCTAGAAATAAGGAAAAAGAGAATAAACAGGTTGAGTTGGCAGGAGGTCAACAACAGAACCAAATATCTTATCCCTGCCGGTATTAAGGAAAAGATGGCTGATTTTGTTGTGGTAAATAATGGAGAAAAAAGGAGGTTGATGAAAAATGCCCAGAAAATCTACTCAGGAATCAAGTCCCGGCAATAATAACCAGGCAGAAGAAAAAATTAATAATGAGCAGAAGACTGATACCCAGGGACTATCTACAGAGACTCTGGATATTGCCAAACTTCAGCATATGAAAATATCTGACCTTCATAATCTTGCTAAAGAATTAGGGATAAATGGCATTTCTGGTTTAAGAAAACAAGAATTAATATTTAAGATTATTAAAGCCAAATCTCAAAAAGAAGGCTACATGTTTGGTGAAGGAGTCTTGGAGGTTCTTCCTGATGGGTTTGGATTTTTGAGGTCACCAAATTATAATTATTTGCCATCTCCAGATGATATATATGTTTCTCCCTCCCAAATTAGAAGATTTTGTCTTAGAACTGGGGACACTGTTAGTGGCCAGGTAAGACCTCCCAAAGAAGGAGAAAAATATTTTGCACTCTTAAAGGTAGAGGCGATAAATCATCAACCTCCAGAAGAGGGTAAAGACAGAATACTTTTTGATAATCTTACCCCTCTTTATCCTGATAAGAGGTTTATCCTTGAAACTACTTCTGAGGAAATAACTACCCGAATTATCGATTTGATAACACCGATAGGGAAAGGACAGCGAGGGCTTATTGTTGCCCCTCCTTATAGTGGAAAGACCATAATCCTTCAAAAGATTGCCAATGCTATAAGTGCTAATTATCCTGATGTGGCTTTAATTATCCTGCTCATTGGTGAACGTCCTGAAGAAGTCACGGATATGGAAAGGAATGTAAAGGGGGAGGTTATAAGTTCCACATTTGATGAGCCTGCAGAAAGACATATCCAGGTTGCAGAAATAGTTCTAGAAAAAGCCAAGCGACTTGTGGAATCCGGAAAGGATGTGGTGATACTTCTGGATAGTATTACGAGGCTGGCAAGGGCATATAATACAGTTGCCCCTCATAGTGGAAAGGTTCTTACTGGTGGAATTGACGCTGGCGCGCTGGATAAACCCAAAAAGTTTTTTGGTACTGCAAGGAATATTGAAGAGGGAGGGAGTTTAACCATTCTGGCTACTGCACTTGTGGATACAGGTAGTAAGATGGACGATGTAATTTTTGAAGAATTTAAGGGTACTGGTAATATGGAACTTCAATTAGATAGAAATTTGTTCCAGAAAAGAATATATCCTGCAATAGATATTAAAAAATCAGCAACCAGAAGAGAGGAACTTTTACTTGATCCTGAAGAGTTGAAGAGAATATGGGTTTTAAGGCGGGTTCTTCATGAAGTAAGTAATGAGGAAGCAGTGAAAATTTTAATTGAGAAAATGTCCAAAACCAAGTCCAATGTAGAGTTCTTACTGAGTCTGAACATAGATGCTGTGGAATCAATGAATGTATTTTTTAAATAGGGGAGAGGAAGGATGAACAGGTTTCAGGACTTTACCCAGGAGGACACCTGGAGGGTTTTCAGAATTATGAGTGAATTTGTAGAGGGTTTCGAGACTCTCTCCAAGATTAAAAATGCAGTTACATTTTTTGGTTCCTCCCGTATCAATTCTCACAGTAAATATTATAAACTGGCAGAGGAAACTGCACATTTATTTGCGAGAAATGGCTATGCAGTAATGACCGGTGCCGGTCCGGGAATTATGGAAGCAGCGAATAA